>DCBD01000067.1 GCA_002313355.1 Opitutia bacterium UBA1116 | reverse complement strand
GGTGCGATCCGCGAACGCCGAGCCCACAAGTAGGGACGCCAAAAGAGGTGCATGGGTGCGCTTTCTAGAGAGGGTTCCTCGCTTTTTCTATTAACGGCAACATCTTACCCCGGCGGAAAAGAGTGACTTGGCCAGAACTGGAAATAACGACGGCGATACAGTCCGTAGCTAGGGAGACGGCTGCACCTGCAGAGTGCCGAGTACCTAGGCCGCCGGGCAGCTCGTAGTGATGATCCGGAGCGTGAATGTATGTGCCTGCTGACTCAATGACTCCATCACCGCGAATGACAAAGGCCCCATCAATTGATGAGAGCTCTTTGACTGTCTCGTCCATAAAGGGGTTAAGGATGTTGCGGTCTTCCTCCTTGTAGCCATAAAAAGGATTGAGAACGAGTGGCTTAATGTGAGTTTTAACCTGTTCGCTATCGCCAACAACAAAGAGGCTACCGATCGGCTTTCCTTCGCGGCCCTCAACGGCAAGCTCTAGAGCAATGGCAACGATCCGCTCTAAGACCTCCGGCTTTACAGAGGGCGGGAGGATATTACCCTGTCGCATAAAGACAGACTGAAACTCTTTCTCAAGATCAACGACGACGATTGTGTCTAGGCGGTTGGACTTGGGAAGGCCGCCAACACAACAGACCCGATCATTGTATTTAAAAATACCGCGCGTTAGGCCAATAAAGATGGCACTCCTCAAAGCAGATAAGCGCTGATGCGAAAAAGAGCGCGTGGTAATCACCGCATCGACGGACTTGGACTCCTGGGTTGCCCCCCCAACTGAAGGGACGACGAGAATTTTTTTGAAACCGTGGAAACAATGCTCCAAATCAACAGGCTCTTCGAAGGTATCTCCAAGCATCATGACTGCAGAACAGTCTGCACCCTTGGCGATCTTTTCAGCCTCTTTAAAGATGAGGCGATTAAATTTGTTGATGCGACCGCCACGTGCCAAAGGCCCCCCTAGTGCAACGAGCAGGCGATCTTGAAAAGCCTTAAGGTCGGGGGATTCGACGAGGCTACTCACCTGAATGGGGTCTTGAAGGACACGCGCAAGAGAGGCAAGGACATTGAGGTAGGACTTCTCCTGGTCTGATGCAAGTAGAAGGAAAATAAGCCGCAAATCGCGATACTCAGCCATGCCCTCATACTCAACACCTTGAGGGCAACGCCCAACGGCAAAAATATAAGGGCGCTTCATGGAAATGCGCATATGCGGAAGAGCTACCCCATTATCGAGGCAGGTCGTCATCGTTTTTTCGCGCTCAAGGAGCCCTTCGAGAAGATCATCGCGATTGTGGCTCTTGATCGTCTTTAAAGGACACAGATGCAAAAGCTCATCCAGAGCGCTGCTGTAGTCAGTACTCTCGAGATCAACAATACGTGATTTAGCTAGAAAACGATCGAGACGCATGAGCCAATAAGGGCTAGGCGGATTGAAAAGATTAAAGACAACTCGAGGCGGCTACCGCACTAGGGAAGCTACTCGGACGGTGGAGGAACTGTGCGTTCCCACTCGAGCCCGCCTTTTTTGAGCTCATACACAAGGCCGACAATGAGAACGATGAAGAAGAACAAAATGGGAACTAAAATAGGAATGTGTGCTGCAAGAAAGTCGCGATAAATCATCGCCCAGGGAACGAGGAAGACAACCTCGATATCAAAGATGATGAAGAGCATGGCCGTGACGTAGAACTTCACGGTGAAGCGTGGGTGCACCGCCCCTTGAATGGGGACACCACACTCGTAGCCAGAGTCTTTCATCACGTTAGGACGCGTGCGCTGACCGAAGAGGTGACTTGCCGCGAGAATGCCCAGGCCCACAGCCAGAGCTATGGCGATTTGAATTAAGACGGGAATGTACGCATCTAAAGTCATGAAAAGCAATGAGCTATAGGTTTCGAATTAAATTAACCACTTCTTGCTTTTTTTACAAGCGTATTTCAAGAGCCATTTGATTTTTTCGGACGAGAAAGCAACCAGTGAACATTACCATAATCGCCCAGGCCGACTTCTTCAGCGGAATCAAATAAGATGGGCAAAGGCTCAATCATCGGGAAGCGCTTAGCGCGGCGATAACGGTTAATCTTTTGAAGGGCAACGTAATCGAGAACTACAGGATTGGAACTCAACCAAATGCGTGGCTCTTGAACGACATAATAAGCGTTGTAAATAGGGCCACCGACATATTGGAACTTCTCAAGGGACATGAGAGTGAAAACCCAGGTACCCCGAAGCTCTGGAATAGCAGCGATCTCAGCTGCTGAAACGGGGGCATTTGCAGGCTTGTCTAAAAAGCGGCGCTGATTGCTAACATTCCAGATGGAGGCATTCGCAATCGCCCCTTTGACCCCAAGGGCAGGATCATCAGAAACCATGGGGAGGTTAATCCAAAAATCGAGGCCGAAGAGCAGCGGCATAGGCAGATAGCTGCGGCGTTCTTGCTGAAGAACGTGTAGTGTCTCCTTCCAATCGAAAGAGGTTGGAAGCCAACGTTTATCCGAAGGAAGCGGACTTTCATAGTACCAACGCTTGTCGTAGTATTCGCCCGTATCAAGCGCGTAGATGGGAATCCTGCCATCGAAGCGATCTCCTTTGTCACTCAAAGGAGGCAGATAACCAGCATCGCGAAGCTTTTCTGTTGAGAGATCAATAATGAAAATATCCTCATCGCTGTAACCGCGAGACTTTAAGAAGGCAATAACCGCACGCGTAAGGGCTACCGGTGTGGAGAAACCCGCCCCAGCGGCTGTATCAACCTTAATGCCTACACGATGCTGAGCCCCAGGACTGAGCTTTCTTCCGCTTACTCGCTCAAAATCAGCAACTAAGGACTGAAGAGCCCGACAATAGTCCTCTTCGGAAAAGCCTTGTAAGCGATATTCCCAGGCGTATGCTAAGCTAGGATGGATACTCGAGACGTCGGCTTTTACAGGCTCTTTTGAATAAAGGCCATGAGCACCCAGAGTCATGCACACGAAAGAAATAAGCCAACACACTTGACAGTATATTCGATTCAACCGATATTTTTTATAAGCTTTTGTTATGAAACACCTTCTCCGATCTAAAGCACTCATTATCATCACCATGACTTGCAGTTTATTCGCGGTGCGCTGCACTCAACCCAGTGCTGAAGACGAGGCGAATAAGCGGGCATCTATCATCAAGGAACAACTCGAACAGGCAGGCAATCTCATAGCAAGCGGCGACGCAGAACAAGCTACGCATATTTTAGAAACACTCAACCAAAATTACCCCGGAGAGACGGACATTCTCGAAAATCTCGCTTTTGCCTACTCCAACCAAAATGCTTACGACGAAGCAGCGTTTTATTTTGATCAAGTAGCCGCCCTCGATAAAGACACTCACCTTATCCTCTACGCTGCCCAAGCTCATGAAAATGCAGGCAATACTGCGCTTGCTCAAGAGCGCTACATGCGCTACCTAGAAAAAAACCCAGAAGACACTCTTGCCTGGAAGCGTAGCCTTCAACTTGCACTCGCAGCTCAAAACAAACAATACGCCCTCGATGCGCAACTTGCCATCATTAAGCATGAAAATCGTGCTGCAAGCGCCGAGGAAGCCCTTGCACTCGGGGATCTCTTTTCTGCACTAGGAAATCGGGCTCAAGCGCTTGATTGGTATCAAGAAGCTTTTAAGCAAGCCAAGAGTGAAGAAGCTGCAGCAAAACGCCTCGTGCAACTCTATGCTGAGACAAGCAACTGGGAAACCGCATCCGACTACTTAACTCAGCTTGAAAAGAAAAAATCAAGCGAGCTAGGATCCCTCAAAGACAGCGAGGCTTTAGCCGGCATTCAGCAATGGCGTGAAGAACAGGCAGAAATTGAACGCAAGGCACGTGAAGCTGAAGAAACCGCACGCCTTGCAGAAGAAGAGGCAATACGCGCAGCAGAAATTGCCGAACTTAAAGCGAATCCCCCTCCCCCTACAGCCGAGAGTCTAAAAGAACAAGCGGACACGGCTCGTGAGATAGGCAATTTCGAAGAGGCCATCGGGCTTTATTGGAAGTCTCTTAGCCTTAACGATAGCTCAGCTGCAATCTGGTTTACTCTGTCGGACTGCTATTGGCAGCTCGGCCGCATCCAAGAATCAGAACCCGCGCTCCTTGAAGCGATGCGCCGTGAACCCAAAAATCTTGGCTATACGCTCCGCTACTTAAAGATGGTCGAACAAACGCGCAGTAAAAGCGATTTCATCACCGAGCTAGAACAGGCCAAAGAAAACTTTCCACGAAGTCCACAAATCACCCTCGCACTTGCCCGCGCTTACGAAACGGTGGACAACAACCCACGCAACGCGCGCTTTTTGTATCGTGAATTCTTAAACATCGCCGCACCCGATCATCCCGGTCGGCCGGATGCAGAGCTTGCACTTTCTCGATTGCACGGATCGCCTTAGAGCTAAAGACTAAGATTTATGCCGCTTATCCAGCGTCGTTGCATTGAGGAAATCAGAGAGCGCGTTCAACTTGTGGACGTCGCCAGCACCTATGTCTCAATGAAACGCGCAGGGTCGCAATGGCGCGGTTTAAGCCCCTTTAGCCAAGAGAAAACGCCTTCATTTTTCATTCACCCCGAAAAAAATGTTTTCAAGTGTTACAGCAGCGGGCACGCGGGTGATCTTTTCCGGTTTATCGAGCTTAAGGAAAATTTAAATTTCACCGAAGCTGTCGAGTTTTTAGCCAAGCAATACAGTATCACCCTTGAGTATGAGGCCGGCAGTGACTCGGGTGAAACCATGTCCTTAAGAAAGGAGCTCTTTGCTATTCACGAGGCCGCCGCGAGCTACTTCCATCAGGTTCTTCTCGGAGATGCTCCTCAAGCAAACATGACGCGAGAATACTGGGAAGACAAACGCAGTTTTTCCCTCGAAGTAGCCAAAACGTACCAAATCGGCCTTGCCCCAGGGAAGCCCGAAGCACTCCTCAAACATCTCCTTGCAAAAAACTTTTCCGTAGAAGCCCTGCGCGAAAGCGGACTTTTTTATGCGAACAAACAACAAGCAGATAGCGCACGCATGAAGCCCCGATTTCGCGGACGCTTGATGATCCCCATTCGGGACGTCCAAGGCCGCATCATTGCCTTCACTGCGCGAACCCTCGAGGGCATCACCCCAAAGGATGACCCAACCCGTGAAGCCAAGTATGTCAACTCCCCGGAAACATCCATTTTCAGCAAAAGCCATGTCCTCTTTGGGCTCGATACGGCTCGCAAACACGTCGATGAAGATAACCCCATTATTCTCGTCGAAGGACAACTAGATGCCATTCGCTGCCAAACATTAGGACTCAAAACGGCTGTGGCCCCTCAAGGAACAGCTATTACGGAATCTCAGCTCATCCTCATTCGCCGCTATGGAAGCACGGTTCACTGCCTGTTAGATGGAGATTCTGCAGGCCAAAAAGCAGCCATGCGCTTCCTCCCCCTAGCCTTTAAGGCAGGCCTTTCTCCAAGGTTTTTAGTCCTCCCTGAAGGAAAAGACCCTGACACATTCCTCCAAGCATCTGGCATTGAGGGCTTTAAAGCACTCCAAAACGAAGCTCTAGACGGCATCGAATTCTCCATTAAGCTATTGGCCCCCAAAGGGATGTCATCAAGCCCTGAAACTAAAAAAAGCGCTTTTGAGACTATCTTTGAGTATTTTCAAGGTAGTGATTCGCTCACCTTTGCCGAAATAAACCTTAAAAAAGCCGGGAACCTTTTAGGCATATACGAGTACACAGTAGATAAAGAACTTACACGACTCCGATTAGAGGGGTCCCAACAACAACCGAAAACACTTAACCAAGAAGGAGTAACGCAAAAATCGAGCACGAAGTTGACAAGCACAGAATACCAATTACTGTGTGTCCTCTTAGTCCACGAAGAACTCGCTCAAGCCATCGCACATCATGTTCACGCTGAATGGATCGACACAAATACTACTCCAGGAGAGCTACTCAATCGCTTTTTGGGAGACATCCGAGAAGATCTTTGGCACGGCACACAAGCGATTGATGAGCACCTAGAAACCGACGAACAGCGCAATCTTGTCTACTCGATTTTAGCCGAAAACAAACCATTTGAAAATCCTTTACGCACGGCAAACCTCTGTCTCGAAGCACTTTTTAAAGCACACATTGAACGGCAAAAACAAAAACTCTCGCAACAACTAGCGCAAACACCGGCTAACGAGCGAACCACCATTCAGGCCATTCAGCAGCAACGCATCGAGCTTAGAAATCAACTCAAACACACACCAAGCATTTCATAGTCATGGCAACAAAAACAAAAAAAACAAGCACCACAAAAGCGAAAAAGAAGGCAACCAAAGTAGCAAAAAAGAGCACGACAAAGGCAACCAAGAAAGTAGCTGCCAAAAAAAGTGCCCCCGCCAAAAAAGTCGCAAAAAAAAGCACGCCAGCTAAGCCCAAGAAAAAGGCCGTAAAGACATCTGCACGCACAACTGCGAACAAAACGGAAGCACCTGCTAAGGCTTCAAGCAAGACCAAGGAAGCCAAGGCTAAAAAGGTTGAAACCAAACAACCACCTGCATCTAAAAACGCAAAGCCTACTACTAACGCATCCGCTACAACAATCACACAAGAAGAACTCAACGAGCAGATCACGCGCCTCATTCAGCGTGCCAAGGAGCAAGGCTATCTCACGGTTCAGGACATCAACGAAATGCTGCCTGCAAAAGTACGCACGTCAGACAGCATCGAAAATGTCGTTAACATCCTCGAAAATCTCGAGATTGATATTTTAGACGAAGTTGAGGTTGAAAAGTACAAAGAGCGACTTCACAAGACTGAAGAGCAAGCCGCCAAAAATCAACAAGGAGACTCCCTTGATGACCCTGTTCGCATGTACCTCAAACAAATGGGTCAAGTGCCTCTCCTCACACGCGAAGAAGAGGTCTCTATTTCCAAACGCATTGAAGAAGCAGAAGCACGCGCACTCAATGAGCTTTTTTCCATCAGCCTCACGGCCTCCTATCAAATCGATATCGCTCGTAAGTTACTCGAGCGCGAAGAACGCTTTGATCGCGTCGTTCTCGACAAGAAAATCGACAGCCGCGAGGCTTACTTCATGGCCATCGAAAAAGCACTTGGTCTTGCCGAAAAAGTCGAAGCCAAAATCGAAAAAGCCTGGAACGACTATCTAGGCGCATCCAACAAGGCTGCCAAGACACGCGCATTCAATCGTTTTAAAAAGCACGAAGCTGAGCTTCCGCCGCTCTTCCAAAAATTCTGCTTCAAACTCAAAGTTTTCGAAGAATTCTTAGAAAACTTTAGCCCGGTCAAAGAACGTATCGAGGCACTCTTAAAAGCACTTAACCCAAGCAAGCGCGAGCGTGCACGCCGCTCCAAGCAGGCACTCGATCCCAAAGACATCAAAGCAGAACTCGCTCAGATTGAAAAGGCCTACCGCATGGAGCCTGAGGCCTTGCTTGAGCTCTTGCGCTCAGTCCGCAAAAACATGCGCGATGCTCACACTGCAAAAACGGAAATGGTCGAAGCTAACCTTCGTCTCGTTATTTCCATTGCCAAAAAGTACACAAACCGTGGGCTTTCCTTCCTCGACCTCATCCAAGAGGGCAATATGGGCCTCATGAAAGCGGTCGAAAAATTCGAATACCGCCGTGGGTACAAATTCTCCACGTATGCAACCTGGTGGATTCGCCAAGCAATCACGCGCTCCATCGCAGACCAGGCGCGCACGATTCGCATCCCTGTCCACATGATCGAAACACTCAACAAGGTCATGCAGGTCCAAAAGCAACTCTTGCAAGAGCTTGGCCACGAGCCAACACCTGAAGAGGTTGCCATGGAGATGCAGCTCCCGCTTGACCGCGTTCAGACAATCATGAAAATGGCGCAACAACCCATTTCACTCCAAAGCCCTGTTGGCGATAGTGACGACACCAACTTCGGTGACTTCATTGAAGACAAAGGAGCCGAAAACCCTTATGACATGACGGCTTACAGCCTTCTACGGGAAAAGATCATCGACGTTCTAGACAGCTTAACAGATCGTGAGCGCCGCGTCCTCTCCCTACGATTTGGCCTTCAAGATGGTTACAGCCGTACCCTCGAAGAAGTTGGTCGTCAGTTCAAAGTCACTCGGGAACGTATCCGTCAAATCGAGGCTAAAGCCCTCCGCAAGATGCGTCACCCAACGCGTATTCGCCAACTCCACGGCTTCTTCGAAGCAGAAACGGACGACAAGGGCCCTGGCTTTGAGTCCTTTACTAAAGAGTCTAACTAAGACGCAGAGATAACTCTTTAAAAAGACCTCTCAAATGTGAGAGGTCTTTTTTGGGTCAAAAACCTTCATCATTGAGGATGGAAATGTCATTCATAGGATAAGTTATTATTCGCAGAAACCATCTCTTGAAGCAAACCATCTTCTTCAAATGTTCCATAACCAAACCAATCATCACGAATGCCAGCCCCTACATGGTAGCCACAGAGCAACCCCATTACCCCAAAAGTTATACTTGGGCCATTAAATACAAGCTCACCACCCCCACCTGCATAAAAAAGAAACCCGCCATAGACGGCCATCCCCGTCCATTCATAGCCATCAAAGCCAATAAATGTCGCAGGTGCAGCATGGTCGAGATCATCTCCAGCCAGGAGAACTCGCTGCTCTAAATATTCCAGGATAAGGGGCATAATGACTTACGAAACACACTCTTACAAAACCCCTTACTAAAGCAATCTTTTAATATAGGCTCAAAAATAAGGCGAACTACCAAGTTCGCCTTAACATTAAAAAGTATGCGAATAAGCCTTATCTCGCCTAACCTTCCTGCCGAGCATCGTACAGAGTGACGAACAAGGCACAAGGGATAATCACCAAGGCACCGACTAAGGTATAACGCGTCGGTACTTCAGCAAAGAGGAGAAACCCTGAGAGGGCTGAAAAAATCAGCTCCACATAGCGAAAAGGAGCGAGCGCAGAGACATCGGCAAGGGCAAAGGCCTTGAGCAAGCAAAAGAGGATAAGGTTTGCACCACAGCCAAGAATCGCAAGCAAGACCCACTGCTGAAGGCTGATCGTCTCCCAGACATAATAAGCAGGGATCGCCGAAAAGATCACCGTCGCTAGCGCGACATAGAAGAGCATACTAAGCATCGGTTCATCACTCACAAAGCGCTTATTCATTACATCGAGCAAAGCGAAGAAAGACGCCGCTAAAAGAAGCCAGAGAGCCTGCGGAGGGAAGCCTGTGCTCCCAGGATTAAAGATAATGTAAATACCCACAAAGCCTCCCAATGTCGCAAACCAGCGAGCCCAACCAACTCGCTCTTTCAAGAAAATGAGGGCGAAGACGAGCGTGAACAGCGGAATCGTAAAGTTTAAAACCGTCACCGCGGTGATGGGAACAAGGGTAAGACCATGACACCACAAAGCAATGCCTCCCAAAAGCAAGAGGCCCCGCAAGGCATGGAACCCAAAGCGCTGCGTGGCAAAGGACGCACGCCCATAACGCATCATAAAGGGAACGAGCACAAGACAGCCAAAAAAGAAACGCATAAAGGTGATTTGCATTGGATGTAAATCACTCCCTAAATACTTAGCGATCACATCATTGGCGTTACTAATTAGGAGGCTCGCAATAAACCAAGCAATAGCTTGTCCAAAATGCTTGGAACGACCTCTTTTATTCGTTTTTGTCTCTGTGTTAATTTTTGTCATACCTAAGCTCCTTTATTGCGAGATAGGCATACATAACAACTTGACTCATAGCGCTTTAGCTGTATTTATACCGCGCCCGCAATCTGAGGATCAAATCAGCGCTTTTAAAACTGAGCTCTTTTTAAAACAAAACCCACAAGGCCTGTCAAGCCATACAACCCTAAATTTAAGCCTATTTGACAGCGATATTGAAAATCCATAGAGTGTATGTTCAAGCCCCCAAGGAGAAAGGAACCCCTATGCATCAACGATCAGCGACTCCCTCATCGCGGAAAGGATTCTATACGCTTGTCGCGACCCTAAGCCTTACCCTGAACATTGCTCAAGCTCATGTAGCATTCTTTGATACACAGCCTAGAAACGCCCTCGTCCAAACCTACCTAGACCAATACGCCTACGCCACAACGCAAGACTACTTTGTTCGCGCTATGGAGTGTCATCCAGGACTGATCGAACGTACAGGCATCTATATCGATACGCTTGCAGCGAGTCGTGGCAGCAAAAAATCAAGAAAGGCCTTTGCCCATGAATCTTTCAAGCTCGGCAATGCTTACAGAATGCTCAATGCAGGACTACTTGATCTTATCTACGAGCGGTACTACCTCATCCTTCCTCTTGCCCCCCTATCAAAACCGTATCAAGACTACATGAAACTTGTCTTCGTCCTCTCTTGGAGTATGGTTCAGTTGATTGAAGCATTTGATGACAAGTTAAGCGATCTTACCTTTGAGACCTTTCGCTCTTCATCCAATCCACAAGTTATTGTGTGGTGGCATCAACACCTTAATCGAGCGAAGCATGCCCTAACTTGGTTCCAGATCAGCCTAACCCTCCTTAAAGAAGGTATTGTGGTTGAAGTTCCTGGAATAGATACGCTCTTTGAGGATACCCTCAACACTGAGCAACTTCCTTGGCCATTTTCCTACCTAAGCTACAAGCCCATGGTCATGGTTAAAAGGATCACCAGCTTTTCGAATAAATTTTATGGGTTTGCAGAATCAGATTAAACAAAAAACATAATTCACTAAACTAAAACAAGTTATAAAGCCGTCCTCAAAACAGTGATCATTGCTTTTAACATTTACAAGCGGAGAGCATTAAGTAGCCTTAAGGGAATATGATAGCAGATTTATTTCCATTTGCTTTTCTGCAAAACTTAAACGGCTGGGAGATCTTTCTCATCTTTTTTGCCATCTTGCTCCTTTTTGGCGCTAAGCGCCTTCCTGAGCTTGCACGCGGCGTCGGCAAGTCAGTACGCGAGTTTCGTAAAGCCGCAACCGAAGTCGAAGACAACTTCAGGGACGCAATGGACACACCGCCTACAAACACAGGCAACACGACTCCCTCAGGTCAAGAAAACCAGGCTAATACAAGCAAAGAGGCGGAAACTGCCAAGCCATCCGCTTAACCACTTAAGCAAACAGATCTATCATGCGAGCAGCAGAAGCTGTCTGGATCTTTGTACTTGCCTGCTGTGGCTTAGCCACAAGCTACGGAAGCCCTATCCGCGCCTTTGTCAGTATTCCTCCCGAAGCTTACATCATCCAGCGCATTGGCGGTGATGAAGTTCAGGTCGAAGCGCTCACAAAGCCCTGGCAATCTCCCGAGACTTTTGACATCAGCCCCGAACAGATGATCGCCCTTTCCAAGGCAGATCTCTACTTCACCCTAGATCTCCCCTTTGAACAAGCCCTCACTGAAAAGCTAAAGAAGCAACACCCTAAGATAAAGATTGTCTCTCTTAGGCAAGGCATTCCCTTACGCAAGCTCGAAGAAGCACACAACCATGAAGGGCACCACCACTCCCCCCTTGAGTGGGATCCTCACATTTGGCTCAATCCTAAGCTTGTGGTCATTCAGTGCACAACCATCCTCGATGCCCTGATTGAGCAAAAACCCACCGCAAAAACCCTCTTTGAAAACAATGCAGCATTGCTCATCCAAGAGCTCGAAGCGCTCCATCGCTCACTGCAAACAATGCTCGAGCCCGTTCGCGGGAAGCCTTTCTTCGTATACCATCCAGCTTTTGGGTATTTTGCAGATGCCTACGGGCTCAAACAGGTCTCCATCGAATATGACGGAAAGTCTCCCTCGCTCAAGCGGCTCGAGTCACTCCAAACAGAGGCTCAACAAAAAAACGTGCGTACCCTTTTCATCCAGCCTGAATTTGAGCAAGCCCAAGCAAAACAACTCGCCAAAAACCTCGGTGCAGAACTCGTCACTCTAGACCCACTTGCATACAATTATTTGGAAAACATATATGCCATTGCAAGTAGAGTGCGTGCTGGCATCGAAACAGAAAAATAATGCCCCAAGCTATTGTCGAATTTGATTCTGTTAACTTTGGCTACACGACAAGTCCCATACTTGAAGAGGTCAATTTCGCTCTCGAACCTCAAGAAGCTGTCTGCATTGTAGGCCCAAACGGCAGCGGCAAGACAACCCTCCTCAAGCTGATGCTCGGGCTCATTACACCGAGCTCAGGCAGCATTCAAATCTTTGGCAAAGCACCCATCGAGGCACGCAAACATATTGGCTACGTCCCTCAGCATATTCTTTACGACCCCCTCTTTCCCATCACTGTGCTCGAAGTCGTGCTGATGGCACGCCTCGG
Source organism: Opitutia bacterium UBA1116 (assembly GCA_002313355.1). Taxonomy (GTDB): domain Bacteria; phylum Verrucomicrobiota; class Verrucomicrobiia; order Opitutales; family UBA1977; genus UBA1977. The sequence continues at coordinate 4,655 of DCBD01000067.1, read as the reverse complement.
AAAGTCTTATTTCGGGTGGCGACGCCGTGCAGAAGATTTAGCCGCTGCCGAGCGAGCTTTGGATGATGTGGGCCTTCAAGGCCTCGAAGAACAATCTTTCCAAACCCTTTCAGGCGGCCAAAAACAGCGCGTTCTCATCGCTCGAGCACTCGCCTGCGAGCCGGAGCTGCTCCTCCTCGATGAGCCAACTGCCAATCTCGATCTCGCAGTTGAATTCCAACTCGTTGAAACCCTCATGCGTCACCGCAAAAACATGACGCTCGTTATGGTCTCTCACGACCTAGACTTTGTCTCCAAAGTCGTCGAAAAAGTCCTTTGCGTCAATCGGCGCGTCGCCGTCCACCGCACGGGGACTTTATCTGAAAAAGTCATTCAAGAAACCTACGGGCCAGGCCTAAGGATTATCCGGCACGACGAGCACTGCCACCATGATTGATTTCCTTCACACATTGCTCAACCCTGACCTGCCCTTTTTACGCAATGCGCTCATCGCGGGCCTTTTAGCCAGCATTGCCTTTGGCATGGTCGGCACTTACGTTGTCACGCGACGTATCACCTACATCGCAGGCGCTATTGCCCACTGCATTCTTGGCGGCATTGGCATTGCTCTGTACATAAAATATAAAGTGGGTCTTGAATGGGTAAACCCCATGGGCGGTGCCTTGTGTGCAGCAATTTTTGCAGCACTGCTGCTCGGTCTCGTCAGCCAATATGCCCACGAACGTGAAGACACTTTAATCGGAGCCCTCTGGACCGTAGGCATGGCGGTCGGTCTACTCTTCATCGCCCAAACCCCCGGCTATGTAGACCCAATGAGCTACCTCTTTGGAAACATCCTCCTCATCGGAACTCAAGACCTTTGGCTGATTGCAGGCTTAGACATTTTAATCGCAGGACTTTGCATTGCACTCTACAAGCCCTTGCTTGCCATTTGCTTTGATGAAACCTTTGCCCTCCTTCGCGGTCTTCCGGCTCGAGGCCTCTACTTACTCCTTCTAGTGATGACGGCCATCACCATTGTCCTTCTCGTGAGGCTTGTTGGGATTATCTTGGTCATTGCCCTGCTTACTTTGCCTGCTGCCATCGCAGGACATATGGCCAAAAAACTCTGGCAAATGATGGCTCTCGCCATACTTCTTTGCATGGGTTTTATCACAGGAGGCCTCAGTCTCAGCTATGAGCTCAATCTTCCCTCTGGACCCACGATGGTGCTTCTTGCTGGGGCCATTTACCTCCTGGTTATCGCTGGAGGCCGCTACATCAAAAAGGCCAAATCCTTCAGCCGCCCGCAAAAACGGGCCTAAATCCTTCATTGCTAAGGAGCTCAGCAACACGCTCACGCTGATCGCCCTGGAGCTCTAATGTTTGCCCTTTCACGGCCCCTCCCGTTGCACATGCATTTTTAAGACGTTTTAAAAGCTTCTCTCGATCTGCCTCAGACATCCCCTGAAAGCCGGTAATGACGGTTACAACTTTACCGCCTCGGCCCGACTTTTCACGGCGAATATCTACCCGACCCCGATTGGGCGCTTTTGATGCTTTGGGTGGTTCAGGTTCTTGAGGTGAAGTAAAATCCTTGAGAGGCCCTTTAACCTGAAGGCTTGCAAAGGGATTATGCTCCAAGGGAGAGCTCTCCCCTTCGGTTGAAATACGCTTAGCGGTCATCCTTATTCCCTAAGCTGTTCTCCTCAATAAAGTTAGCTGCCTTTTCATAAGATCTTCGCTCCAGGAAATGCTTTAAGCGCTGGGGAAGCTCCTGAGCGTGGTCTACCCCATATTGATCGAGCCTCTTAAGGGCCTCAATGACGGGCATTCCCCTGGGGCCTCGACCCAAAATAATATCCAAAAGCTGCTTGAGCTCACTATAGTTCATACGCGCCATTGTTGACAGTTTCACCGTCAAAACGAAAGCCTAAAAGTGTGGTCTACCACATCGGGCGAAGCTCAATAAAAAGAAAAAGACCTTATCCAATAACAACTTACAACATATCATAATGTGGTCGACCACATTATGATATCTAGAAAGACTCTTCTTCAGGCCACCAAGTCCCTGCAGTCAAGCCATTGTCATAACCATACTCTAAAGATGGATCTATAGAAATATCATTTTCAGCAAAGTAGACATATTTTTTTGTAAACTTAAAAAAATCAGGACATAGCTCCAAAAGAACAGGATATTTTTCGGCATAGTACTCGAGTCTTTCCAAATTTGATTGATAGTAATCTGAAAGAGTTAAATCCGGTGAGTTAGGCATCTTGAAGTATGGGTATAAGACATCAACCGTATTGCTTTCGTGGGCTTTATCAATATAGGCCATAGAAATAGCGTAAGCGGTTGCATAAACAGTAAAAGAAACAGTGCTTATTTTCCCTTCAAGCTGTAGCAAGTAATCAGGCCGATTTGGGCTAAAATTACGGGCGATAATTTCAGTTGCTCGCTTTAAAATAGGATGATGAGGTTTCGCTCCAAAACAGCAATTGTGAGCAAATGCTGGATTCGCAACACCAAGGTCTTGCCCAAAAAAATCGTAATGGTAAACCTCGTGAGTCAAATTTCGACTAAAAACAAAATTGAGATCTGCATAGACACCTCCAAAAAGCTCTATAATACTGTAGCGTAAAGCATCTGATGCCATTCCCCACTGCTGGAGCTCAATGAGTTCCTGAATGATTTGATAATTATTCAGTTCCTCAGAATAGTCATGAATAGACCGAACGGAAACTCCTGAAGCCTCAAGTATTTCGACAGAATACGGTATGAGACTTGGATCGTTAACCCATACAATATGCTCCCAACAACCATCCTCACAAAACACGGCAATCTTATTTTTAATAACTTGATTGATATCCTGCGAATCAATTTCCCTGGGAGAAAGAGGATGCGTTAGCCAAATATGGTGAAGAACCTGGGGAATTTTTGGCACATCGGAAGATACTGTCTGCCCTTGAAGATATCTATGTTTTTTGTCTAAGAGCTTTTCTGGATAGTCTAAATAACCCTCAATACAGTTGTCAGCCCACATAGCATAATTTTGAACACCACACTGAACACCCGAATTAAGGTGCAACTCGATCATTTGCTCAAGCCTGGCTCTAGTAGCTTGATCTACTTCTTCACAACCTAAAAGACTTTGCAAAGATTGCGTTAATGGATTCGACCTATAAAATTGTCCATTGTAAACCCAGTCTGTGAGAACACCTTCTTTATTAATATCTAGCCCTTGATCTATTAGCCATCTCAGAATTTTCGGTTTCAAATACGACGCAGGCGCTTCAGAAAGCCAGTTATAAAAAGCAGTAAGACCCACCAATTTTTTTAAAACATCTCTATGCACCCATAAACTCTCGGCATGAATAAACACCTTGTGTGATGAAAGCAAACTAAACCAACCTTGCGATTCTGCCGCTTCTTCAATACTCATTCCGGCTCGATCTGCTGCAACAATAAGATTCTGGATATTTTCATCCAACAATGATTCCTCAACTTGAAGACATTCCTCTGAGGCAATATTATCCTTGGTATTAGCCATTAGATAAAGGCCCAATAAACAACTTGAACTTAAATAACGAGACAGGATTTGATATTCTTTCAAAAAAACATCCATGGACAGGTGAGCACCCCCTCCATTCAAACGATTGAAGAAAGTCAGTATTTCACTTTCTTCGATTCCTGAATCAAATAATTCTTGAAGCTTAATATGCCGAACAAGATTCTGATCTTCGATAAGAAAATTTTCAGCAAAATCCTTCGAAAGCAAGTAAAGAACCTCTTTTTCATGACCCCTTATTTCAAGAAAACCAGAAGGGTTTAACCAAGCTTTGCTACTTGCATCTATTTGCGCGGAAATATCAATCCAGTGTTTATCTACAACCTCTGCCCCTAAGTTAACCCATATGGCAACCAATAAAACAATAAAAAATATTACAAAATGATTGTTTCGCCGCATACTTTATTTTCGACAAGCCAAAAACATTTTGGTTCCCCATGAATGATAAATTCAGGGTCTTATCAGCACCAGCAGAAAAAATCTTAACTCTTTATTTATCAAAACTTTCAGATATTTTCTCCCAATTTTCATTGGCCTCTTTGATGTACTGGGAGCGTTTTTTTTGCCAGCGTTTGCCGATGGATTTTGAGTAGTTGAGGTAGAGCTTGCCCTTCACGATCGCCCAGACAGTGGGGTCCACTTTGACTTTTTCGCCTGTTTTGGCCATGGCATAAGCGCAAAACCCCCCATATTGAGGAAAATACTTGTCCGGGTTGGCTTGGAATAAATCTCGGGTTTCCTTGGAAGAGAACAAGTAAATGGTGTTGTTAGGCAGCTGAACAGAATAGGCCTGACTGCCCTTACGAGGATCACCGTATTTGAAGTAAGCAACAATGTCATAGCCGTCATTGGCAATATCGTCCTTATTCGTGAAGGTCTTCGGATCCTGAGCTAAAACAGCATGTACAAGCATCAAACAAAGCACTGAGAGAGGTATAAGCGTCTGTTTCATAGCAATATAAATAATTCTTCAATCTTGGAGAAGCAATCATTTTAAACCCTATTAAAATAGGTCCATTGATGCGCTTTAATAATAAAATAATCCACAAATTATAATAATATAAAATCAAAAAATAAATCTTTTGAAATATTTCCCTCTCTAGACTT
>DCBD01000154.1 GCA_002313355.1 Opitutia bacterium UBA1116 | reverse complement strand
CTGCAATCCAGCCGAAGACATTACCCACATTGCCAGCCTTACCTTGCTTATCGGCTTCTTGAATGGAGTTATTAATGTCTTCATTTTGCGCTTTGATTTGGGCTGTTCGCTCATTTGACATACTGTCAAGGTTGAGGAACGTCGTCTTCATGGCTTCTTGTGAATTTTGAATGTTCAAAGCAGCAACCACAATACTCCAAGCACCGGGAGGTATTGATTTTGCCGTGGGCTCTTGAATAAACACGCCTGACTTTGCTTTGCTATCACCCTCTTTAACCTTATCTTTAGAAACCGTTAAACCTGCCTTCTCCATCAGGGGAGCAATTTGCTCAAGAAGCAAGTTGCCGGCCTGGGACAAGGTCTGAATATTGGCCTCTTCAGGTGTTTTGGGTGGAATCCCTTGAATATTGTTCATAATCGTAATCTCCTCTCTAGTTGTTTAAGAATCTTATTTAATGTCTTTTCCTTTTTTTTCGAGGAACTCGAGGAGTGCTTCTGCACGGCTTTTAATTTCTTTATTGTCACCTGAATACTTAATAGCGCAGTGAAGTGCACTCTTGGCGGATTTTGCGTCCCCTAGTGCCAAGTAGCAGCTTGCTGCTTGGAGAGGGGCCATGGGATCATGAACTTTGAGCACTGTTGCCACCGAATAGGCGTCAATAGCGTCTTTGTACGATTTTAGCATCTGACGTGCCCCGCCCAAAGCCATCCAATACTTGCGATTGAAATGGTCAAAGAAGCAGAGGAACTGAAAAACTTTCAGCGCATCTTCGTATTTACCGTTGTTATAGAGATTAAAACCAACGGCGTAGATGCCTTCCATGTCTTCGTCACTGATGCCTTTTAGGTCTTTAAAGCTCAGGCCTTCGAGAAGAAACCGCTCGGTGAGTTCCGTCAATTGATCTACACTAGGCACATCAATGTTTTCTACATTTTCTTTATTCATAACTTTTTCCTTCTACTGATGATGTTAACGTTGAGTTATTTAATTGAACTTAGGTTGATGAATCCGCAGCTCTTCCCAACGTTCTTGACTTAGCTTTAAGGCCGATTTCTAACATCCCTTCCTACTATATTAGTCAAGAATTAGGCTAGGTGAGTTCCCTGCAGAGCAAAAATTATTTTACCGATTTGTAGGATTAAGATGTCCTACAAAAGCGATATCCCCTTTCTATGCTAATAGGCGTCAAGCCCATGATGATTTTCTTCCTGATTTCCTTTTTCCTAACTGCTTGATGCAGCCACTAATAATCTATCACATCTCTGAGCATTCTCAACCCCCGACTCTAAAATAGTTTAAAAATTAATGGGAACAAGTCGTTAGATAATAATAACTTATCAAAAACAAAATAAGCCGGCCCAAACTCAAACCTCTCGCTTTTATTGATATTTAAAAATCACTGAATATTTCCCTCAACTACTTGCGCCATTTGCTTTAAGGCTGACCAAATCCCCGAGAGCGCCTGCTGGTTTTGCTTAATCGCTGTGATATCATACATAACAGCCAACATGTCCTTTGTTTCATCTTGTTGGTAACCAGATAGCTCATTTTGCACTTGAGGTATATCCTCTTTGGCATACTCAAGCATGAGCTGAAGGTCTTGCTGGAAGTCGGCTTGAGTCATATGTACCTGACCTGCATGATTTCCGGAAGTCATCACAGTCCCCGTAGCCATTTGAGACTCCGGAATGCCCAAGTCTTGCATTGCCTGTACAAGATCATCATAATGAGATTGAGGAATATACCAATCACCTCCGCCATCAGCACCCGCTTGGGTCTGAGCATGTTCATAGCAATACGCTATCTCAGAAGCAACAAATTGCACTTCTTCTAAAATCTGCTGCATAGCCATTGCGTCATTATACCAATCTTGAAGATCGCTATTGAGCTGCTCATTCCACTGGGCGATGACAGACCCAATATCGGCACCAATCTGACCCGCTTCACTGCTAGCTGCATCTGATGTACTACTCGTCTGAGCAGAATACATAGACATATCTGAATTTAAAAGGTGCGAGGGAAACTGTATGCCACTAAAGTCTTTCATGGTGAAATCAATGGTAGGTTAAATTATTAAAGATTGGATATCGTCTCCGACCTTATGAGCAGCCTTCTCAGCTTTCTGGCCGAGAATTATTATCGACTCTGCTAATATTACTAATGAAAGACCTTACTGAATATTATTCATCACCGTGTGGGACATTTGTTTTAATGCCGACAAGATCCCTGCCAACGTTTTTTGATTTGTCTGAATCGACGTGAAAGCGTACATGACTCTAAGCTGAATTTGTGTTTCTTCATGCTGAAGACTCGAAACTTCACCGATAAAGTCATTAAAATTCGCCTTCGCATACTCAATCATCAAGTCTCTATCTTGTTGAAAATCCGATGCGGTCATGTGATACTTACCATCTGGCTGTAGCGTACCCGTTGCCCGTTGGCTAGCTGGAATACCTAAAAGGCTCATAGCCTCCATTAACTTATTGTAATTACCAGCAGGAATATTTAGAGCCACTCCACTGCGGACCGCCCACTCATAGTGACTTTGGGCATACTTAATCTCATCAATAACAAATCTAGCACTATCGAGCTTATCTTGAATTTGCGAATTAATATTATACCAGTCTTCTAGCGCATCATGGAGTTGAGCATTCCATTTATTAATTACCGTGCCGACATTTTGAGCAATACCCCCAGCCTCACTTATAGACTGCTCTTCAGATACTTCTTTTGCAGATGACTGCTTCGCAGACATTTTATGAATCTGATGTGCACCTGCTAAATGTATTTTTGCCATAATAATCTTCCTCCTTCTAATATTAAATCGAACGCATACTCAACGGTGGTACTTATTGAATGTTGTTAATGGCCGCATTTGCCATTTGCTTTAGAGCAGATAATATGCCCGCTAAGGTCTTTTGATTGGTTTGTATCCCTGTAAAGTCATACATGACCTCGAGCTGAATTCTAGTCTCCTGTTGCTGAAGACTCGATATTTTCCCAGAGAAATCACTAAAATCTTCTTTGGCATATTCAAGCATGAGGTCCCTATCGGTTGCAAAGTCCGTCTGCGTCATACGGTACTCTCCATTTTTACTGCCTCCTGTCTGCAAGGTACCCGTTGCCCGTTGGCTAGCCGGAATGCCTAAAAGGCTCATAGCTTCCATCAAGTCATTATAGTGACTTGCCGGTATAAATAAATTCACCCCACTGCGGACACACCACTCATAATGACTCTGAGCATATTTAATTTCCTGAACCACAAATTTGGCATTATTGAGATCATTCTGAATCTCTTGATTAATATCATTCCAGCTTTGAAGGGCACTATTTAGTTTATCGCTCCAAGAATTAATCACAGAACCCATATTCTTTGCAATACCACCCGCTTCACTCTCTGTTTCAGCACTGGAAACTTGCTTCGCAGAGACCATAGAGGTCTCATGCACATGATGCGATCCAGATGAATCTATATTCGACATAGTTTAATCCTCTCCTATCTTGTTCAAGCACTATTCCCAACGTAAAGAACCTCTTTTAAGCATACTGTAGAGCCTATCTGATCAAGACCCTTAAATACGCCGTCCTCAACTAGCGATAGTTTAACTTTCTTAAATGCGAATGCCTCGCTTCCGGCCAACGTGTTTTTTCTTCTTTGCGTGGCGCTCTTTGGCCTCATCGGAGGGTTCTGCCAGACCGCGGTCCATCCACTTGACGAAGATATTCAGCCCTTCCATGACTTCTTCACGCTCTTTAGCATCAATGCTAGGATCTGAAAGTGCCTCTGCGACGCGCTCTCCATTAGGGCCAAACAGCTCTTGAAGATCACTTAGGTTTTCTTGAACTTGTTTGCCCATTTTGATGAGCTCACGGCGTTCAGCAAGTGAAGCCTCGGCATCTTCGATGAGCTTCTCAATAGCGACAACGTCAATCAACTCTTCTGAAATTTCGTCACTGCTTTCTCTTTTCTTATCTGTCATAATGCACTCCTTACTAAGTACCTAGGTTATATATTTTGGTCGATAAAGTCTGTGACACTCTTTCGACCGGAAATAGTATTGGACGCAAACTCCGTAATTTTGTTTGTACGCTGTAGCTGATTGCTAAGCTGCGTTGAATTTTTACTCGCCTCGGTTGTCAGCTGATTTTGAATATTGGTAACACTGTTAATCAAGAGCTGATACTGCTGGGCGTTCATGGATGTATCAGGAACAGATACCCCAATGCGCTCGAGCTGAGCTTGCAATGAGGGGGGAATGCTCACCTCGCCTGTAGAGCCCTTACTGATACACTGACTCTCTAGAGAGCTTAACTCCTCAATCATTGAATTAACAGAGCTTACTGCCTTGCTCAGCATTCCTCCGACCTTCCCAAGACCTGTCATAATCTCGTTTTGAACATTCATCGAATCGCTTACACAAGCGATGAAAAGCTCTTCATTAGACATGGAACTTGTCGACTGCGAATCTGCAGCCGAGACGGACTGGGCCTGTTTCTGAGAAACATCCGATGATGGCTGCGAACTTGATGGATCTGGTACTGCCATAATATCAAATACTTATCGATTACTTTTGATGAGGAAAAGGCTTTCACTAAGCCTGAGCCTTAAATTATCATACAAAAGAGATTTTTGCAAAACACAGGCCTGAAAGCCTCCATTAGATGACTATCTTGCGCCGCCTTTCTCCTGAAAATTCGTTTAAATGCATTTTTTTAATCACTTTTTCGGAAGACTCAATCGACTTTTCTGCCTCCTCGGTACCGCCAAATGTTTTCTCAAGGGCTTTATTAATTTTACCCTGCTTGGATTTCTCATCCTCATTCAAAGAGCGCCTGCCGTCGATATACTCCTTGACCTTATCACCCGCAGACACCTTGAGCTGATTCAAGATACGCGTTGCCTCGACGGTTGAAGACTCAACATTATGCAGCAATGCACTCATCTCTTCAGCAGCCGATTCTGCCTCTTTGATGACAGCTTCGACGCGTTGTTTGTCCTTCTTTTCCATTGAGATACAGAATATTTTAGAACATTACTTCTGTCAAACAAGCTTCCTCGATTCCTAGAAGAACCGCCACTATTTACATGTTTTTTACAAAACCGCTCTACTACGGTTATGGCCTCTTAAAATTTTAAACGCGATACTTCTTCTTCTGTTGGACAAGGAAACTCATGTTTGAGTTCCGTTTGGCGTCCTCTTCAGAAATATCTTCATCGACACTAAGATCCTCAACTGACTTATTAGTAGTATCTTCCATTTCTTTATCAGAATCCATTTTTTTTAAACTTGTCTTAGACTGTTTGCCCAAATCGTGCGTTTCCGTCCTGTCTTGGTTCATGTCCCGGCGGTCTTGATCGTCCGTATCCACTTTACGGAGCAAATCGCGCATATCCCCTGCAGCAGCGGCCGCATTGGCAACTGATTGATTCGATGGGCTTGGACCTCCTATACGACTCATACCGTTTCTACCTCCAAATAACCATGCTTGATAAGCCAAAGCACGTGATAGAGAACCACTTTATTGGCAACATCCACTCCTTCGAATAAGTGCTCCACAGAGCAGCTTTCATCGATGAGTTCCAAAATATCAAATACAACTTTTCCATCAATCCATTCTGTAACGGTAGGATATACGTAAATAGTCTCCTCCTCCTTGCGAACACGCTTTCCTCGTGCGGTAATGGACACTCGTGTCGTGGCTTTTAAGTGCGTTTTTGTATAATGATAAAATACATCATAATAGGGTAATACGCAAGTCCTGCGCACACCCGCAGACAGACCATCACGCAAAGCATTACATTTCAACTGCTTCCAAAACGACTCGTAGTGCTTAACTACAACAGGCCAGGCGTACCGTGACTCCGCACGCGCCTTGGCAGCCTCACCCATCTTTTTGCGAAGCGGCTCATTCTTGATTAACTCAACCAAGCGATCTCGCAGCACCGCACGATCAAACGCAACAGACTGCGCGAGGTAAAGCAGCGCCTTGCGAAGCATCACCGTTGTTGTATATTCAGTCATCGCGTCACAATCACCCCAATAGGTTGGAACGCCATAACCACTAACTCCTTCTTCAAAAAGCTCTCCATAGCCACTCCAATCAGCAAGCACTGGAGGCACACCGGCACGCATCGCCTCAACCGGCGCAATCCCAAAGCTCTCCTGCACATGATCAGGCAAAGACACAAAAATATCCGCTGCCGAATACACCGCTCCCTTTGCTGTTTCTGGAAAATTAAGATTGAAAAAGACGCGCTGATCGAGCCCCAAGTCATGCACGCGCTGGCTGAGTATTTTTATATAGACATCCTCCATCCTCGCCGCCCCAGCAATAATCAGTTTTGCGTTTTCGCAACCAGGCGTCCCGACAACCTCCTTAAACACCTCAACTAGCGGAACGTAGTCCATCTTAGAATAAGCACACACGCGGCCAAGAGAGAGCACCACGACCCCATCAACAGGTGAAGCAAAATCAGCATCTTCTATCGTAGCTGTTTTCTTTATCCATTCCTCAAGCGGATCATCCACACCTAAAGGTATGTGCTCAAGCACAGGCCGCTTAATCGGTTCTTTTAAATGCAAACGCTCAGCATGTAAAGCATCGCGCTCGTCAAAGATATTTGAAACCGCCTCGAGAGCAGCCTTGGAACTACAAATCAGCCCATCATAAGGCTGTACATCTTGGAGATTAAAGGGATTAAGCCCACTCATCGTCGTCTTACGATCCAGCGAATGGGTAATACCCGTCACAGGAAAAGGCTCTTTAGCCAAGATGTCCCTGAGCTCAGTAAAAACTTCAATATGCGGATCTCCGCAATGAAAGGCATCGTAAGTATAGTTTTGAAAATAATAGGGCAGCTCAAAAAGATTAACTAAGGTAATATTCGGTTTTGGGTCGAGTACCTCCAAGTATTCTCCAAACTCTTTCTCAAAGAGTAAATAATTAGCTTCGGGCAAAAAGATATGGTATTCCTCAAAAGAACCGTACTTGAGAATCGCCTTCACAAAAGCCTCGTTATTCACCAAGAGCCCAGTGATTCGATCGACAAACTTAAGACCCGAGAGCACACAAAAACCTAATCGCGACATAGCATTACGGTGTTAACACTTCCAGCAAATCGTTTTTAATCATCCACAGAACGGCAAAAAATAGCTCTTGTTCTGAGGCTTTCACTTTCTCGACAAGGTCTCCAACACGCACTCCAGCCAAAGCCATGGAGAGCACTTGAAAGGCTAAGTCATCCGTCACCCAAGTGCGGACCTTCGGGTGAATAACAACATCATCCCCTGCTCCTGAGCGCAACCGTTGCCCGCGAGCCGTCGTCTTTACGGTACTCGTTTTAGCCAAAACTCTGCTTGGATAATGCTTATAGAGTTCAAAAAACCGTAGCCGCAGCTGGTCATATGGCTTTTGCTCCCACGGTATTTCATCTGCAAGCACTGATAACTCATCCCACAAAGCTTCATACTGCATTATGATAGATTCCCAATTAAAGGCTTCGAGTGCTCGCGTGCGTGCAGCAGCTCCTATCTTTTTTCGAAGCCCAGCATCTTGAACAAGCTTTAGCATGACATCGCGCAAATACCCAACATCTACCGCAAGGGACTGCGCCGTCTGAAACATCACCTCAGGCATGCGGCTGTGGTGCGCATGGGGCTCTGTAAAATGACAGTCTGCCCAATAAGTCGGCACAAGGTAGCCACTCTCTTGATGCACGACAAGCTCCTTGTAGCCGTCCCAATCAGAGAGGACAAGGGGCAACCCTGCAAACATCGCCTCAACAGGAGCAACGCCAAAACTCTCTTGAACGCTATCGGCAAGCGAGACAAAAACATCCGCAGCACCATACAGCATGGCCTTATCGCTCGGCTCGAAATTAAACTTCACGGTAACGTGCGCACTAATATTCAGCGCATCGGTATGTTGCTGTACGTAGCCTTGCCACATCGCCTCATGGGTTGTCGTTCCAGCGAGCACAAGCCTTGCACCCGAGCCACCCATCTCTTGTAAAATATCCCGAAATGCAATAAAGAGAGCCGCAGGATCCATCTTACTGATGATATCCAGTCGCCCGACAAAGAGAAACACAACATCCTCTTGAGCTACACCCAAAGCCTCACGACCCTCACGACGCACCTGCTCTGTAGGCACACCCATATCATGAACGCCAAGGCGCACTTTATCGAGCCGTGGTCGATACACACGAGGCCCTGCATCCAGTTCCTCGAGCCGTTTTTCAGCAGCATCATAAGCAGCTTGAATCACCGCTTCGACCGTCCCAGTACTGCACATAATACTGTCACAGGGAAGTAATGGGTAGGTAAAAAACGAAGAGAGTGGATAGCGGAAGCAATCATCCGCAATACTGTGCGCCACTCCGATAATGGGAAAACACGCCTTTGCTGCAGCATCACGAAGCTCAGCAAGCTCGGCAATCGTCGGCTTCCCTAGGACAAACGCCGTGTACTCGAAGTGCTCAATGCACGGTGCCAAATGCTCATAACCATAGACCTGAACGCGATCATCCTCTGCCCATGCTTTGAGGAAAGCTCCTTCTGGGCTCTCCTGAAAAGCCACAGGATCGTGCCCAATAAATACATCGGCATGGGCATAGTTAGCATACTTCAAAATCGCCTCGAGCACGCTATAGTTGGCCACGCGTGCACCGGTTATTTTCGAAGCTTCATAGGGGCTCCATGCAAAGAGCAATCCAAGTCGTCGCTGGGGTTTCATCATTTAAGGCGCCTTGGTTCTACACAATGCACCTCATTACAGCAAACACATTCTTAGCCACGTCTCAAGGACAAGGTCGACTCAACTCCAACCCGCTTCAAAAACGTCTCATCATGCGAGACGATGAGCAAGGCCCCATCGTAATCAACCAGTGCCTGCTCTATGCTCTCGACACTAGCAATGTCGAGGTGATTGGTGGGCTCATCGAGCAAGAGTAGCTGTGGGACGGTCTCAGCGAGGAGCAAGCAGGCAAGCCCTAGGCGCACGCGCTCACCTCCACTCAAAGCACCCACCTGCCGGTGCGCACCATCCCGATGAAACAAAAACCGAGCCAGCCCATGATAACAGGCCTCCGCATTGAGATTTGGATGGCAAGCCTGCAATTGCTCGAGCACCGTCTTCTCTTGCCTTAGCCAAGCGACGCATTGGTCGAGATAAGCAACACGCTGAGCCCCTCGACGGACGAAGCCTCTTGTAGGTTCAAGCACACCCATGGCCAAACGCAGCACCGTTGTCTTGCCCGAACCATTATTTCCACCAAGCGCAAGACGCTGGGGGCCAACAAGCGAAAAAGACAGCCCTTCAATCACAGCGCGCCCATCAGGATAAGCAAAGCTCACATCCTCAAAGCGCAGCACCTGCTTCCCTGCAGGGAGGCCACACGATGGCAGCTCCATACGTGCCACGCTCACACTTTCAAGAGCCGCCCACGCAGCCTTTTTGGCCTCAGCAGCATCATCGAGTGCACGCTTTCCTTGCTGCTGCACGCGCCCCTGGGTCTTCTCACTGCGTGCCTTCAGGGCATCGCGCTCCATCTTAGTCATCCCCGTCTTATGCTTTTTGTGCTTTCCCTGTGCACGCTTCTGCTCAAGAGCTTCTCGCTGCTCCTGCACTTGCCTGCGCGCCGCACGCTCATCGAGTCTTGCGCGCTCATAACTGGCCTCGGCGGCAGCACGCTCGGCTGCTTTCTGCTCGGCATACGCAGCATAGTTACCGCCATAAACATTCAGTCCCTGCGGCGAGAGTTCAAGTATCCGCTCCATCAAATCCATCAAGGCACGATCGTGGCTAATGATAAGCATCCCTATTTTGCGCCGCTTCACCAAGGCATGGACAGCCGCACGCCCCGCAGCATCGAGGTGATTAGTCGGCTCATCGAGAATGAGAAAGTCAGGCTCCTTTAAAAACTCCCGCCCAAGGGCAATCCGCGCCGTCTCGCCACCACTGAGCGAAGCCATCGGCTGTTCCAATTCAAGGTAGCTCAGGCCAAGCTCTTCCAATAGAGATCGCACGCGCGCCTCAAGCCCCCAATCATCAGCAATGAGCTCGACATCGCCAGCCCGCTCGTCACCTCCATACACGCGGAGAAGCGCTCTAATCTGAGGCCCAACACCCAGGCCATCAATCAAGGTCCCGAGATCCAGAGGCGTGCTCCCCTGAGGGACATAGCCAACACGTCCGTGCCTCAACACACGCCCAGCCCGCGGCTCACGCACCCCGGCCAACACGTCCGCAAGGAGCGTCTTCCCCACGCCATTGCGTCCGACAAGACCCACTTTCTGAGCACCCAAGGCAAAAGAGAGCCCTTCAAAAAGAAGTGCCTCGACACCAACAGGCACGCTCACGCCCTGCACATCAATCATACAACCCGAGGTCATAATACAAAGAAACTAAATAATGAACTGAATAAATATAAACGGTAACTCAGCTATTTGCGACCGAACACCGAAGAAAAGACCCGCAAGCCAAAAGCCCACGACCAGCATTGATTATTTTAATTAAGCTCCATAATACAGCCCTATCGAGGGCACCACTAATTGTCACCTTTTAATCGAAATAATGCAATTCTAGAAAGTTGGAGCTAAGTTACCTAAATCTTTTTTCAATTTATTAATAACACTTTTATCTTTATTATCATAAACCATTAACCAGGCAGTTTTTGTTTTTCTTTTCTTACTAATCCCACTTAAAAGAGAGCTTTTTTTAACTAAATCTGCATGCTTTCTTTTGCCAGAAGAAGCAACAGTTTGCACCCAAATTGGATCTTTCGAAATGTCGTAAGCCTTAACCTTCAGCTCTAGAGGAATAACCCGCCAATCATATCCTTTTTTTTGAATTTTCTTACTAACTTTAGAATATTTTTTATTTTTAATAGGATAGGCTCTATGTAAATCTCTATTATAAATAGCTCTTGCTATGGCATTCAAATCAACGATTGGCCCTTTGCTTTTACATGAACATACGGCAAAATCTCGAACTAACATCCAGACATCATAATCCGTAAGATTTTTGTAGTATTTATAGTTTTCTGTAATGAAATCCTTTCTAGCCTCTTTTTGAAGAGCTTCACTCATATTACTAAAATCATAAGCGTTAACTAAATATTTTTTTAAAAAAATACCTACTGAATACTCACTTAAACATATTTTATCTTCTTTTAAAAGCTGAGCCAATTGACGAAAAAACATTATAAGTAATGTCTCTAAGAGTTGGACTTTTTTATGTAAATAAATGACACGATGTAACCTGTACCTACTTAATAGTAAGTGTGCTGCAGCCGTTACCCCTTTTTGCTGAATACCTAGCCGTGCAGCTCCTTCCTTCAGCTCCTTAGCAGAAAAAATACAAAGGTGGTTAATAAGCCATCCTAAATCTATTTTATTATAAGGAACACCCGTAAAATAAGAGTCACGTAACAAATAGTCACAGCGATCAACATCCATTTGTGAAGAAATGATATCTGCTGCGATGCCATAGTCTTTTCGATTTTTTTTGTCTTTCTTCCTGTTACGCCACCTACCTGTAATAAGATCTATTAAGACATCAACATCAAGACCGAGCTCCAACTCCAGCGTATTCGAAAATTCTTTTTCTTCTTTCAGAAACATTTCTGTCCAATGTTCATGCTTTATAATTTTTGCATTACCAGAAGATAATAAACCTTCAAAGGCATGAGAAAATGGACCATGACCAATGTCATGTAAAAGTGTCCCAAAAAATGCATACTTTTTGACATCGCTATCAATTAAGTCTTTCTTTTCCCGATCTTTTCCGTACCAAATTTCCAAACGCTTTAACACCTGAGAAGCAATATAGGCTGCCCCTAATGAGTGACTAAACCTATCATGATTTGCAGTAGGGTATATCAAATTAGCCATACCCAATTGAGAAATATGTCTTAGCCGCTGAAATGTAGGCGCTTGTATTATAGATTGAATACAAGTTTTTAATTTTTCGTCTTTAATATCCTCCGTCAAATAATCAAAGTTCATGGTACCATGAACGGCATCTTGGATACTGGATCTACTATCACTCTCATTCATCACTTTCCCCTCCAATTTGAATAATTATCACATAAGTTAAGCTTTCACGTTTTTTAAGCTCCTCACGTGCCTCATTATTCAATCCCCACCTAGGCTTAGGCTACTCCCCTTTCAACCTGTTTTCAAGGGGGCCTAGGAAAGATTTTTTACTCCTATTCCGAAGCATACGCCATGCCCAAACTCCAAGTCCTTTTCCAGCAATGCATACCCCACTCAGGACTATTATAAGGATATTGCTGATTATATAAATAAATAATTATACCTATATCTAGAGCTATAAATACCTATTCGCTATTTTCCTCTTGAAAACTAATATAACATTACAATTCATGGATAAATAATTACAAAAACTAATTATATAACGTATAAAACAGATATAAAACAATTAACCTATTATATATTACAATGAAAGCATACGCCATCAAACACTGGGAGCGCTTCTACGAGAACTCCCAATCCAAACGAGCCAAGAACCTAAACTATGCCCTCATCCCGCATGAGCACACCCAAGGCGCCTACGAGCACATCCTAGCGCGCCAAGACGGCGTGGAACTCATCGGCATCTGGCACCTACTCCTTGTCCAGGCATCCAAATGCGCCCAACGGGGGCTTTTTGCAGATACCACAGGTCCCATCTCACCAGCGCGCCTCGCCAAACGGATGAACATCGGGGAGGCACGGCTTCGCTACGCCCTGAGCATCTTCATGTCGAGCGAGATCGGTCTCATCGACGAGGTGGACTCCCCCAAGCAAATCCTCCTCTCGGGCCGCAGCACCTTGAGCTCTCGAAAAAACGGTAAACAACGTGAAGCCATTGAGATACACCACAAGGAAGACAGTCCCGAGCTCTACTTCGAGCCTGTACTACACATGGTCGACCATGACGGTACA
>DCBD01000031.1 GCA_002313355.1 Opitutia bacterium UBA1116 | reverse complement strand
CCGACCACGGCACGGCTTTCTCCATTGCCGGCACTGCTCAGGCGAACCCGCAGAGCTTCGCCCGCGCCTTGACGCTAGCAGATCAGCTTGTTCGGTAGAGTTTTAAATTAGGCATTGAATCAATATCTCTACCTATAGCTTTCAAAATAAAAACGGAAAAATACTACGCTCAGGCCAATTTATTGACATGGGGACAGAGTCAATATCATCGATAGCACGAAAAATCATTTCTGAAAAATGAAAATTTTTTAAATTACATTCGAGTAGATTTATTTGTGTTAGACGATGTTTTTTATCGTTATTAGAGTTTTTAGATTCGATACCCACAGTTAGCAAATGAGAAGATGTTGCTTTTTCATCATGAACTGCAAAAGAAAAAAGAGCCTCATCTGCTTTGATGCCAAGGGCTTTTATTCTAATGCAAAAACCTTTTTTGAAAGCAGGATGTAACAGCCACATTTTATCTGTGCCTGGGGCATCAACTGGGAGGTCTTTCACAAAATCCCAATAGGGGTTTTTAGGCTGAAAAATAGTTTTTTTAATTTCCTCAAGAGTATCAGATGGATCTTGTTTTGGATCAAAGCAATTTATGGGTAGTTTCTTTTCTTGGTTTTTAATATATTCTAGAAGTTTGCTGGCCATTTTTACTGGGGTAAGAGGTTAAGAATTAGGATAAGCTAAGAGTCTAATATTTGCAATTTCAATGTGATCTCCCGCAATGAGCTTTGGCGGTAATGCAGAATAATAAATATTTTTATACCTATAAATACACCTTTCTACCGATTGACATTATAACATTTTATGTTACAATGGGTGTGCTTTGAGACGACACTTTCTCGGTGGGGGCCTTTGAGCCTCACGAGCATTTCATTGTCCATTTTTATTTCGATTTTCAAGTTTATGATATTTAATTCTTATCTTAAGGGACCCTCATCATACATCACACATCGCTCGGATGTGAGTGTGGTCTACCCCATGCAACTGGGTGCGCCTGGTGTGGTAGAACACATCAGGCGCACAATAACTTTTATTGATAATCAGCAATTTGTGAAACTATTCACCGTGGTCGACCACATTTGGAGGCTCGTGAGACCATGCGGTAGGTCTGTGTCCTACCACGGTCCCACCAAGAGGAGGACTCCGCATTTTATGAACATCAAAAGTGTGGTAGACCACACTTTTCCTCTTGAAGGATTGCTTTGTCCACGCTTATTTAAACCCTGAACCTTCTTTATTCTATTATGCAGGTACTCGGTCATCAACTCGCTGGTAACGGCCCCCGCAAAGTCATCGTTTTGCACGATTATTTCTCTGATTGTTCCTCCTATGAGCACACGTTTCCCTACTGGAATCAAGAGGCATACCAGTATGCTTTTGTAGATCTGCGCGGTTATGGGCGCTCGATGGGCATCCCCGGTGAGTACACGGCCAAGGAGATGAGCGAAGACGTTCTTCGCGTTGCCGATTATCTTGACTGGAAGGAGTTTACCATAGTGGCGCACTCTATGAGTGGTCTACCAGCTCAACGTCTCGCCATCGATGCACCCGAGCGTGTTCGCGGGATTCTCGGTGCGGGGATCGTCCCTGCCTGTGGTTTCCCCGAATATCGTGAAATGCGCCCCTTATTTGAACAAGGTGCCCGTGGGGATTGGGAAACGGGCATGGAGTCTGCCAATTTTGCGACAGGGGGACGCTATGATGTGGGGGTTTTGCAATACAAGCTTGATCGCTTTTTTAAGACAACACTCGAAGAAGCGCGCCTCGGCTATATCGAAATGTTTCTTAATACGGACTTTTCGGCTGAAGCTCAAGGGGTTACAACACCTATACAGCTCCTTTACGGTGAGTTCGAGAGCGAGCTTCACAAGCCAGAGCACATGCAAAAGACCTTCATGCAATGGTACCCCAATGCTGAAATGATCGAGTGTCCCAGTGCGGGTCACTACCCAATGCAAGAGACACCGCCTTACTATGCGACCTTGCTTATGCGTTTTTTGACGCGGCTCTACGCTGAAGATAAGGCAACCAAAAGTGCTTGCTTGCAAAATACTTAAGGAGTTTTGGGGTCGTTTTTAAGAGCAGTTTCCAAAACCCAAAAAGATGCATATTCTTTAAGCAGTAGCGCTTGAAGGAGAAGTCTTTTCTGTGCGGTGCATCGGGGTAGGTCATCATATAGTAGAGAGAACGCTCGTGGAGCTTAAAGAGCTTGGAGCGATGCTCGTTGAGCACCTTGCGCGAAACGCCGCGGGCTTCGATCCTTTCATAGAGCTCTGGAAGTAAGCTAAGTACATAATAGGGAGCATGTTCTGCCCAGGTCATGGCATGGGAGGCAAGAACATAGGGGTATCCAATATAATAGGCCGGCTTATCGAGAAGGTGTTCCACGATGTAGACCGCTTCGGGAACGGTCGTTTCTAAGTCGGTAAAAAAGGGGGCCCGTATTCCTATTTGAAAGGCTTTAAGCCAATGCTCCCGGCGGATAATGGAGCAATAGATTGGGGTGAAGCAATTATGGTCTAGAGCGACTAGGTCGCTCAGCTGCTGGACGCGGTATTCGGCAAAATCCTCACTGCCTGCAGGGTGAAAGGGGAGCGCCTCGGGGAGTTCCTTTGGGTTTTGCGGAGGGTCATACATCGTGTAGTTCATGTAAACATACTCGATGTCGGGTTCTTGTTTAAGCTCGGTTAAGATTCTTGAAACGGCACCATCGCGCACCAGGTCATCATTGCCAAGGAGCCATGTGTATTGCCCCTTTGCTAGTTCGGTAACTTTGAGAAAGTTTCCGTTAGGTCCGAGATTTTCTGCATTGCGGTGAGTCTGCAGTTGTGAGTGGTCAGCAAAAGCAGCTAAAACCTCTTGAGTATTGTCTTCTGAAGCATTGTCCGAGACGACAAGCTCGACCTCATCGCCGTGAGGTTCTATTTGGCGGAGAAGATCTCGTACCGTAAATTCAAGCCATGCAGCTTTATTGTAAGAGGGGATGCAAATGCTTAAGAGAGGTTTTGGCATAAAGTCTAGTTGTGGCGTTCAATCGTCCAGGAAAACTTCGGGCGAATGACTCCCGGCCAGGCACCGCCATACTCCTGACGCATGGCACCTGTGTCGATGACGGTAAAACTAACAGCGTCTTCTTCGCTGGCTAAAATCTGGGTAACGTCTTGAACGAGGAGCGCATGAACCGCGTAGTAATCATCATTGAGGAAATTTGCAGGGATGGTGCAGCGAGCAGTGTAGTGCCCCTTTGCATAGGCCTGCCCAATCATGGGGTCTTGGCTGGCGCTGACTGAAGCAAGGTTCATCGTTGTAAAAGCAATATTGCCTAGTTTGTCAAAAAGACGAACACAGCAGCTGAGTTTAGCGCCATTTTGGAGGCAGTCAAAGCCAAGTTCGATATCAATGGGGGTATCGATTTTCGCCTGATCCGTTGTTTGTCCGTTACTTAATACTTGCACAGAGCGCAGGCGTGCCGTCTTGGTGCCAGGGGCATCTGATGCATCCCATGTGCGCTGTCCTCCTGAGAGGGCTTCGTTACTTAGGTAGTTGCTGATCACATCTTGTGTAGGGCCGTCTTGAATGAGATTTCCGTGGTCGAGTAAAATCGAGCGCGTGCAAAGATTACTCAAGGTGGCAAGTTGATGGCTAACGAAAAGAACCGTGCGGCCCTCGCGGACCGTTTGTTTCATTTTGTCGACGCATTTCTTTTGGTAGGTTGAGTCGCCAACGGCGAGGACTTCGTCGACAATGAGAATGTCTGAATCAAGATGGGCAGCCACGGCAAAGGCTAGACGAACGGTCATTCCGCTTGAGTAGCGTTTTACAGGTGTATCGATAAAGGCCTCGACTTCAGAGAAGTGAACAATCTCATCAAACTTTTTTTTGATTTCAGAACGCTTCATGCCGAGGATGGCTCCATTGAGGAAAATGTTTTCGCGGCCTGTGAGCTCTGGATGGAACCCTGTGCCCACTTCGAGCAGCGAGGCAACGCGGCCTTGGACGCGAGCAGAGCCGTTTGTAGGTTCTGTGATACGTGATAGAACTTTGAGCAAAGTTGATTTGCCGGCACCATTGCGCCCAATGATACCGAGAGTTTCGCCCGCTTGAAGAGAAAATGAAACTTTGTTTAGAGCCCAAATGCTTTTGGGGAGTGTCGATTTTGCGCGGGGGCCCTCGGCTTCCCAGCGCCCTCCCGTATTGTCTTCATAGTTTGTAATCGGTGCTTTGTTAAAAATTTTTCTCCAGTAAGACTCTAGGGAGTCGCGTAGTGATTGATGGCCAATAGACCCAAGCTGGTAACGCTTGGATAGCTCATTCACTTCGATGACGGGTGTGTTCATTGAGGGGCTAGAGAGTGTCGACAAAAGTACGTTCGACGCGTTGATAAAGGAGGACTCCTGTTGTGAGGAGAAAGACGGTGAGTATAAGTGACCCTGAATATTGAAGGGGTGTAACGCCACCTGCGCTGAGGAATAGATATTTGGTTGTTTCGACGATAGCGCTCATTGGATTCAAGAGAATGATCCACTTATAAGATGCAGGCACTTCTGAAAGAGGGAAAATAATGGGCGTTGCGTACATCCATAGCTGCATGATGAATTGAGTGAGATGGCTTAAGTCTCGGTATTTAGCGGTGAGTGCGCTCATCCATAAGCCTACGCCGAGCGCCAAAGCAAGGGTGTGTAGGTAGACAAGGGGGAAGTAGAGCATGCTCTTGTGAAACGAGAGTGCAGCACCTGCGTATTGATAGTAGAAGAAAAAAGCAAAAAATGTGGCAAGCTGAAGCAGGAGGGTGAAGGTGTTGGATAAGGTAAGGGAAATAGGGATGATGAGTCTTGGAAAGTAAACTTTTTGGTAGATGTGTGCGTTGGCAATGAAGCTCCCCGCAATGTTGCTAAAGCTCTGAGAAAAATAGTTCCAAATCATGAGACTACAGAGGTAGAAGAGGTTGCTTGGGATGCCATCTGTGGGGATTTTAGCTACACGAGCAAAAATAAAGGAGAACAGGAAGGTCATCAAAATGGGTTGAATGATGAACCAAAGGGGGCCGAGAACGGTTTGTTTGTAGCGGGCGATAAAGTCCCTCTTAACGAGTAAAAGGATAAGATCCCGGTATTCCCAGATGCCTTGGATATCGAAGTAAAACCAAGACTGTTTGGTTTCAATGAGGGTGGTTTTGGGCGTAGACTGCATGGGGCTCTTTATACGCAAATGGGAAAATAAAGTTGTCTTTATGGGCAGGTACTAACATTATTTATGGCATAATACCTTAATTGCCAACCCCAAATAAAAGTACCTAGGTGCTTTTACCTTTACTGATTATTCCATGATTCGGAGCCGATCGCGAGGACTCTATCATTTACATGCGCTTATCACCCTCTTGGCGTTGCCTGTCCTCTTTGTCGTTGCAGCAGCTTTGGCTGTGAGGTACTTCGACCGCTATACGCATGACTTCATTAATTATCCCCTGTATTTAATTGGCATTTTCGCCTCAGGTTTTGTTTATTTTAGTTTTTTTCAAAATTTACCCACATTTTCAGGTCGCCTTCCTTTACCTCAAGTTCTGAGAATTACCAATTACGAAGTCCTTGTGCTGGCCTTTGTTCTTTTTGGTATTGTTTTTACAACCAAAGACAAGGCGATTAGCCGCACCTTTTTAGGTGGTTATATTCTGCTTTCGGCGGGCATGTTGTTTTTGTTTAATGCTCTCTTGCCGCAGTGCCTATCGCGATTGCTTTTTCGCGGGTCCTCACTGAGGACCTGTCTTTTGGTTGGAAACACGCATTCGGCAAAAAAAGTGAAAGATTGGTTTGATGGGCAAGATTCCCTCGGGCTCAATATTGTAGGTCTTGTTAATGGCAAGGATGCAAGGAATGAGATGCATTTGGGTATTCCTTGTTTGGGTAGCGTGGACGATCTCTCTTCAATTATACGAACACACCGAGCAAACCAAGTTATCTTACTTGAAAATCATAATGATCCCGCGTGGGTTGATTCTGTTCGAAGATCGTGTGATCGTGAAGGATGTCGGTTGCTTTTGTATAACCCATGGAGTGACTATTTTGATCGCCCGCTCATTGCTGTTAGCGATGGGAAGCATGCTTTTTTCGCCTTTCAAGAAGAACCGTTAGAGAGCCCGTTCAACCGAGTGGTTAAGCGGCTTTTTGACTTGATGATAGCCATTCCTGTTGTTGTGGTTTTGCTCCCGATCCTTGTTGCTGTAGTGAAGTTTTATCACAAAAAGCAATCGCCCGGGCCTTTGCTTCACGAGCAAACACGATCTGGCTTAAATCGAAATAATTTTAAGATATATAAATTTCGCAGTATGCATGTTAAGGATTCAGAAAATGAAGAAAGCGATGAAAATGCCCGAAGCTTTCCTTTTGGCAGGTTTATGCGCAGGCATAGTATTGATGAGGTTCCTCAGTTCCTTAATGTTTTGCTTGGGCATATGAGTGTTGTGGGCCCAAGGCCACACATGATTCAGCACGATGCTCTTTTCATTCGCTATGTAGATATTTACAAGCAACGTCACTTTATTCGCCCGGGGCTTACAGGCCTTGCCCAAGTGAATGGGCTTCGCGGTGAATTGACCGATGTGGAGAAGCTCAAGCAGCGAGTAGACTATGATCTTGAATACATGTACACGTGGTCATTGCTGCTAGATATTTCGATCGTTATCAAAACTTTTTGGCACATGCTAAAACCACCTCCAAGCGCTGGGTAGTCTTCTATGAATGTTAAATTGAGGCATAAGGTTACAGGGCTTGCTATTTTTTCTGCGTTATTGCCTGTTATCATCCTTGTTTATTTTCTCTATTGGAGAGAAGAGCAGCTCAGCGATGATTTAGAGCGCGTCATTGACATGATGTTGGGCCGACAAATGCGTCAAATTGTCATGGATATTTCTGCCTTGGTCGATACGGATAGCCATTTTGTACATGCTCGCCTTGATGAGGGGATGCACGTTGTCGCTAAAATGTATGGGATTATGGGGCCTATGCATGCATCCTCCCAGTCAATGAAGTGGAGGATGGATGAGTTGGTTGTCAATCTTCCAGACCTTGTTTTTGACAAAAAAGATATGTATGATGGCGGTGGTATCGATGAGTGGGTCGAAGAAGTCGCCGAGTGGACCCAAAGTGATGTATTCTTTTACCAGCGAGACATTCAGAATGGGAACTTTTATGGAGTGGCAAGTAATGTGGATACCATTTCAAAGAATGGACGTATTTTTGATGTTATTTCTGAATCATTGCCCAGTGGCCTTGAAAATGAGCTGGGTCAAGCGCTTACACAGGGTGAAAGTCGCCAGAGCTCTATTCGTATTGCCGGGTCTACTTATTTAGGCGGCTTTGTGCCTTTGGTCGATAAACAGGGGCACGTTGTTGCCGCGGTGTTTGTAGGCCTCAATGAGGAATGGATGGATGCCGTTCGGATGGCTATTGCACGCATTGAGGTAGGGGCCAAGGGTTTTGCATGGTTGATCTATGGAGAGGATGGCCAACGATCTATCCTGAATATGCACAATAAAGGAGATGAGCGTAAAGTTAAAGACGTTCAAAATCAGGATCAGCGGCGTATTTTTGAAAAAATAGACTTGCAGGCAGATAGTTTAGATGCAGGCGAGATTGGTGAGTGGTCTGGAGTATGGCGAGACCCAAGCGACGGCCAGATGCGCAAGCGCGTTTTATTTTATACACGCTTCCCTAATTGGAACTGGGTGATTGGTGTTACCGGATTTTATGAAGATTACAATCGTCCCTATGAGCGGATTGAGCACGTATTCCGAGGTTTACTAGAAGACATTGCAGGTAGTGGGCTTGTTGTGTTGCTCTTGATAGGCATCGTTGCCTTTTATTTTGGAGGGAAAATTACCCGACCTATCACGCAACTAACGCGTATTGCAAGAAAGGTCGCCGATGGTGACTTGCGGGCAGCCTCAGACATGATTGAGGCGGATGCCTCGCCTTACTTTAAAGGGCTTTCAAAAGAGAAGGATCCAAGTGAGACGGCTGCACTTTATAGGGCTATTCGCCAGATGATTCGCAATCTTACCGGATTTATCGGAGAGGTGAAGAGCTCGAGTGAGCGCATCAAAATTACCTCTGAGGAGATTGCAGATGCAGCGGCCGTCCAGGATGCCAGCGTTAAAGACTTTAGTGAGTCAACCGCTCAGATTGCTTCTGCCGTAAAACAGATTTCATCAACGGCCCAAGTCCTTGCTCAGACAATGCGCAATGTTTCCGAAGGAGCTTTGCAGGCAGTAAGTATGGCAGATGCTGGTCGAGATCAACTAGCTGGCATGGAGCCTGATATGGAGGAGTTGGCGCGTATGACAGGCTCCTTTGCTTCGAAATTTTCAGTGATCACCGAGCGTGCTAGCCACATTAACCTGGCCGTTACGACGATTACTAAAGTTGCCGAGCAAACGAATCTCCTTTCACTGAATGCTTCGGTTGAGGCTGAAAAGGCCGGTGAAGCAGGGCTCGGGTTTTCTGTTGTGGCCCGTGAGATACGCCGTCTCGCAGATCAGACGGCAGTCGCTTCGCTCAATATCAAGCGCATGGTCCGGGAGATGCAAGAGTCGATCACAACGGGTGTTTCTGAGGTAGAGAAGTTCACCGATGAGGTGCGGCTGAGTGTCGAAGAGGTCGGGCGATTAAGTGTTCAGATGGAGGCTATTATTGAGCAAGTCCATGCGCTTTCAGCGAGATTTTCTAGCATTAAAGAGGGGATGGATTCTCAGTCCCAGGGAACACAGCAAATTTCCAGGGCTGGGCTTTCGCTCAATACCATTGCAAGGCAAACGGCCGATTCAGCGAAGTCCTTCCATGCGGCAACGCAAAACTTGGGCCATTCGGTTGAACTGCTTAATTCTGCGGTTTCTCGTTTTCATCTCAAGATAGAGGCTAAGGATGTCGGAAGGGAAGATGTATGAGTATGTTCCGGTATAAAAAAGTAGATAATAGTAGCCATTACAGTTGGATGCGAGGTGTGCTCAAGCGTTTTCTTCCTGGAGTTATGTTGGTGGCGGCTTTAGGCATTAGCATTATTGTTTTTGAGTATCGCTTGATGGTTGATGAAGTTGCTGAAGATTTGCATGATTTTCTTAATACCGCTTCGAAGGATATTCAGGCAAAGGGGCTTGAGGTTGGCATTGTTGCTCAATGGATGGCAGATGCGATGGAAGCAGGGCTTTTTGACGACCCTAAAAAGGCAGCAAAACTTTGCTATCAGATCTTAGAGAGTGCCCCTCAGTTTTCTGGTATTTATATCGTTTTTCGTAAAAGTCCCTTGAGTACTTATGACGAGGATCGCGTCGTATACTTTAAGCGCGATTTTTCTGCAGGAGGAAAGTTGACGGAGACGGATCATTTTGAGCAAAGCAAAGACTTGTTAAATTACAAGGGCTTGCTTGAGTTTTATGCTGAAAATAAAGGCTCTGGGCATCCAAACTATTATGCTTATTACAAGTATGACGAAAATAGGTTTGTTGTGGGTGATATGCGGCCCATTATCAAAAATGGTGTCTTTTGGGGCGCTGCGGGTGTCGATATGCGTCTTTCAGGAATTGATTGGCTCTTGTCTAAACGCCAGTCTCTAAGCAAGGCAGAGTTTATTTTAATGGAAAATAACGGTAAAGTCTTGGCGGAGACGATTGGGAAGAAAGGCTGGAATTTGCCCGTCAGTATAACCAATATGCATGGCCTTGGGGGTGCTGTACTAGACCTAAAGCTAAGCCACCAAGATGGAAAACAACCCACTGTTGGGGCAAGTGCATCCCTTGTTTTAGAGGATCGATTCAATCATAATGTAGGCGTCTATAGAGATCCTATACTCGATGAGTCCTTCTTTATTGTAAATGTGCCCTTGCAATCGCTTGATTGGAATCTTTTGATGATGTTGCCCTATGTTGAGACCATGATGCCTGTGTGGGTTACTGTTTTAAAAATAGGCATTACTTTCTTGATTTCGATGATCGTTTTAATTGTGGGGGCCTTTTTATCGTTCAAGTATCTTCATCATTCTTTTGAACGTGAAAGCATTTCCATAAATCGCTTTGTAAGAGAAGACATTAATTCTTTAGACGAAGGTCTTGAATGGGCCTATCGCCATGCGTGGCTAAAGCCTTGCGCTGAAGAAATAGCGAGGCTTGTGGATTTGAGAAGCCGCTTGAGTAGGCTGCACCAAAAGTGGATAGCTGATGTCGATCGAATTAACACACTGTGCAAGCAAGAAGAGCATTCTCTGAAAAATGTCGGGGATAGTGTTGGTAAGGTGATGAAGTCACTCGAGGACATGATGATCACTTCAGATGCCTTGACCGAGACCATGACAGTTCTTTCTAAAAATGCACACGATGCCGTCTCTAATGTTCATGTTGGGCAAGATGAACTCGCCCATATGCAATCGATGATGACATCGCTTGCCGAGGCAACGCGTGCCATTTCACTGAAGCTTGTTGAAATGAGTGAAAAGGCCAATAATATCGGGAAGGTGATTGAGACCATCACTAAGATTGCCGACTACACGCATTTACTTTCCTTGAACGCTGCTATGGAGGCTGAAAAGGCCGGAGAGCATGGGACGGGCTTCTCAGTCGTTGCTCAAGAAATTCGGAGGCTTTCGGATCAAACATCCTTCGCAACGATGGATGTTGAGCAAATGGTTCAAGACATGCAAAACTCCGTCACTTCGGGGGTTGTTGAGGTGGATAAATTCACAGAGGAAGTTAAGCGAAGTGTTCGTGAAGTGACGCATCTAAACTCCCAGTTTGTATCTATGATGAATGGTGTTTTGGCCTTAAGCCCTCGGTTTGATTCTGCAAGAACCAGCGTGAAAAATCAGTTTGAAGAAGCTAACTTAGTTCATGAAGCAACGACGCACTTGCATCAAGAATCAGAAGCATCAAAGGCCATTAATCAAACGTTGAGTGCTTTAGTCAAAGAACTGCGTTATAATTTTTCTGATGATCTACAAGGAACAGAAAGGGGGTCGAGGCATGATGCTTCTTAAGCTTGAAATTGGTGGTGTTGTCCATGGGCTTGAGATTGATCCTATTGTTGAGATTATTCCTTCTATTAATACGGATCCTTTAGAATCGTGTCTAAAAGGTGTAGTTGGGAGTGTTGTTTACCGAGGAAAGTGTGTCCCTGTCTTAGATGTTGAACTTCTTAAGCAAGGAAATCATACTAAGGCTGTTTTGAGCACCCGTATTATTGTTGTTGATCTTGATGGCAAGCGAGTTGCTATCAGAGCTGAAGGCGTTACTGATATTTTAAATGGAGAAGAGAATATATTCAATGTCAGGCAAGTGTCTGTAAGTGATTATTGGACGGATGCGTATTTATCTGCTGTTTAAATTATGGCTTATTTGTCTCCTAGCCCACGAAGAACAGGTGAAGACCCCAATGCTTGTTGGGGTCGTATAGGCGTTTGGGGGTCTGGAAGCTGTGAGGATCTAGAGACCTTTGTTCACTGTTTTAATTGCCCCATTTATAGGCATTCAGGCAAGGTACTTCTCGAGCGTTCTCATCCTGAGGCTTATCTAGAGTCTGTTAAGGACAACTTAAAAATCGAAGCTCAGGATCGAAGTTTCAAGCAAGAAACATTTCTTGTCTTTAAGCTTGGGCAATGTCTTTTAGGGATTTTATCAGATTCAGTGCGCGCTGTTCTGCCTATTGAAAAGATCCATAGAGTGCCTTTTAGAACAAATCACTTATTGCTCGGGTTGGTGCCTGTTCGAGGAAACCTTCGTTTGGCTTATTCACTACAGTCTTTACTTTTTAAGGAAAAAAAGCAATCAGAAGACCATAAAGATTCTTGGAGAAGAATGCTGCTTGTGGGAAGTCCTAATCTTAGCCTTGTTTTTCCTGTTGAAGATGTTTTGGGTCTTGTTTCTGTCGACGGAAAAGACGTTAAGCCGTATGCATCCAGCGCTGCAGATGCTCGTTGGATGCGCGGTATGACAAGCAATGAGGATGATACCCTTTTACTTCTTAATGAAGAGGTGCTGATTCCAACCTTGCAAGGACTTCGAGTATGAGCGCTGATAGTGACACGAATAAGCGTATGCGAGAGCTCTTTTTGCAGGAGCTGGATATGCACGCATCTGTTTTGAGTGATGGTTTGCTTGCATTTGAAAAAAATAAAAAAGATTTAAAGCAAGTTGAATTGATGATGCGCTCAGCTCACTCGATTAAGGGTGCAGCGCGCGTTTTGGGTTTTTCTTCTGTGGAGTATTTAGCTCATAAATTGGAGGATTGTTTTCTTGCTGTTCAAAAAGAGGAATTGATTCTTAATCCAGAATATTTCGATCTTTTTTTTCAGGTGGCTGATAGTTTTGTCATGCTTTCGAAGGCTAGTATAGAGTCTTTGGAGGAAGCTATGGATGCTTGCTCGAGTGATTTTCAAGTAATGGCTGAATCGCTCGAACATTTGCTTAAAGGTGGTGCAGGACCCATCAAAGCGCTTACGGAAAAAAAAGTAGCTTTTAAGGAATCTACTCAGTCTGTATCTGTTGGGAGTAGTTCCTCCTTTGAATCAGCCATTCGTATTGCCCCAGAGCACTTAGGGCGCATTATGGGTCTTGCTGCAGAAGCACTCGTTGAGGCTGGGCGGCTGGATTCATTTTTAGATATACTAGTTCGAGCTAAAAATGATCAAGAGCACCTTATGAGTTCTCTCAATGCGCTGGATCAACTCATTCCTGAAAGCTCACAAGATCAGCCTGCTCGTCAGTTTTTAAGGACGATTCGCTTACAAGAAGCAGAGCATTTAGATCGTATTCGTTCCATTCGTGAAGACGTTTACCGATATGTAGGACGCAACAGAATCCTTTCGGATCGCCTGTATCGCGAAGTACTTGCAGGTAAAATGCGTCCGCTCGGTGATATTCTCCATGGGTTTCCTCGGTTGGTCCGTGATCTGTCACGTTCTTTGGGAAAGCCTCTTGATTTAACTATCGATGGTGATAAAACCGCTGTTGATCGCGATAGTTTGGAGCAACTCGAAGCTCCGCTTATGCACCTTGTTCGTAATGCTTGCGATCATGGCGTTGAATCTCCAGAAACGCGAAAGCAGTTAAAGAAGCCTGAGGCGGGGCGCATTACTATAGAGGCCAGGCATCGGGGTGGCATGCTTCTTGTTTCTGTGAGCGATGATGGTGCAGGCATTGACCCTGATGCCTTACGAGAAAAAATCCTAAAGTCAGATTTATTAAGCAAAGAAAATATCCAGAAGCTTCCTTTAAAAGAGCTTTATGAATTTTTATTTCTCCCTGGGTTTTCCACTGCCGGACATGTTTCAGAGATTTCTGGTCGTGGCGTGGGTCTTGATGTTGTCAAGGAGAGCATTCATGCTTTAGGGGGGACTATTGAGGTCGAGTCTCAGGTGGGTGTAGGCACGCAGTTTACCTTAAGGATGCCTGTTACACGTTCTGTTGTCCGCGTTTTGATGACGAGACTAGGAGACGAACTCTATGCATTTCCTTTAAATCAAATTGAAAACATAGTGATTAGCCCACAAGAGGCGTACGAAGCTTCTGTTCAGGCTATTGATGCGGAGGCAT
Source organism: Opitutia bacterium UBA1116 (assembly GCA_002313355.1). Taxonomy (GTDB): domain Bacteria; phylum Verrucomicrobiota; class Verrucomicrobiia; order Opitutales; family UBA1977; genus UBA1977. Next base: position 11,471 of record DCBD01000031.1, on the reverse strand, counting down.
TTTTGGTGCATGGTCCTGCAGTGTTTGGTCTTAAAAATCGGAAGCAGGCTGCTGATTCTTTAAGAGAAGCCATCATGCTTAAGGGAGATGCTGGTATGCTTGCATTTGAGGTGGATGAAATCCTAGGCGAGTCAACGCTTTTAGTGCATCCTCTTGACAGTCGCTTGGGAAAAGTCCCAGGTATGGCGGCCTCTTCTATTAATGAAAAAGGCGAAGTTGTCTTGATTGTTGATGTGCCAGATTTAGTCCATGCTATTCTAAAGATGTATCGTGCTAAAGCGGATGAAGCGAGTACTGAGGCTAAAAGCGTCTTAATGCAGGCATCTTCTGAGGGTAACCCCACCGCCCACATTTTAATCGTTGATGACTCGACGACCGTCCGCGAAATGGAGCGCCGATTACTCACGGATGCCGGTTATTCTGTTGAAGTTGCCGTGGATGGTGCCGACGCCTGGGAGGCTTTGGTGAATGAACATTTTGATATATTGATTACAGATCTCGATATGCCGAGGATGACAGGCTTTGAGCTCCTTAAAAAGGTAAAGCAAGACCCTAAGCTTAAGTCCATTCCGGTAATGATTGTTTCTTATAAGGACCGTAAGGAGGATCAAGAAAAAGCGATGAAGCTCGGCGCGGAGGTTTATGTTTTAAAGAGCGAGCTCGAATCAGGCGAGTGGGTTTCAAAGGTTGACGCCTTATTAAAGCTTTAGGTGTTTTGACAAACCGAATGAATGCACGTATGCTAGTTATATGAGTGGGACGCACGCACCTTTTGTATTGCCCGATGCAGAGCTGGATGCATCGCTGAAAGCATCCTCCATTACGGTTTTAATGGTCGATGATCAAGCGATGATTGGTGAGGTTGTGCGCGGCATGGTCGAGGGCGAAGACGACATTCATTTTTATTTTTGCCAGGACCCGAAGGATGCGCTCAATCAAGCCATCGCGATTGAGCCAACAGTCATCCTTCAAGACTTGGTTATGCCCGATGTGGACGGTCTTACGCTGGTCCAAGAATTTCGTGCCCACAGGAAGACGCGGGATGTCCCACTGATTGTCCTCTCAAGCCGTGAAGAACCGGAGACTAAGTACAAAGCTTTTAGCCTGGGTGCTAATGACTACATGGTTAAATTTCCAGACAAGCTCGAAGTCTTAGCACGCATACGCTACCACTCTAAGGCTTACATTAACAAGCTCGAGCGCGACAATGCCTTTGATGCCTTGAAGGCAAGCCAAGCGAGCTTGCGTGCAGAGCTTGATGAGGCCGAGCGTTATGTTCGCTCTTTGTTACCAGAGTCTATGGATGAGGCATCGCTTGCTGCAGAGTCACTGCTCATTACTTCGACAACTCTGGGTGGAGATGCCTTTGGCTATCACTGGATGGATGACGATCACTTCGCCATTTACTTGCTCGATGTTTGCGGTCATGGGGTGGGCGCTGCGTTGCTTTCCGTTTCTGCGATGAATGTGCTTCGCGCGCAAACGCTCCCCGGTGTCGAGTTTCGTGATCCTGTCTCTGTGCTTGCGGGCCTCAACAAAGCCTTCGACATGGAAAAGCAAAACCAAATGTACTTCACGATTTGGTACGGGGTCTACGATAAGTCAACACGCGAGCTCAAATATTCTGTGGGCGGGCACCCTCCTGCTATTTTGGTTCCCAAGCAGGGCAATTCTTATCAAAAACTAAAGACTCAAGGCATGCTTATCGGTGCGATGCCTGATGAAAATTTATTTGAAGGGGCGAGTGTTCAGGTTAATCAAGGAGACCGTCTTTATATATTCAGCGATGGTGTCTATGAAGTCTTGCGCAAAGGCAGTGAAGAGATGCTGCAGCTGGAGCCCTTTGCAGAAGCCCTGGTGCCTTCCGCTGAGAGGGGGCAGCGTAAGATCGACGCTATGGTTTCCTTTGTTCAAGCATTTCAAGGAGATCCAAAATTTGAAGACGATTTCTCACTGCTAGAAATTACATTTAAATAGGCTTCATTTAGGCTTTAGCATTGAATTTTGAGGGAAACCTGAGACGCTGGCTTTTGAGCAATGATCGTTGGTTACCGGATTTTATTCATTCCTATTTTGTTACTAGCAGCGCCTTTTTATTTAAAGCGCATGCTGCGCCGTGGGGGCTATGCTAAAGATTTTCAGCACCGGTTTGGTCTTGTGCCTACGCTGCCTCCCAAGCGTCCGGGTATCCAGCGCATTTGGGTTCAAGCCGTTAGTGTAGGTGAAGTTCAAGCCATCCGTCCCATGGTCGATCGTTTCGCCCAAGACGATAAAGTCGAGCTCGTCATCACCTGCACGACGAGCACTGCCTACAAGATCGCCAGAGATCAATACGGCAGCCAGGCCTTGCACATTGGCGTATTCCCTTTAGATTTTTGCTTATTCAGTGCTCGCGCTTGGAAGCGCTTTCAGCCGGATATGGCCCTTCTAATGGAGACGGAGCTTTGGCCAGAGCACATCAATCAAGCCAACAGGCGCAAGGTGCCTGTGGTTGTTGTCAATGGCCGGCTTTCTAATCGCAGCTTTAAGCGCTACTTAAAGATAAAAGCCATCGCGGGGCGCTTGCTCCAAAAGCTCGATGTCCTTCTGGCCGCTACCGAGCAAGACTATGAGCGTTTTCTTGCGCTAGGCGCCCACAGGGAGACAACCTTCCAAACCGGCAACTTAAAGTTCGACGTCGAGGTAAAGCCCTTGCTGAGCGCTTCTGAAAAAAATGCCCTTTTGGGGGAGCTTGGTTTCCTGCGCGATCGAGAGGCTCCTATTGTGCTCTTAGGCTCTTCGACCTGGCCCGGGGAAGAGGCCTTTTTACTCGATACGTTTGAGCAGGCCCGCAACGAGCTTGGCTTAGCCTGTGTGTTACTGCTCGTCCCCCGCCATATGGAGCGTCGTTCTGAGCTGGAGCGCTTACTGCGCAGCTCTCAGTGGTCTTGGCACATGCGCTCCTCGGGAAGGGTAGCCCCCGCCAATACAGACGTTTATCTTGCCGATACCACAGGTGAGCTACGCGTGCTCTCCCAGGTGGCAGACCTTGCCTTTATTGGTAACAGTCTCCCACCCAATGATGGCGGCCAGACGCCGATTGAGGCTGCAGCCCTTGGTCTGCCCATGGTCTATGGCCCCATGATGACTAACTTCAAACGCATATGTGAGTCTTTAGAGGCGGCCCAAGCAGCTCGCCGTGCTGAAGATGCACCCAGAGCAAAGCAGTACATCCTTGAGTTGTTGCAGTCTCCAGAGGCCCGCAGTGAGCTTGGTCAATCGGCTAAAGCCTGGCACGCTCAAAACCGGGGTGCTGCTGAGCGCACCTTAGAGCACCTTTACAAGGTCCTTCAGTCCTCGAAGCTTTAAGCAAAGGCCTGCAGAAAGGCATCTTTGTCCTTTGCGCGAAAGAAGGCTGTTCCTGTGACAAACGTATCCGCTCCAGCAGCCTTGCAGCGCGGGCCGGTATGTTCGTCAATGCCACCGTCTACTTCGATGCGAAAGGTAAGGTCCCGCGTGCGCCGCATTTGATCAATCGCCTCAATTTTGGGGAGCATCGCATCTTCAAAGGCCTGGCCACCAAAGCCGGGCTCTACTGTCATCACTAAGACAATATCGACAAGCTCTAGGTAGGGTTCAATTGCAGAGATGGGCGTTTTGGGCTTAAGTGAAATGCCTGCATGTGCACCTTGCTTGCGAATTTTCTTGAGCGTTGCTTCCTTGGGGAAGTCCGGCTCGACGTGAATGGTGATACTATTGGTCCCTGCATCAATGAACGCATCGATGTACTTATCTGGATTATCGAGCATGAGATGTGTGTCAAAGTACAGCCCTGAGTAAGCACGAAGGTCTTTCAGTGTTTGAGGGCCAAAGCTTAGATTGGGGACAAAATGCCCATCCATAATATCAAGATGTACCCATGCTAGGCCATGCTCAGCAATGACCGCTTCACTTTCAGCTAAGTGAGCATGGTTACCTGCCAAGATAGAAGGGGCGACGATCGGTGTATTCTTCATACTTTCATAACACTACCATAAAAAAACGCCCACACACAAGGCCGCTTTTGTCGAGAACATCCATGGTCTCAACTTTCGCGGGACGCACCTATATCTGTATAGGCTTACGTTTCCACGGTTTTCGCCCAAGTTATAAAATTAGAAACAAAAAACATTGGCAGGAGCTTCGCTTTAAACACACTCTTTGTCTATGCGTGCTTTAGTTACAGGAGGCAGCGGTTTTTTGGGCCGGGTCGTGGTCGATCGCCTCTTGAGTCGAGGCTTCCATGTACGCTCCTTGGGGCGCTCCCCTCAGCTCGGTTTAGAGGCCCTTGGGGTAGACGTGCTCCAGGGTGACATAGCAGACAAGGCGGCCGTTCAGTCCGCTTGCTCGGGGGTAGACGTTGTCTTCCATATTGCCGCTAAGGCAGGCGTTTGGGGTCCCCGAAGTGAGTATGTGCGTGCTAACATCATCGGCACCCAGCACGTTGTGGAGGCTTGCAAAGAGCACGGCGTTAAAAAACTCATCTACACAAGCACGCCCAGTGTCGTATTCAATCGAAAGCCCCTCAAGCACGTCAATGAGTCGATGCCCTACGGCTCGCGTTGGCTCTGTGCCTATGCCCAGACCAAGGCGATCGCAGAGTATAGCGCACTCAGTGCCCATGATGCAAACGGTTTGCAGGTAGTAGCTCTCAGGCCACACCTCATCTGGGGCCCGGGGGATCCTCACTTGCTCCCTCGCATCCTGCTGCGCGCACGTGCAGGTCGCCTGTACATCGTAGGCCGGGGTGATAATTGGGTCGACATCACCTACGTCGATAACGCTGCAGACGCACACCTGTGCGCGATGGATGCTCTCGATCGAGGTACCTGTGGCGGCAAGGCTTACTTTATCAGCCAAGGAGAGCCCGTTCAGCTCTGGCCCTGGATCAATCACATCCTCGAGCGCTGCGGGATTCCTGTCATCAACAAGAAAATACCCCTGTGGGCTGCCTATGCTGCCGGTGCTCTACTGGAGTCTACACACCGTTTATTACACCTTGAGCAAGAGCCTCCGATGACGCGCTTTGTCGCGATCGAGCTCGCTAAGACCCACACTTTTGACATCAGTGCCGCCCGTAAAGACTTGGATTACCACCCAAGGATAAGCACGGAGTTGGGGCTCAACACCTGGTTGCAAAATATCCAAGGCTGATTTTGACGACAACAGCTTGGGGCTCAACTTTCGCGGGACGCACCTATGTCTGTGCGACAATCCTCTTCGACCCAAGCGCTCTCTACCCACTGCGCTGCCGGACGGCTTCAAACAGTACAATCGCCGTTGCCGTGGCAACGTTGAGCGAATCCATAGATCCTGCCATGGGGATGGCCACACGCTCATCGGCGCGCTCCAACCAAAAGTCACTCAAGCCCGTGTGCTCGGTTCCCATGAGGATGGCTATAGGCTCTGAGAGTGTCGCTGCCCAGTAGGGCTTGCTTGCATCCGGAGTCGTTGCGATGAGTTTAATGGCATGCTTGCGAGCAAACATTTTGATCGCTTCCTCACTGCAGATGACAGCCTTTAAACTAAAACAAGCACCTTGCGCGTTGCGAATAACATTCGGATTGAATAGATCAACACCCGTGCCACACACAAGGAGTGCATCGGCACGCGCGGCTTCAGCACTGCGCATGATGCTCCCAAGATTGCCTGGTTTTTCAATGCTCTCTGCAATGACAAGCAGCGGCGTTTCTTGAAGTTCAAGGGAGTCAAGGGAAGTGTTCCACTGCTCGGCAATGGCCAATATCCCGTCTGGACCTTTGCGACTTGATGCCTTTTCGAAGGCATCTTTGCTTAACTCGGTACGTTCGATACCGCGCTGCTTCGCTTTCTCTAAAACACGGTCTGCTGTGTTTGTGAAAAATTCAGTGCACGTGTAGAGGCTTTCTAGGCTAACCCCAGCATCCATAGCCCGCTCTGTCTCCCTTAATCCTTCGATCAGAAAGCGCCGAGTCTCATCGCGGAAGGAGCGCTTTTGAAGTTTAACGAGTTCTTTAACCTTGGGATTCGATGGGCTCGCTATGAAAGGCGTTTCACTCTCCGGCATGGTGTCCCTGCGCTTTTTTTAATGCATCTAACACGATGGATGGCGTTAAAATTTCCGGAAGTATGATGGGCTCGGTATCAGGGCCTTTGGGGTAGAGTAAATAGAGCGGAACGCCGTTGCGACCAAAGCGCTCCAGTGTGCGCGTGATTTCAGGGTCGCGGTTCGTCCAGTCTGCCTGCAGGGTCGCTACATCCCATTGCCTGAATGCATGGATGACTTTTTCGTTGTGCAGGGCCGTGTGTTTGTTGACTTGGCAAGTAAGACACCAAGCTGCTGTGAAGTCGACAAACACCATGCGCTCTTTTGCCCGAAGAGCCTCAAGGGTCTCTTGAGAGTAAGGTTCCCAATCAAGCATCCATGGGTTCTCTTCGGTTTCTGGATTGGCTGCAAAATACCCAAGGAGTAGTCCTGATGCGAGCAGTATGCTCGTACTAAAAATGCCACGACGTTGCACGCAGGCCCTGCGCATCGGGTCTGCCCAACGCCCAAACACCCACACGGCCATCGATACGAGTAACAGGGCAAAAAGAAGTTTGGCCAGAGCATTGATGTTTGTTTGTTGTCCAAATACCCACAAAAGCCAAATGACACTTGCAATCAGAGGGAAGGCCATGGCTTGCCTGAAGGTTTCCATCCACTTGCCCGGCTTGGGTAAGTGGTTGATAAGCCAAGGAAAGAGGCTCATCAATAGATAAGGGAAGGCCATGCCCAGAGCCATCGAGGAAAAAATACTCAAAGTAACGATGGGTGTTTGCAAAACAGCAAAGCCAACGGCCGTCCCCATGAAAGGTGCTGTGCAAGGGGTCGCAACCAGAGTTGCAAGCACTCCTGAAAAGAAGCTCCCCGTATAGCCGCTGCGTGCTGCAAGGCTGTGGCCTGTCCCTACAAAGGTATTCCCAACGGAGTATACCTCAAGAAAGTTGAGTGCAACCAGCCACAGCAAAACACAAAGGCCCGCAACAAAAGTTGCGTTTTGCAGCTGAAATCCCCATCCGATTTCTTCACCAGCAGCCTTGAGCGCAATGAGTAAGCTTGCGAGTGCACAAAAGCTAATCCAAACACCTAAAGTAAAAATAAACCCATGGGCTTTTATTTTCCATGCACTATCTCCTGCTTGTTGTACAAAGCTAAGCATCTTGATGCCAATCACAGGAAAAACGCAGGGCATTGCATTGAGGATAATTCCACCAATAAAGGCAAAGAGCAGCATTTGCCAAAGTGATTTAGGGAGATCAGGTATTGAGGAAGACCCTCCATGAGTACTGCTTACGGCAGCGCTGGGCGCTTCGCTCATAGGCAGATTAATAGCAATACCCTTTGAGGATCCCATCCAAGAACTCGATGACGTGAGTATGCCCGAGAGGCGTTGCATTTTCATGCCAGGTGTGCTCACGAGTTTTATCATGAGCCCGCCGTCACTCAGCTCAAAGACTTGCTGGGTCGCTTCAGGATCAATGGCATCATCGCTTGAAAAAAAGTAAGGATCTTGAGGACGAATGCTTTGCGTAGTATCCTTTGTTTTTAAAAGAAGCGTGATTTCTCCCAATTCTTCATAGGCAACACCTTCCCAGTTTGCAGGTGGGGGTTGCGGTAGGGCCGCGCGCGCTTGTTCAAAAAGCTGCGTATGTTGAGCATTGTTTTCTCCCATCGTATCACTGACAGGAACTGTGAGCCTAAGCTCAGTACTGCCTGGAATGCAGCTCACTTCGCAGGCAAGCCAGTGGGCCGTCGCGCGGATAGTTACCGTGGAGTCTATTTCTAAAGTTTCGGGGGCCGTGATCTCTGCTAAAAATACGGCACTTTCCTTGTAGCCATAACTGGCAATACCCGCTGTATCAAAGCGCAGGGGGCTTGGCTCTAGGACAGGCCCTGCTTTGAAATCGTCAGGAAGCGCCCACTCAATGCGTGTGGGCAGACCCGTTGCTCCTGGGTTCTTCCAGTAGATGTGCCACCCGGGGCTTAGCTGAAAATGGACTGCGACCCAGAAGGGCTTGCCTGGCTGAATGCTTGTTGGCTCGCTGATGAGCTCTGCACGCACAGGCGCCTCAGCCGCGTGAGTGTGGAGGGTTATGAGAAGTAAGAAAAAAGAACTTAGGCCATAAAGCCACGTTTTACGTCGATGCCCATGCATAGCCTTTCAGCATGGAGGGATCCTTTGCGAACGCAAGCCTCCTCCTCGTTTAAGCTTCTTCGAATCTGCGGGCGAATAGCTCTGAGAGTTCTTTGAGGAGCTCTTTTGCACTTGGACCCATAGCAGTGAAATTGAGCTCAGAGCCATTGCCTGCTGCAAGCATCATTAAGCCCATGATGCTCTTGCCATTGACTTGCTCAGTGTCCTTGCGGACCCAGATCTCCGTGTCGCTGTATTTGTTAGCAACGCGCACGATCATAGCAGCTGGACGCGCATGAATCCCCATTTTATTCGTCACTTTTAGGACGGAAGATTCTGCGTTCTTGTCTTGATCTGTCATCGTTGGAAGATTCATCTATCATCTATAATGTAACTTTTTGCCCAGATATTTGTTTAATCAGTTAGGAGGGACTTTGTTAACTCAAGCTGCTTGGGGGGTAATCTTAAGGTTTTATAGGGTCTTGTCAAGGGCGACTCAAACTTTAGCATTGCAAAAATTAATCCTTTATTATCAATCAATTAGCTATGAAGCCTATCGGAAATGTTCTGTACGATTTGCCATCGCCTTACGAGGCGCATCCATGTGGTTTGCTTCACTTGCCGCGCTTTATTGCCAAGATACGCAAGCACTTAGCAGGGGAGTTGCCCAAGGAATATCAGCGTAATTTTACGAAAGGCTTTGATGGCTTTTTGTGCCTTCATTTAGGGGTGGATCCTGCTGATGTGGTTGAAGCTGTCAAAAGCAGTGACAGCGATGCTATACTCGATGAGAAGCTTAAAAAGTTGTTTCCCAAAGACTTGAAGGCGCATGTATGGAATCGCAAGCTCGTCCAAATGGGGATGAGTGAGATGGGTCGTGAAAAACTCAAAGAGGTACGGGCGCAGATGGAAATTGCCGATCGTGAGGACCTGGTTTCTTTTGCTGATATCATTGATACTGAAGAGGGTAGGATCGAAGCCTAGGCTTTTAAGTCGTGCCCAAGCTATCGACAAAGGCCTTAAGGTTTGGGTAGCGGGCGACTTTGCCAATATGGTTTTCGTTTAAGCCCTCACCCTCGGGTAAGGTCGGATTGTTGATGAATACGCTGTGTATGCCTGCGCGGATTCCAGCTTCGATATCTTTGACCGAGTCCCCAATCATGTAGCATGCTTGTGGGTCGAGCTTATGGGCTTCGATCATTTCGTGAATGAATTTTGGCGAGGGTTTGCGGTAGACGGTCGGAGCATCAGGTGCTTCGGGGGCAATGCAGATATTGGCAAAGTCTGCCTTGGGGATGCCGAGGAGGTCGAACATCTTGTCGTTGCAGGCATGGACCGCATCCATCGTGAAGTAGCCTCGTCCAACGCCTGATTGGTTGGTGAATAAAAAGAGCTTATAGCCTAAGGCCTGTAGAGCTTTGAGGGCTTCGCTAGCTCCTGGAAGTAGCTTTACGGCCTTGGGATCAGACAGGTAGGGGACATGCTCTATGAGCGTGCCGTCCCGATCAAGAAAAACGCCTTGGCTCATGAATTTTTGGCGGTTTTGATTTCGATGATGTCATGCGGGGCTGATTCGCGCTGACCTGCTGGCGTGATGCGTGCAAAGCGTGCTTGAGAGTGTAGGGCCTCTAAAGACGGTGCTCCAAGGTAGCCCATACCTGATTGCAGCCCGCCGACTAATTGGAGGAGTGTTTCGCGGACAGCACCGGATACCTCCTTTAAGGCTTCGACGCCTTCGGCAGTTGCTTTGCGGTTTTTATCAAGATTGCTCTGGCCGTAGCGTGCCGCTGAGCCTGCTTGCATGGCTTCGAGGCTGCCCATGCCGCGGTACTCTTTGTAGAGCTTGCCGTTAATTTCTAAGATTTTCCCGGGGGCTTCCTTGCAGCCTGCAAGCACACCTCCACAGATGACAGCATCACTCAAGGTCATCGCTTTGACGATATCTCCACTTTTGGTGATTCCCCCGTCGGCGATGAGGCGTACCTTCCCGCGTGAAGCGCTTTTGGAGGCGACATAGAGGGCCGTCATTTGAGGGATGCCAACACCTGCAACGATCCGTGTTGTGCATATGGAGCCCGGCCCTTGTCCTATTTTAATGGCATCGGCACCGGCATCGGCTAAAAAGTCAACACCTTCTGCGCTGGTTACATTACCGGCAATGAGGGTTAACTCTGGATGCTCTTGACGCAGAAGTTTTACCGTTTCGCCTACGCCCAATGTATGCCCGTGGGCCGTTGAAATGGCGACTGCATCGACACCTTCTTGGACTAAGTTGCCGACGTGCCCGAGGATGCGCTGTTTGTCGAGGTCGCCGGAGGCCGTGCGTGTTGCAGAGACGGCGGCACCACACAGGAGTCTGAACTGTGCATCGCGTGTTGGCTTTACGGTGGCCGCCCTCTCTTCAATGATGCGCTCGATATCGCTCAGGGTGAAGAGACCGCGGAGAGTGTCGTTTTTGTCGACAACCAGGACCTTGTGGATGCCTAAGTGTTCGTTGAAGAACGCATCGGCTGCGGCAATAGGGTCTTTCTCGATGGCGACTTCATCTAAAGTGTAGAGCTCTTTGCGTGCGTGCATAGCCTCTTTGACGGTGCGCCCTTTGTAGCGTTCCTTGACAACGGCACTGGGAACGAGGCCAAGAAGCTTCCCGTGCGTGTCGACGACCGGAAATGTTTTGAAGTTGTATTGCTTGTTTTCAATGAGTTTGAGGAGATCACCAATGTGTTGGTCAGGCTTCGCTGTAATGGGCTCTTGGATGAGGCCATGAACGAAGTTTTTCACCCGGGCGACTTCTTTGACCTGTTGAGCTTCAGTCATGTTGTAGTGGATGAGGCCTAGGCCGCCGTTGAGGGCCATGGCAATGGCCATTTCTGACTCTGTCACCGTGTCCATGTCCGAAGAGATGATGGGAATGTGGAGCTTGAGGCGCTCGGAAAGTGCGGTGTCTACCTGGGCCTTGCGAGGCAAAACATCCGAATAGCGTGTTGCTAGCGTGATGTCATCATAGGTCAAAGCGGTATGCGCATGGGTCTTAAAGAACGCATCAGCTTCTTGGTAGAAGACCTGATCAACAGAGTGTGTGGGTGACTTTTCCGAACTGTGTGCCATATTAGAGTAAAGCATGGACAGGGCCTCGCTTTCAACTGAAAACTTGAAGCTTCAATGCATTCTTTGACTCAAGGAGTGTTTGTGCTTTAAGAAGCTTTCATTTGTTGGATGTGTTCGATGGAGGGGAAAGACATGGGAGGGTCGATCCAGCAGGGTTCATAGGCCTCATCGAAGAAGAATGCTTGGAAT
>DCBD01000062.1 GCA_002313355.1 Opitutia bacterium UBA1116 | reverse complement strand
CGAACAGAGCATATGTTTTTTGAGGGTGAGCGCATTACGATTATGCGGCAAATGATACTGGCTGCAGATGCTAAAGAGCGTGAAGCGTCGCTAAAGCAGCTCCTGCCGCTTCAGCGAAAAGACTTTGCTGGTATTTTCCGTGCTATGGGTGGGCGGCCTGTGACGATTCGTTTGCTCGATCCACCATTGCATGAGTTTTTGCCTAAAGACGATGCTTCGCGAAAGGAACTGGCTCAAGTGTTGGGTGTTACTCCAGGAGTGATTGCTGAGCGTGTCCGCTCTCTTGAAGAGAATAATCCGATGCTCGGGCACCGTGGGTGCCGCCTAGGTATTACTTACCCTGAGATAACACAAATGCAAGTGCAGGCTATTTTTGAGGCGGCAGCTCAGGTGATGTTAGCCAAAAAATCGGTGCCCGTTTTGGTTGAAATCATGGTGCCGCTTGTGGCTTTTTCAAAAGAGCTCGATCATCAAGTGGCCATTATCCGTTCAACGGCAGAAAGCGTTATGCAGCGCAAAAAAGTGAACATTCAGTATAGTGTGGGGACGATGGTAGAAGTCCCTCGTGCAGCGCTTGACGCAGAGTCCATTGCTCACACGGCTGAATTTTTTAGTTTTGGGACGAATGACTTAACCCAGACGGGCCTTGGTATGAGCCGTGATGACTCCTCGAGCTTTTTGTCTCGCTACCGAGATATTGAGATTGTTGACCAAAACCCCTTTGCAACACTCGATCAGTCCGGAGTGGGGCAGCTTGTTGAGTTTGCCTGTGAGCGAGGTCGCCGGGGGAGGAAGGCGCTCAAGCTTGGTATTTGCGGCGAGCACGGAGGAGACCCTGAGTCTATTAAGTTTTTTAACAACATTGGTTTAGATTATGTAAGTTGCTCGCCTTTGCGCATACCTATTGCTCGATTAGCAGCGGCTCAAGCTGTGTTAAACAATTAAAGTGTTTAGGCAAAGAAGTCTTGCAGGTAACCGGTTCCCTGGCAGCATGTCTATGGCCTTCTTTGTCTAGATGTCAATTACACAAGAAAAGAGAACAAAAACGCGCGCATTGCTGGTTGGATCCGTGGCTCATGGGCAGGATGAAGAGGAAGCGCTCTCTCTGCTCGAAGAGCTCGTGGATCTTGTCGGGAGCCTGAATATAGAGGTTGCTGAGAGTGTTCTTGTTCGTCTGAGAAAGACGCATGCACCCTTTTTGCTGGGTAAGGGAAAAGTTGATGAGATTATCGCACTTGCCCAGGCGCACGATTGTGATCTTATTGTCTTCGATCATGAGCTGTCCCCCGCGCAGCAACGCAACTGGGAAAAGGAGAGTGAGCTCGTTGTTATTGATAGGCAAGAGGTCATCTTGGATATTTTCGCTGAACGTGCCCAAACTAAAGAAGCCGTGCTTCAAGTAGAACTTGCTTATTGGGAGTATGCTTTGCCTCGGCTAAAAAGGGCTTGGACGCACCTCAGTCGTCAGCGAGGTGGGAGCGTTACCCAGCGAGGTGAAGGGGAGAAGCAAATTGAGCTCGACCAAAGAATTGTTCGTCAAAGGATTGCTAAGCTGAAGCGTGAGCTTGCAGAGGTGGTGCAGCATCGAGGCGTTCAGCGAAAGCAGCGGATGAAGGTGCCAATTCCGACCGCTTCGATTATTGGCTATACGAATGCAGGGAAATCTTCATTGCTTCAGGTGCTCACCAAATCGGATATTTTGGTGGAGGATAAGCTCTTTGCAACGCTTGACCCAGTAACCCGAAGATTAAAGCTGCCTTCAGGACGGCTTTTGCTCTTAACCGATACAGTTGGGTTTGTCCGTCGCTTGCCCCACCGTCTTGTGGATGCATTTAAGGCAACTTTAGAAGAAGCGATTCATGCAGATTTTTTAATTCATGTCATGGATTTGAGTAGTCCTGATGTCGAGCAGCACAGGCAGACGACCTTGGATGTTTTGGCAGAGCTTAATATTTCTGAAAAACGGATCATCCCTGTTTTTAATAAAGTAGACCTGCAGGAAGATGCTCTTTTTAAGAGCTCTTTAAAAGCGCAGTTCCCTGAGAGTATTTTTGTGAGTGTTCATACCGGTGAGGGCTTGGATGTCCTGCAGTCTACAATGGACGCGGTGCTGGAAGATTCTCTCATCAGTGCTCAATTGTTAATCCCCTATAAGGAATATGAGTGGGTTGCTCGTTTGCACCAAATGGGGTGTGTTTGTGAAGAGAAAGATGATGAAGCAGGTGTTTGGCTTAAAGTGCATCTCCCCAAGCGTGTGTATGAGCTTTTAAGCCCGTTCGTTGTCCAATAATGAAAGATTTGGCTCGCTGATAAGGGTGTTTTTTTTGAATATAGAATGACGTGTATGAAGCAAATTAAGATTAAGTTTGTTGATGGTGTTGAGTCTTACGGAATTTTTATTAAAAAAGCACTGGAATCACTCTACCAGGTTAAGGAGTCGGATCGCCCAGATTTTTTGTTTTATGGTGATGATGGGGCAAGGACACATTATAACTATAGGGACTGTGTTAAAATTTATGTCCCTATTGAAGACTGCTATCCTAACTTTGGCTATTGCCATTATACGATGGGGTATTTGCTGCTCGATAATCCTAGGAGCCTTAGGGTCCCTTTTTATGTACTTGATTCCAAGGCATCTGATATTGTCAAAAACTCAAACGAGATAGACGAGCTCGTTAGAATAAAAACAAATTTCTGTGCATTTTTAGTTTCCAATGGAAATCCCAGAAGAACCCGAAAAAGAATCCAATTTTTTGAAAAATTAAACCGTTACAAGCAGATTGATTCTGGGGGGAAATTTAAAAATAATCTTGGAAAGATCATACCACCTTTAGAGACGATAAATTTTCTTCGTAGTTACAAGTTCTTTATTACTTTTGAAAATCATGAGGCGCCTTATTACGCTTCCGAAAAGATCATTAATGCGATGAAGGCGCGGGCCACGGCCATTTATTGGGGTGATCCTAAGATTGGTGAAGACTTTAACTCTAGAAGTTTTGTTAATCTTTATGATTATGCCTCTGAAGAAGAGGCGATTGAGCATATTATTGAGCTCGATCAAAATGAAGCCCTGTATCGTGAAAAACTTGCTGAGCCGTACTTTCATAATAATGTGCCGAATAAGTACTATGATGAGGCGCGGTTAAAGGCATTTTTAACTCGAGTGGTTGAGGATCCTCGCCCTCGACTCGATAGATTCCATGTTAGGCATTTGCTCTACGAATACTCTAAGAAGATTAGACCTTATTTGAATAGATAAATGGATGATTGTATTATAGTTCGGATTATGGGTGGGCTTGGAAACCAAATGTTTCAGTATGCCTTTGGACGCTATATAGCTGATAAGTTAAAAGTGCCGCTCAAGCTTGATTTAAGCACCTTTGATGAGCCTTATGAGAAGAGACCTTACGCTTTGGATTGCTTTAATATCAAGGCTTCCGTGGCAAGTAGGGCTGAAGTCAGCGAAGTTAGGCGAAAGCCTAATGCATTTACGAAGCTTTTTCGGAAGTGTTCTGGCGTGAGTCGGGGTTGGGTGCGGGAGAAGGCGGAACATCGTTTTTGTGAGCGCATGGAGTATGTTGCCGCTCCAGCTTATCTTGATGGCTACTGGCAGTGTTTTGAGTACATGAAGAGGGCAAAGCACTTGATTGAAGAGGACTTTCAATTGAGATGCCCGCTTAACAGCGAAAGTAGTGCTATTCTCTCAGATATGGCGGAGTCGACCTCAGTGAGTATCCATGTGAGACGGGGTGATTATGTGAGTAATCCAGAGTTTAAAGCTGTTCATGGTGTTTGTCTGCTAGAGTACTATGCAAAGGCAGTTGACCTTCTTCGCGATCGATTCGGCGTGCTGAATTGCTATGTTTTTTCCGATGATCCAGATTGGGTTCGCGAGCATCTAGACTTGCCTGTAGGATCAACGATCATCGATCCTAATGAAAAACATCCTGAAAAAGATCTCTATCTCATGATGGGTTGTAAGCACCACGTAATTGCCAACAGTTCCTTTAGTTGGTGGGGGGCTTTTTTAGGAGAAGCCTCAGAAGGTGATTGCGTTATTGCACCTAAGCAATGGTATGCTAATGGAAAAACTTCGGGGGATTTGCTTCCAGAGGAGTGGGTTAGGCTTTAGAGCGTGTGCTTAAGTGGCTTGATCTGAATCACCGAGGATGGTTTTCAGTTGAAGTTCGAAATTTGAGAAGATACCGAGGATGCTTTCCTTGAGGTTTTTTGTTTGCTGAGAATTGGTAAATTGGCTGCTTTTATCGAACGTTTTGATGAGAGTTATGATGCTGCTGCGTTCGTCTTTAGGTATGAGGCCTGGGTAATCGTCTCCAAAAATGTAGGGAAGAGCGCCTTGCTTAAGGGCAATGACAGGAAGTTCCATGAGAGCCGCCTCGATCATTGAAAGGCCGAAGCTCTCTTGGACGGTTCCAGGGAAAACCGCAAGGTCTGACGCTGCGTAGATCTCAGCGATGTCGGCGCGCTCGCCCAAGATTTCTATAGGCTGGTCGGCATTTTCCTTGTTTAAAATACTCGCTAGCTTGTTGCGGTCACCCTCGCTAATGGGGCCTGCGATGACGAGCTTCCAGGTTTTTTTGAGAGTTCGATCTTTTAGGAAGCTGTCTATAAGCCAAGGCTGGCCCTTGCCTTCGCCGTAGCGCCCGACGCAAACGGCAACTTGGCGATCTTCCCAGCCAAAAGACTTTCTTAAGCTTTCTCTATTATGGTTTTCTTTGGAGAATGTGTTTGTGTCCACCTTGGGGTCGAGAGGGAGGATTTCTTTGTGTAGAAGACGGTTTGCTTCGATGTGTTGCTTGATGAAGGTGTTGGCAATGAGCTTGTCTGCATTGTTGGCGCCGTAGCGAGCCCATTTTTGGATGCATTCATGAGAGCTGAAATCATACTCTCCCTGCCAAAGCGAGTAGACAGGTGTTTGGCTTGTTTTGCCCAGTTTGATGGAGGCCCATAGGGGATAAAGATCGCCTACTAGGATGCATGATGACTTGGCTTCAATCGATTGTATGAACTGCTTGCAGGTCTTGATGAAGGGGTAGTATGTGAAGGCTGTTTTGAGCTTGCATGGTCTGGGTATGGGGCTGATGCAGTAGCCTTCTACCAAGGCTTCGAATTGTTGGAAGAGGGAGCCTTTGCTTGGGGTAATGAGGTAGTTTCGAATGCCGAGGGATTGGGTTGTCTTTAGAATGTTGAGCAAGTGAAGCTCTGCCCCTCCTAGGTTTGTGGAGTCGTGAATGAGGATGAGTGCTTCTGGAAAAGAGCCTGGCATTAGGCGTTTTGGCGCTTTTTGTAGTGCTTCCAGGCAGATATGACTTGCTCTAGCCTCTTTAACAAGGGCTGGGGTGAGGACAAAATGAGCTTTCGGTATACCTTAAGCTCTTCTTTAGACGGGTGCTCTATAGTGCGAAATTCGGAGAGAGCCTTGCAATGAAGGAGTGGAGAGAGACCAGCCTGATCCCAGTAGTGTTGGATGACCGAGAAGGTTAAAAGCTCAATGTTGTAGCTTGAGCAGGCGCTCCTTATTTGTTGGTCGTCATTCTTCCCGTGGGACCTGTAATAGACGGTGGGTGCCTTTAAATAATATTTATGCGCTCCTAGGATGGAAGAGCCGTGGACAAGGCCGACTTCACCGTGCCCTTTAGTGAAGCTAGCCCATGCTTTGGGGTAGGGGAATATTTTTTCGGCAAGTCTTTTGCGAACGGAGAGTGTAGAGGTTTGGCCGCCTGCCCAGTGCCTCCCAAAATAAGCAGCGACTGGCGCTATGCCCTTTGAGCCGCTTTTCTCGAAGCGAAAGACGTGGCCCGTTTGATCGCCTGTATATTGGTAGGCCGTAAAAACAAAATCGACCTTGGGTTCTTGTTTGAAGACATTGAGGCAGCCTTCGATGTGGTTGGGTGCGTAATAGTCATCCGCATCGAGGAAGAAGATAATGTCTCCAGTGCTGTGCTGGATGGCCGTGTTAAAGGCAGTGATGTGCCCTCCATTGTCTTGCTTAACTAAGCGAACTAGGTTGTTTTCAGAAAAGGCTGCTTCGATGCGTTGGATTGAGTCATCCGTGGACCCATCATCAACGATGATGATTTCATCGGGCTGGGCCGTCTGGTCTAGAGCGCTTTGGATGGCTTCGCAGACGTACTGGCCGTAGTTGCAATTCGTAATCAGGACAGAAATACGCATAGCTTGCCCGTAAAAAGAGAGGCGGAGATTAGCTGAATGCGCTTATTAGACCTTAAAGCCTATATTGCCTTCTAGGTCTTTCCCTTGGCTCTCGGAAGAGGCAGGTACAGTGCCTTGGGTGCCCTCGAGCTCTGTAAGCCAGCTCTCTGCAGTTTCTAGAAAGTTGCCAACGACGTTTTTAAAAGAGAGGCTGTCGAGCTGATCGATGGGGTGTCCGTAGGAGAGGATGATGCGGTTGCTCCGCTCATCGAT
>DCBD01000117.1 GCA_002313355.1 Opitutia bacterium UBA1116 | reverse complement strand
TGCCAATAGTCAGGAGTCTGAGTCACACAGACGATAGCACCTAATAGGTTACGATCAATATCAAGAGACTTCATCAAGTACTCAGCTGCATGCAGGCACAAGTCAGCAGCCGTTGTCTTAGTATCGACGACTCGTCGTTTATCAATACCTATTACTTTTTTAATACGATCTAATTGAGCAACGTTGCCTCCATAGTTATCTGTTTCTTCATCAATAGAACGAATATTCTCAGGAACTGCTGTAACAATTCCTTTAACTGAAGATCGAATAAAGCTTGAAAAAGGCATTTAGGGCTCTTTGCGCACTTTTTTGAGGCTATGAGTATGAGGTATAGTATTTACAATCTCTATTTTAACAGGTTGCGCATGAGGCTCAAGCCTCTCTTTGCAAAACCGGCGTATAGCTTTGCGAATATCTTGTTTATTAACTTCATTACTTAGCTTCACTTTTGCATGAACCGTCTTACCCGTAATTCCATTAGGAGCACCATATACAAGACATTCCTCAACCCCAGGTACCTGCGTTAAAACCGACTCCACTTGACTGGGCAAAACCTTTTCCCCTCCAACATTAATGACGTCACCCACACGGCCCCTAACCTCCATATACCCATCACTGAGCACTTCTACTTGGTCACCTGTATGAAACCACCCCTCAGCATCAAAAGCACGATTTTCTCCAGCATTAAGGTAAGTTAACATACTAGAATGAGTCTTCAAATAAAGCTCTCCATCAACAACTTTATACTCCACATCAAGATCATTAATTTTAATAGCTAAATCATTTGAAGTACGACTGCGCACATCCAAGACATGTGTTTCACTAATACCAAACTTTTGCTGAAACTGAACTCCAGGAAATACTTTATTCAGTCGATTCAACAATGAAGCTGTCATAGGTTCAGCACCATAGCTAATAACTTTTAATGAACTCAAATCATATTGCTTAAAGGCCTCCGAAACCAGTAACAAATTAAGTGCTGTTGGAGTCGATGGAAAAACACTGACAGAACTACGTTCAATAGTTTTTGCCACTGAGTAAGGATCACGCTCGGAGCAAACTACCAATGAAGATCCATTATTAAGACCCCTAAAAAGGGTATCCAGCCCCCCGATGTGATCAAACAATAAAAAAAGCAAAATGCGGTAGTCTTTAGCATTCTTTTTTGGCCTATAGCGGGCAAGAAAGCGATTAAAATCATGCAGCATAACCTTAGGTCTTCCCGTTGTTCCACTGCTGAACAAAACAAGACCTGAATGATCACCTAGCTTTTCGATTTCATCGCGATATAGGCTGTCTTGTGTCAATTTTTGAATACTAAGAATCCCATCGCTAAAAGAAGCCATGTGAGTAATACCTGCCTCCTGAGCCCTCCTATCAGTCTCGCGACTACTCCAACTTCCAAGAGGAACCACAACAGCCCCTTTCGATCCCAACGCAAGCAATAAGGCTATAGAGCAAAAACCAAAATCACCCCAAAATCCTATAACAGGCTTAGAAGAAAATCTCCATTGAGTATATTGATCCTTAATTTGATCAACGGATTCTAGTAAATCTTGATAAGTATAAAAACAATCGCCCTCTATAAGACATACTCGATTAGCATATCGATGCATGTATTCTAAAAAATCATTGAATGCTGAATTTTCTTCAGTCACAAACACCTCCCAAATAAATCACCTGTCCAGTTACAAAACTGCTCTTTTCATCAATTAAAAAATCACACACATGTGCAATATCATCAAAAGAACCTTTTCGCTTAACTGCCTGACGTTGAATCACCGCGTGAATCTTATCTTCAGGAACAGACCCGATGAGATCGGTATCAATAGGTGTTGGACCAATCGCATTTACGGTTACGCCGGAAGAACCTAATTCGTAGGCTAAAATCTTAGTCAATCGCTCTACAGAAGCCTTACTAGAAGCATATAAAGCTTCTCCTTCAAGATTTAAAGGCGATGCAACACTTGTAAAATTAACGATGCTTCCAGTTTTTTTTCGGATCATAGCTTTGCCAACTTCTCTACAAAACAAAAAAGCTCCTAAAAAATTAGTTCGCATGATGGACTCTGCCTTACTTAAAGAACTTAACAACACAGCATTCATTGTAGCAATGCCTGCATTATTCAGCAAAACATCAATTTTATTAAATTTCTCGTAAACTCTGCGCACCATTTCAACCACGGATTGCTCATCTGAAACATCTACGTTAAAATGCTCATAATCGTCATGGTTTATAGAGCCCTCACCTCGACTACAACCAGCGACAATCCATTCCTTCTTAAGATAATGCTCAGCCAAAGATTTGCCTATTCCCTTGCTCGACCCCGTTATAATCATGACTTTCTTTTTCATAATAAAGATCTCGATTTAATCTAGTTTCTTTTATGAAGACATTCTAAAACGTACTCCTCTAAAGTACCTACGCTGCGAAATGGTGAATTATTCCGGCTAAATGCACGATCATCAGCTAAAACCAAGTCCACACCTAGCTTCTCTTTGATGTTCTCTTCAACCAGAGCAATGAGCATAACAAGGCCCATACTATCAATCTTACTCTGTTCTCCCAGCAACACCGTATCCTGACCTGGATTCTCTAAACTAGGAATATTCCAGTCTTCATTAAGTTCGGCAATAGCACTCAAGATTGATTTTTTAATAGAGTCATTCATAAGATAATTACAAAAGAGGTACTAATCGCATGTATTCACTATCCCTATAAGGCAAAGCACCGCTCAAAATTTTCCCAGATGCATTCCAATGCAACCACCACTCGCTAGCAAAGTCTAATAAGGTTTTTGGTTCTCCACTACCAACATGAAATATCCTTTGATGGTTTTTTCTTTTAGGGGCTTCAATAAAATCGATGAAATACTTAGCTACATATTCCACAGAAACAAAGTCTCTCACTTGATCGCCAGGAGTCATGAGAAAATCTTCTCCAGCTAAAGCTGCTTTTTTTAACAAAGGCCAAAAATTACGCTCGTCTTGACCTTCTCCGTACACATTGGAAGGTCTAATAACACATATATCCATACCCTGAGTTCGCCCCAAAGCAAGCGCAGCTAAAGAACTCGCGGCCTTAGAACTAGCATAAGGCCCCATAGGTTCAAGCGGAGCACTCGTAGGTATGTACTCATACTGACGAGCAGACTCACCATATTCAGCAAGAGATCCACAAACAATCATACGCTTAACACCCCGCTCAAATGCCTTTAGCCAAAGAGACAGGCTACCTTGAACATTAGAGAAAAAGGCATCTTCCCATGTTGAAGACTGAGGAGATACTCCTTGAGCTGCAAAATGAACCAGCACTTCACATTTTTTAAAATAATCGTCTAGCAAAGCCTCTTCCACCCACTTAAACTTCGAGTCATCTAAGTCAATTTTTGGAATGCTTCCTTTTCTTCGAAGAGCATAAATAGCATGCCTTCGTTGAACAGCCTCCTTGACAAAATAGCCTCCAATAAAGCCCGTTGCCCCTGTGACAAAAATATTCATCAAAAGCCTTTTGCAAACTCCCGAATAACGTCGATCACATAATCCAGCATAACCGTTGTAATGCCCGGATAAACGCCAATAAAAACAGCTTCATTCATTAAACGATCAGCACCCTCTAAACTTCCTACGACACGAAATGCATTCGGATTCACTCTCTTAAGATTCACAAAAGCAGGTTGCCGCGTCATATTACCTCCAAATAACATCCTATTTCCAATTTTTGCAGACTGTATGTGATCCACAAAAGCCTTCCTAGAAAACGGTGCTTCGGGCCTTACTCGAAGCATAAACCCAAACCACGAAGGATCCGAACGAAACCCACTATCATCCCAAACAAAACTTTCGCCACTCCACTCCTGAGCATGGGTCGGCAACATAAACTCAAAATAATCGCTAAGCTCATGAAGCCCTTTTCTTAAATACAACCAATGACTTCGCCTAACCCGTCCAAAGTCATCTACCTTATCCAACTGCTTCACTCCAATAGCAGCCTGCATATCCGTTGGTTTCAAATTATAGCCTAAGTGCGAATAAATATATTTGTGATCATAACCTTCTGGAAGATCACCTAGCTTCCATGAAAACCGCTTATTGCAAGTATTTTCCTTACCACTATCACACCAACAATCACGCCCCCAGTCACGAAAACTTTCTACGTAAAGCTTGAGCCTTCGTTCGTGAACAATATTCACAGACCCACCCTCGCCCATGGTAATATGATGGGCTGGATAAAAAGACTGGGTTGACAAATCCCCCCAAGATCCCGTCTTACGAGTTAATGGCTGATTAGCTTCATCCGTCTTACAGTCGAGCATCTCGCGCAACGAATGCCCTACAGGAACTGTATACAAACTCCCCAAGGCATCACAATTATCCTCTATCAGCCAAAGATTATTTTTTTTACAAAACTCAATAGCCACTCCCAAATCAAAAGGGTTGCCCAGGGTATGAGCCATCATGAGGGCTTTTGTTTTACCCGGGACATAAGCCTCCTCAATTTTTTCAAACAAAATATTGCCCGTCAAAGGATTATTATCTAAAAAAACAGGGACTAACCCCAGCTGAATGCAAGGTGTTACGGTTGTTGGGAATCCTGCAGCACACGTAATGACTTCATCGCCTTGCTTTAAGCGCTCCTCTTCAGGAATCTTGTGTGAGGTCAATGAAGCAAGCGCAACCAAATTAGCGGACGACCCTGAATTCACCAAAATGGAAAGTTGCGCACCTAGGTAACTGGCTAACTTTTTCTGGAAAGTTTTTCCATGCGCACCTAAAGTTAACCAAAAATCCAGGACCGAACTCACACCTGCAACCACTTCTTCATGATTAAACACGCGCCCTGCATAGGGGACTTCTGTTTCACCAGGAACAAAGGGCTTATCGTCACTTAAACCAAAATTTATGTGATGCACTCGAGCATAATCCCGACATGCCTTCAAAATGTTGTCTTTATCGGACGCTGCAGCCATCTTATTTTTGAGCCCAAGCAAGCCCGAACTGCCGCGCATCCTCTGTATAGGCCTGGATTTGAGCTGCCGTTAATTCCCTCGCAGAACCATATGTCGAGGACTTTTCCATTTTTTGATACCAAGTGACTGTCTCACAAATAGTACGTTCGAAATCCCAAATAGGATGCCAACCTAACAACTTATTGGCCTTATCAACTGAAAGATGTAAACGCCCAGCTTCATGAGGTGCCTCCGGATCATGAACATGATGCCACTCTCCTTTCCAATATTTAAGAACCAGATCGACACAATCACGAACTGGCTTATTAGAGCAAAGCAGTGGCCCAAAATTAAACGATGAACACAGAGCATCTAAATCTTCGCGGTCCACTTCAAGCTCGAGCAACTCGCCTATACGCTGTGCCAAGAGCAAATACCCACTCAATGGCTCCAGCACATGCTGCCAAGGTCGTGTTGAGTCAGGATTGCGTACGGGTATCGATTTCCTAGAAGAAAGATAACGAATGCACTCTGTCATCAAGCGATCTTCTGCCCAATCGCCACCTCCAAGCACATTGCCTGCTCGCACAGAAGCAATGCCCACCGAAGCTCCCTCTTGAATAGAAAAAAACGCTTTACGAAAAGATTGTATAGCAATTTCAGCAGCCGCCTTACTTGAGCTGTAAGGATCATGCCCACCTAAAGGATCTTCCTCCCGATACCCATAATGCCATTCTTTATTATCATAGCATTTGTCTGTTGTAATCAGGACAGCCGAACAACGTTTACCCAAGCCAGAAAGTGCATCCAAGAAATTCACCGTCCCCATGACATTGACCGCATAGGTTCCTACTGGATTTTTATATGCGTAGCGAACGAGTGGCTGCGCTGCAAGATGGAAACAAACATCCGGTTGTACTTTTTTGAGTAAACGCGCAAGGTCTGCCCTATCACAGACATTTCCAATTCGATGATCCACGCGAGAGGCGAGTCCAAGCTGATCAAAAAGTGCAGGGTCTGTATGCGGCTTTTGAGCAAAGCCAACCACATGAGCTCCTAAGCTAACTAGCCACTCAGAAAGCCAAGCACCCTTAAATCCTGTATGTCCGGTTATAACAACCGTCTTACCTGCATAGAAGTTATTAAAACTCATGATGGCATTACCCAAGGTGCAGTACCCTGACTCCAAACTTTATTTAAATACCGAAACTCTGCATATGTATCCATGGGGTGCCAAAATCCTTCATGACAATAAACTGCGAGCTCTCCATCGGCAACAAGGCGCTTCATGGGCTCATCCTCAAGCATCATATCAGGATTATCAGGCAAGTAGTCAAAAAGCCGTTTATTGCATACCATATACCCGCCATTGATAAAGCCACCGGCAGCTTGTGGTTTCTCATTAAACTCATTAACCAATCCTTCCTCAACGATACCTAGTTCTCCAAAACGGCCTGGAGGGTGCACACCCGTCAAGGTGCATACCTTGCCCTGTTTCCGATGAAAATCAATAACCGCATTGATATCGACATCACCCAGCCCATCACCATAAGTGAGCAAAAAAGTATCATCACTACCCACATATTGCTGAATCAAGCGCACCCGATACGCAGTCATGGACAGCTCGCCCGTCTCGGCAAGGGTTATGGTCCAGTCGGATTCTTCATTGGCTGCATGAAATTCAACACTACCCGAATCACCGGCACGCAACGTAATGTCCCCCACATGCCAGCGATAATTGCGGAAAAAGTCTTTAATCATCTCGCCTTTATAACCCAAACAAAGAACAAAATTCTGATGACCAAACTGGGCATATCGCTTCATGATATGCCACAACACAGGGCGATCTCCAATCGGAACCATGGGTTTTGGGCGATACTCAGTCTCTTCATAGAGGCGAGTACCTTTTCCACCGCACAGAATGACAACTTTCATGGGGTATGACACGAGGACTACAAAAAAACGTAAAGGAGAATAAACCCCCAAGGGCTGGGAATTTAGCCCAAAGAAGTAATTGATTATTATAGCCTTAAATACGCTAATGAATCAAGCCAAATGCGGCTGATAAACGTCGTGAATGCGTAGCAAACCAAGACACACCTGCGTATCAGGGTCTTTAACGGGAAGAACTGAAATCTGCGAGGGACGATCCTCCATAAGCCGAACAGCATCCCCTAAGGTCATTTCTGGCAAAGCGCATATGGGGTCTTTTGTCATAATATCCTCAGCCTTAAGCCCACGAATATCATCGTGCTGTTGAAGCATGCGGCGGATATCCCCATCCGATAT
Source organism: Opitutia bacterium UBA1116 (assembly GCA_002313355.1). Lineage (GTDB taxonomy): Bacteria > Verrucomicrobiota > Verrucomicrobiia > Opitutales > UBA1977 > UBA1977. The sequence continues at coordinate 9,620 of DCBD01000117.1, read as the reverse complement.
AATACCGATCAGCTTTTCTCCCTCACCCAACACGCAAGCAGCCCCCAACGGATACTCCGTCATTCGAATAACGACTTCGTGCAGCGAAAGCTCTGGGGTGACGACAGCCACACGGCGCGTATGATGCATAGCATCTTTTACCTGGAGGAGTAAATTGCGCCCCAACTGCCCTTCAGGGTGGAAACGCGCAAAGTCTTGCTCCTTAAAATCTCGAGCAAGCATTAATGCCGATGCCAAAGCGTCCCCCATCGCCATAGCAATTACAGCACTGGTTGTGGGAACAATGCCCAGAGGATCTGCCTCTTCGGGAACGCTCGCATCTAAAACGATATCTACCATACGGGCAAGTGGCGCGCGAACATTACCCAAAAGCCCGATTAACGGGGACTCAAACTCCCTCAAAGTCGGCACAAGGCGCACGAGTTCAGAGGTGCTTCCTCCCTTAGAAATTAAAATCGTTGGATCGCCTGGCCTATAAATACCTAAATCACCATGAAGTGCTTCAGCAGCATGCAAAAATACCGATGGGGTCCCGGTACTGCACAAAGTTGCCGAGATCTTTTTTGCGACATGCCCCGACTTCCCAAGCCCCAAAACAACGACCTTGCCTGGGCTATTTAAAATCATATCAACAGCCTGATTCAGCTCATCGCCAATACGACTTGCCGCTGCAAGGAGTGCATTCCCCTCAACATCAAGGACCCGACGGGCCATCTTCAAATAATCTTTTTTAACATCCATGTTTTTTACAATAAGCTTCAGCTTTTGAGAGGTCTTCAGGTTCATTCACCTCCATAACCCGATGCTCTGTCACCACCGTTTGGCAAGTGTACCCGTGCTCAATCCAGCGCAACTGCTCGAGGCCTTCAATCGACTCTAAAGCACTTGGCTTCAGACGGGAATACTCAGATAGCACCTCTCTTCGAAAGCCATAGACACCAACATGCCCCCAAAAAGGCCCACACTTAAACCACTCCTCAGGCCTCCGAGCATCGCGAACATGCGGTACAGTACTGCGAGAAAAATAAAGAGCACGCCCATCCCCCGCACACACAACCTTAACAACGGAAGGCGCAAACAATTCCTCGATGTCTTCAATCTTAAAAATGGGTGTGATGACATCGGCCTTCGTTGCTTCACCCCGCCGGACGAGGGCATCAAGCAAACTGGGCTCAATAAAAGGCTCATCCCCCTGAACGTTGAGGATAAAATCCCCGGAAATAGCATTGAGCACTGAGGCAATACGCTCGGTACCCGAAGCACACTCAGGGCACGAATCAATTACAAAGGCCCCCCAGGATTCTGCCGTCTCTCGAATCTCTTGAGAGTCCGTAACGATATAAATGGCAGGCCCACATTGCATCTGCCTTACTTGCTCCCATGTACGCTTGAGCAACGGAACGCCCCCAACATCGAGCAAAAGTTTTCGTGGTAATCGCGTCGAAGCTAATCGCGCTGGAATAACAACCGAGCAAGACATAGTTGATTCAATGATTTACTAAGAAGCACTCAAGGGTTCAAGGAGATTCCCATTAACCAACTAGCCCCGCCCAATCGCTGAGACATCAAAGCCAATATTCCTAAGGCCTTCGTGGTCTAAAATATTACGTCCATCAAAGAGAAATGCTGGCTTCAACATTGAATCATAAATCTTTTTGTAGTCGATACTTACAAAATCATTCCATTCCGTTAAAACAACAACTGCATGGGCATCACGCGCTGCCTCGTAAGGGTCCGTCACAACCTGCAAAGGCCCAGAAACCTCAGGATCACAGCCCAGCGTCTGATAAATATCCCGTTTAGAGACTTTTGGATCGTAAACTGCCAAATGCGCCTGCTCACTCAAGAGCCCACGACACACCTCAATGGCTGGAGACTCTCGAAAGTCATTGGTATCTTTTTTAAAGGCATACCCCCAAATCGCGATTTTTTTTTCTGAAACGGTATTAAAGAGTTTGGTGACGATCTTCTGGGTAAATCGGTGTTTTTGATAGTCGTTCATTCGAACTACTTGCTCCCAATAGTGAGCAACCTCAGGAAGGCCAAAATATTCACACAAATAAACTAAATTTAAAATATCTTTCTGAAAACAAGAACCTCCGAAGCCCACTGAACTTTTAAGAAACTTTGGCCCGATGCGACTGTCCATACCAATGGCATGGGCTACTTCATCGACATCGGCCTCTGTCGCCTCACACAAAGCAGAAATAGCATTAATCGAAGAAATTCGCTGAGCCAAAAATGCATTTGCCGTCAACTTCGAGAGCTCTGAAGACCACACGTTGGTTGTGATGATCTTTTCATGCGAAACCCACTGCCCATAAATATCAACCAGCTTCTGAATCGCTGCTTTGCCTGCCTCTGTTTGCTCGCCTCCGATCAAAACACGGTCAGGATCGAGTAAATCCTCAACGGCCGTACCCTCAGCAAGAAACTCAGGATTTGAAAGCACCTGAAACTTCGCCTTTGTCTTATAGGATTCTAGGATAGTCCGTATCGACTGCGCCGTACGCACAGGCAAGGTAGATTTCTCAACGACGATTTTGTCACTCGTTGCCACCTCTGCAATTCTGCGTGCGCAGCTCTCAACGTATTTTAAGTCTGCAGCTCGCCCGGCACCCATGCCATAGGTTTTCGTTGGCGTATTGACGGAAATAAAAATCATATCTGCCTCAGCGATGCCTGCATCGACATCCGTAGAGAAAAATAAATTCTTCCCACGCTGCTTCTCAACGACCTCTAAGAGCCCTGGCTCATAGACAGGAAGCTTCGATGAATTCCAAGCATCCACACGTGCAGCGTTAATATCAACAACCGTAACCTTCACAGAAGGACACTTCAACGCAATGACGGCCATCGTGGGTCCGCCTACATAACCAGCACCAATACAGCAAATATTCATAAAGATAAGTGAGGATCCTAAGCGCCCAGGTCTGTAAAATCAACCCCGTAAAAAAGCAGAAACCTCTTTGAGTGGACGCGCATTAAAAACAGAGCACTTCTGAAGCCAGCCTTTACGCGCACAATAAACGCCATAACGGTAGTTCTTAAGCTGCTCAATGCTATGTGCATCTGGATTAATCGAACACAAGAGGCCACGATCAGCAGCCTTGTGCCAATAGCGCCAATCCATATCAAGACGCTTAGGACTCGCATTCAACTCGATGATCTTTTTATTGGCGATGGCCGCATCTATCACTTTGGGAATATTGACTGTATAGGCTTCACGCTTAAGCAGAAGTCTGCCCGAAAGATGCCCGAGCATCGTCGTGCAAGGATGTTCGAGTGCACGAATAATGCGTCGAGTCATCGCAGCCTCATCTAACGTCAATGCATTGTGCACAGAGGCAACAACATAGTCGAGCTCCTCCAAAACAGCATCCTCGTAGTCGAGAGAACCATCTTTTAAAATGTCACATTCCACCCCGGCAAAAACATGCGTCTTATATTGCTTGGATGCATTCAACTTACGAATCGCTTTAAGCTGCTCTAATAGTTTCTCTTCGCTGAGGCCATTTGCCTGAAAGCTACTCTTAGAGTGGTCGGCAATACCCAAGTACTCAAAGCCCAAGCGTTCTGCTTCAGCAACCATCGCTTCAAGCGTGTTTTTACCATCGGATGCCGTCGTATGATTATGAAAAACACCTCGAATATCCTCGGGCTTAACGAGCTTTGGCAGAGCATCGTGGCTTGCATAATCAACTTCACCCACGCCCTCGCGCAATTCGGGGGGTATATAGTGAAGACCAAAGAGCTGGAAGAGCTCCTCTTCACTATCCACCTCCTGAATCGGTGCTGGATGATCTTCATGCACGGCTTTCACGCCCCACTCGCTCAAGCTAAATCCCTGGCTTAAAGCACGCTGACGCATCTTAACATTGTGCTCCTTGGATCCTGTAAAGTGATGAAGCGCAAAGAAAAACTGTGCCTTAGGGACAACGCGCAAGTCCATTTGAAGACCGCCTTCAAGCCGCACGCTCGACTTTGTTGTGCCATGACCTGTCACTTTTTCAACCTCGGGCATACGCGTAAACCAATCCATCACAGGCTCAGGGGCTTCACTCGCTACCAAGAAATCAAGGTCTCCTACCGTCTCCAATTTCCTACGAAAACTCCCCGCACACTCGGCAAGCTCCACTTCAGGCAATGCGCGCAAACCTGTAAGCACTGCCTCAACCTGAGGCTCCACCGTCGCCCACATATAACGCTTTCGGTAAGCCTCAAGGTGGTTGATTCCCGAGAGAATATTATCTTGGCTCTTCGCACCAAAGCCAGGCAGCTCTGCTATCTTACCGGCTTCACAGGCTTCCTTCAGTTCCTCAAGCGAAGTAATCTTCAACTTTTCATAAAAAACGCGCACTTTTTTTGCCCCCAGCCCAGGCACCTCAAGCATTTCCAGCACGCCTGCAGGCACCGATGCCTTAAGCTTATCGTAATAATCGAGCTTCCCTGTCTTGTAGAGGGTCTCTATTTTTTCTGCCAAAGCGGCCCCAATGCCTGAAACATCTGTTAGCCGTTTTTCATCAATGAGCGTTTCAAAGTTTTCCTCCAAAGTCTCGAGTGCACGTGCGCCATTTTCATAAGCGCGAAACTTAAAAGGGTTTTCGCCCTTCAGTTCGAGCAAAACAGCAATCTCTTCCAAGCATCCAATAATCGAGGCTTTGTCCATAGTCACAGTCTAATTAGAATTTAAAATCGCACGCAAGCGCAGAGGATCTACTTTGCCATGCTCGCTCAATGGCAAAGCATCAACTTCGATCCATACCTTCGGAATTTGATAGGACTGCAAGCACTGTTGCAAAGACTCTTTCAATAAAACCTCTCCGGGAAGCACACGTCCTGGCTCCATTTGAATCAAAGCGACAATGCGTTCTCCCCACTCCGTATCAGGCACCCCCACAACAAGTGCAGCATCTATGCCATCTAAACGCCGCAGCTCCGCCTCGAGTTCACGCGGGTTTACTTTTTCACCTCCAGTAATAATCACATCATCGGCACGCCACACCTTAAGCAGTTCACCCCGCTCGCCCAATTCCGCCTGATCTCCTGTTTCGAACACCTCATGCTTGGCAGGCACCTCGGGGTAATAGCCCTGAAAAAGCGCGTTACTACGCACACATAAACGCCCCGAAGCCTCATTCAACTCAAGAGATGCATGCCCCAAAGGCCTCCCCAAGCCATGATCTCCCTGCAAAAAGTCCCTCGGATGCATGGCAGTAATCATCGAGCCTGTTTCCGTCATTCCATAAGTGGGCGCAAGCGGCAAGCCCGCCTCCCTGGCCCTCTCAAGCAAATCCTCTGAGGCCGGTGCACCCCCTAAGAAAATAGCCTGAAATTCCGCCAAAAAGGCATCGTTAGTCCTGTTTTGCATCAATCGCTCGAGCTGTGTTGGCACCAGTGAAAGGCAAAAGCCATCTGGGTTCATATTCGGCAACACACCCGACTCCCATGCCTTCCACGAGGGTAGCGCGAGCACACCGCCTGTGATCCAGGTACGGAGACATTGCATGAACCCACTCACGTGATAGAGCGGCAAAACACAGCATGCATTCAGCACGCGCATTTCAAGGAATGCTGCCGTCGCCTGCACGGAAACCCGTAGACTGTCCCAACTATGGCAGGCAAATCGCACACGGCCGCCACTTCCCCCCGTTGGGATCATCCATCGTCCAGCTAAGTTTCCATCCCAAGCATTCCTAGCTTTATCGAAAGCACCACCGGGCACCTTACCCCAAACAACATCCGGGCGCAGCACTTCAGCCACCTGAGCCCAAGCGGTCTTAGGCCAAGCCTCATTCCCAAAAAACACAGCCCGCCTTAAAGCCAAAGCCGCTAGGGCCCCACCTAAAAACCGAGGCAAATCACATTCAGCAAGCAACACGCGCCCATTTTGCGGTAAGTCTGAAAAGGTTTTCAGGGCTTCATCAAACGACGCTTCAAAAGCGGCTTGCATCGGCTCATGCACCAACCAAGGCTGCTTCATCCGCTCACGAAAAGCATCTACACTTGCTTCCACACGGCCTCCAGTTGTTCTTGTTGTAAAGGTTTCATAGTCGCTCCCGAGACGACATCAAGCCCTTCAAAGGGCATCAGAAAATCGTACGTATCAAAGCCCACCGGCCGCTCACCAAAACGAGAATCCAGCGAAGCCAAGGCCAAAGCGGCCTGCATGCCTACCGGCGTCTCAAAAGCAGAGGAGTAGACACACTCACCTTGAAACCCTCGACGCCAAGTGAGAAACGCCTGAAAGTCCCCAACGATCGATGGCTTGATAACAAGGATCCCGACCCAGCCGCGATCAGCAAGTGCACGACACTGCTCCACAGTCGTCGCCGACTCATCCAAGGCCAGGAGCACAGATGTACTCTGAGCCGCCTCCAGCATAAGATCTAGATACTCAGCTCCCAAAGGCTGCTCAAAAAATTCTACCGGCGCTCTAGCTAGCCGCTCCAACCAGCGCTCAAAGAGCTCCGGTGTCAGGGTCCCATTGGCATCCAAACGTAAGCTAGCTCCATCAGGAAGATGCTCAAGGAGTGCATCCAAAATCGCCTCCTCCTCTTCATAGGGAAGCACACCCATCTTCCACTTAAAACACTCAAAGCCAAGTTGTCTCTTAGCCTGAATCATATCGATCGCCTCTCGCCCCGAAGGCAATAAAGCAGCAAGCCTAAAAGACTCAGGGCCACCTGCATCCACATGCTCTAAAAAATACTGCATTGAACTCAGACCAAAGCGCGTGGCAGGACACCCTGAAGGCACCTGGGCTACGTCTATAACACCCTGCATCGAGTCGAGCACACGCTTCGCCTCATCCAAGGTCTCGGTTCCAAAGCTTGGAAGCGGCGCAACCTCCCCGTAGCTAACGCGCCCCGCAGCATCCTCTGCTCGCAGTAAAAACCCCTCACGCACAGCCCCACCCAAAGCCCTAAACTGAAAAGGCTTCCTAAAGTACATCCGGTAAGGCTTATAGAAAAATCGCACAAGATCCTCCCTACACTCGATAGGGTACGTACAAGCATACCCCATACATTCGCTCAAAACAGCTTAAACTCATATAACCCATCCTTAAGGAAGTTGTGATAAAAAAGTGCTGACTGGAATAATCTTCGGTTTTTTTAAATCTCGAAAATCGACATCGACATACGGCATATCGTAAGCAACTTGAAACGCGTACTTCGGATTTAATTGTTCTTTAAATCTAAGCAAACTACGACTGAGAGGCTTTTTTTGAGACCGCTTCACTTCAACAAGAATCCAAGGCTCTTGATCCTTCGAAAGCAGAAAATCAACTTCATGCTTATCTTTATCTCTCACAAAATGAAGCTTAAATACACCCAGTCCTCTATCTGTCCAAAAATGGCATGCTTTCAAGAGATGACTAGCAACCAAGTTCTCCAATCTTGCTCCTGAGTCCTTTATTCGAGACCAATCCCACAAGTAAAACTTAGGATTTTTCATCAAGCTTCTCTCTACATTTTTAGACCAAGGCTGGATTCGAAAGCAATAATAGAGCTCTTCTAAAACATCTATCCAATGCCTAATACTAGCATCACTGACCCGCAATTTCCTGGCTGTATTGCTGAAGTTAAAGAGCTGCCCTGCCTGTTCTTTAATGAATTCGCTTAACACTTCTATTCTCGAAATCATCCGAACTTCAGATATATCCCTTAAATCTTGATTCATCATTTGCTGATGCCTCAAGCTATGCCATTGATGTGAAAAAGCCGAGTCATTATGCAAAAAAGGCTCTGGATACCCTCCTAGTTTGAGCAATTGATCGATTTTATCATCATCAAGCTCCCTAGGGCCTTTTAGTAAAGCTGAATCAAGTTCACTACTTAGTAATTCGCCCACGCTTAATGGGTGTATTCGATACTGAAAATACCGACCCATCATGCTATCACCTTCTCTACTGTACACATTTAACCGCGCACTACCTGTAACAATGATTTGAAGCTCGTCTCCATACGTATCGTACAACCCTTTTACCAAAGATTTCCATTCGTTGTACTTATGAATTTCATCGAGAACCAACAAAGGCTTTACTCGAAAAACGCGCTCTAAAGACAATCCTTTCACAATGGCCGCAGGTCCTTCTAATATTTTTTTGCGATCATCCAAGTTGTCCCAGTTAAGATAAAGATAACCATCTCTACCCTTAAAAAATGTCTTAGCTAATGTCGTCTTTCCAACCTGCCTAGGACCGCAAATAAAAGCCATTTTACCAAATTGCTCCAAAGAATCATGGATTAACTGCTGGTACATCCGCTTCATATCGACTTTTTTACAATATCACCTCGAAATGGTCAAGACCATTTCGAGGTGATATATATAAATGGTCTAAAACCTTGGGTATTAGATTTTTGAACCCAAACGCTCAAACAAAGCTCCATGAGCAAGCATGTCACTTCACCTTATAGACAGCCTCAATATTATGGCCATCGAGATCTATAACAAAAGCGGCATAATAACCCTCTTCATACTCGGGACAAAAACCCGGCGCGCCATTACACTGGGCACCTTGTTGAATAGCCGTGCGATAAAAGTCATCGACCACCTCCATGCTAGATGCATTAAAAGCGACATGCACAGGGCCAGAAGGCACAGCCTTCTTGTCAGCTTGGCAAATTTCAAACATATCATGAACGTCTGTACCGTAACCGATAACTTTTTTATCTATTTCTAGCACAGTCGGATAGCCCAACACCTCCATTATAGCGTCATAAAATTTTTGACTACTATCGAGGTCCTTCACCTTGATCTGCACGTGATTAAACAGCTTCATGCACGGAGACATTACTTGAAGCCACGGCCTAAGCTCAAGACTTCATATAATCCCCTCCATGTAAGCCTGCCGCCCATAAGGCACTTACAAACATGTCACATACATCTGCTCAAAACAGCTTAATTCCTGGCATTTCAATAGCTGCCTGCTCGAAGAGGTCTTTACCCGGCAACTCTCTCATAAGATATACAAACTCCGTTATAACCTATCTTCCTGGAAACACGACTCCTGACAACGCCAATAACACGGCCCGTAGGAACCTGAGTACTCAATCCACGCATATAATCTAACTCTGAAGATGAAGCTTTTGTCTTCACTTTCAGTTTTCTTAACGATTCTTGACCCAACTCGGGAAGCGATTTTTCAGGCAAAAGTCTTCCACTTATTTTTGAAATTTTTGCACGAGCATACAAACCATAACCAATCTTCACAATAAGCCCCTCAGCGATGAGCATACGCAAAGCCCTAAGCACCTGATCCCTTCCTGCTAGGTCGCTAAAATCACCCAACAAGAATACAGAGCCTCGACTCCGCTTAATTCGGTAAGCCATTTTTGATTTTAATGATTTCCGCTTTTTCATACAAAAACACGACATTTAATTATTACAAATATACGACATTTTTATATATTAATCGATAATATTAAACTATGGTTCCCAGTATGCTATAAAATATCATAAAATATACTGAGTCTAATATTATATAGATCTTCGAATCCTCTAAACCAAGACAATCGCCAACACTTGCACACACAACACAAGGCTCTCTTGACCAGTAAATTACACACCCCCCCTTTACCATAAAAAATTTCAAAAAAAGGCTTGACAATTAACTA
>DCBD01000094.1 GCA_002313355.1 Opitutia bacterium UBA1116 | reverse complement strand
CCATAGAGCTTTAAATGAAGCGAGTCCTTTTCAGACTGTGCATTTAGGTACTGCTCAATCAAGGCGGATTTCGTAAACCCTCCTTGAAGATGAAAGCCTTGATCTAAAAACCAAGTTTTAAGGTCCCGCATGCTCATGCTGTAGAGCGCATCAAAATCGAGCGGCTCACCGACAAGATCTGAAACAAGCTCTTGAACGCCTTCCAACGTTTGCAAGGGAGCCCAACGCCCCAACCCGCCAAGCACCAACTCTCGATTTAAAGGACGCTGACGCTTAGAAGGTTTTGGCTTGGAGGTGAATTTACCAGGAGGGCGCGACTTGGCACCTCGATAGTTTGTACGCGAAGCGCGTGCCGTGTAATCTTTATCACTATCTCTGTCCGCTTCGGACCCCAAAGGTTCTGACTGAAAAACAGTGGTCATAGATTGCTTTGCTATGTGCGTTTGAGTTGTTTGAGTTGTCTAAAAAGCTGATCGACTTGCTGTGTTAGGAACGCTTTCGATCCATCGTTGAGAAGAACAAAGTCTGCACGGGACATTTTATCTTCTGCAGGTAATTGATAAACCATACGCCTTCGGGCGTCTTCTAAACATACACCTGCTTCAACCAGTCGACGCTGCTGCACGTTAAGTGAGCACGCTACACATAGTGTATAATCAAATAAGGTTTCAAGGTTTTTTTCAAAAAGAAGTGGGACCTCAATTAGCCAATCGTATATGGGCTCTGCAGTAACAGCCGCTGTCCAATGTTTGCGCACACGTGGATGAAGCTCTGACTCAAGCCAAGCAAGGGAGGCCGCATCCTTAAAAACTTTTTGAGCGATTGCATTGCGATTTACTTCTCCAGAGACATCCAACACAGCATCGCCCCAACGTTCTATGAGCAATGCTTTCATCGAGGCATCATCATGCAAAATGTCTTTGACTAAAGCATCGCAATCTATCGTACGCATGCCGTGCTTTTCAAACAATGCACGCACGGTTGATTTTCCTGAGCCAAGGCTCCCTGTTAAACCGATCAACATGGCACAGCCTTTCTATAAAAAACCCGAAACAAAAAACGAGCTTTTTAAAAAGACCTGACGGTTAATGCCCCTAAAACACTACGCGATCATAATAGATTCTGATCGAGAGTTTGATACGCGTGAGCCAAAAGCTGATCACACATAGCTGCTTTGGAGTTCTTGTCGATGTCAAGCTCCCTGGAGCATGTAACTGACCTACCAACAATTTCTTGTGATTTTTTAAGCAACTCTCTCTATATGATCGACAGGATCCTCGATATTTTTGGACATTACCCGGGCTTCGAGTGCTTTCGGCGCACTCTCAGGCTGTGGTGAAGTGTGGTCGACCACGCTTGGTCTTGGCTCAGATAACCCCCTAACATGCTCTTTATTAGATACTTGATCTTCTTGACTAATGTGGTCGACCACGGTACGGATGGGCTCAAAGTGGAGCTCTGGACCGTGCTCGATGTCGTCGAGCTCGAGGAGTTCGCGGGCGCGGATCTTCTGGCGGGATGAAAGTATAGGGGAGCACCTTGGTACGGCGGGACTGAGCGTTTTCGTAAAAGCGGTCCCAATAGCAGATGGCGTAGGCCTGGGCCGTTGCAGGTGCTGAAGGCGCTTGTTTCTCTTGTTTGCCAAGGGGAGCCGGCCATTTAGCCTGCCTCTGGCGTTGTCGTCTCTTTTTTATTTTTCGTTTCATGTGGATGATTCCCTTATGATTAATTGATTTATAACTCTATGTGATGATATTCATAAGGGCTTAGATAGGCCTTTCATCGGCAGATACCCTAAGAACTTAGTCCGGAACAATTATAATGTTATATCTAAATGCAAGAGGAAATAAACTTCTAGGTATTTAGAATTTTATTAGTAAATAACAACAAAAAACAGAAATACATAATTATATTTATTTTAATGATTTATAAACCAAGAAATGGAGCATTTAGCTATTTTCCACAGAATAAAATTGACTTATTTTTAACAAAAAAGATATCCAAAAACGCTCTCTTAACAACAGGAATTAAATATCAACTATTCTATAGTCATGTACATTCACACCAAAAAACTCATCGCTATCTCCTGCGGGCTACTGCTCAGCTTATACGGATGGTGCCACACCAACGAAGACACAGCGCGTGACGAAGATGTTCACTCTGCACACGAAGAAGACTACTCAAACCTGGGCCTTGCCCCCATTTTAGAACGAATGGACCAGGCCTCACAAGCAGCCTTTGGCTATTCAATCCAATATTTTGGTCAGCATGGAGAACTGCCCTCTGGGAACGCTATCCAGCAACACCTCGACAACGAAGGCCACACTTTCAGTGAGGAGGAACTCGAAGAACTCCTTGTGCAAACAAGCGCAGGCAGCTATCTATCGCCCAATATGAATCGAATGATAGTCCTGGGGGCTGCAGCACTCTCCTACTTTTACCCCCAAGTATGGCCTGTCACGTTCTTCTTCTTGCTCTACGATCATACCACCATCCTAAGTGGTGCCCAAAAATATTTCGGCAAAGGGACCGTTATAATGTACGGATTCATGACCGCCTATTTTTGGGCAGTTGTTCACCAGGCCAATCAAGGGGTGCATGAATTCAGAAAGTTTCTGCAAAAACACGGCTACGACGCCTACTGGATGTGGGGCGTGGGAGCCATGATCAGCACCCGCGAATATATGCGCCACTACGGACTACCCTTTGCAGGCTAAATAGCTGGGGATATCGCCAATAAAGCTTTAATAGCCTAAGCCCTGCTCATTGCGAGCGGGGCTTTTTGCTGGATAGGGCTTGATGTTTGCCAAGGGGAAGATGAAGCGTTCTTTGAAGACTTTACTAAGTTATAGATCGTCTTGAGTAGCTATCTCTATTGCTATCATTTACCTAGGCAAACATCTTTATTGATATTAAAGTATTACAAGAAACAGGTAAAGATAAGGAATTTACCCCGAAAGTATTGACTTCTAGAAAGATTGCTTTAGCACGGAACAACAAGAACAAGGGACTTAATGGAGAATTTTGCTGAACAATGTATGGACATGGCCCGCTCGATCTTGGGCCATAACCTGGAAGCGATTAACGAAGACGGCACAATAACACCCGTTTCTGGCGACACTGCCCTACCTGATGAGCCTGGCCACGCAGCCCACGCCATTGGAGAATTTTACCGAGCAACTCAGGAGACAAGCCTTGATGGCTACGACTTGATCGACCTTGCAGCGCGCACGCTCACGGCTCAAACCTTCACAGAAGGTGACAAGGAAAATGGCCTCGCCTACAGCTCCCTAGCACTTCTGTGCTTTGGCCCTGCTAAAGACCGCAACCTCGTATGGGAGCGCTTGCTCGACGAAACCCGCGAAGAGCTCGACCGCCAGCTTCTCATACGCACAGACTACACCGACCACCAGCAAGCATTCAATATCGCTAAGGCCGTCGCACGCTTCAGCATGGGTCTCTCCAAAAAAGATGAAACCGGCAAGCTGGTTGACTTGCTCATTGAGCGAATTCAGTCAACAAGCACAACGGGCTTCTTCGATGACAAGGCAGGCTCAATCGGTGGCGTCTTTGACATCTACGGCATCTTAAGTTTCATTTTCACACGGCAAGCATTGCAACTGCATTCCAACATGCACCTGCGCGACCGTAAGCTCCCTTCATTGCGCACTTACGCCGAGAAGTATCTGCGCATGCTCACAGACCTTGTCCGCATGGATGGGCTCGGCTGGAGCTACGGCGAATCTATCGGCGCTTATGGGCAAATGCACTGCATCACCCTCATCCTCCAAGCAATGCGAGATGGCTGGATCAGTGATGAACAAAAGCCCTACTACTTCGAATTGCTTCGCAGGCTCTTCCATTTCTTCTTTGTCACATACCTCGACCAAGAGCACGGCTTTCTCGTTATTCGAGATGAAGAACGCAATACAAGCCACAAGCACTCAACACGCATGGCAAACTTTGATGCTGCGCGCTATCTCTGCCAATGGGCTCGCCTTGCAAAGTCTATCGGCGGCACGATGGACCCGAAACCTCTCCCAAGCAAAACGGTCGGGCGCTTTGTAGTCTTTGACAAGAGCCACCGCCGCGAAAATGGTCTCTTCATTTATCAAGATCCAAAGAGTGGCCTTCACCTGCAAATCCCGCTCATGGGATCTCGCAGCACGGAAAGCTCCGACTCGCTTGCCTTCCCACACTCCCCCGGTATTTTTGATTGGCCTGTAGAAAAGTACCTACCAATCCTCCTCCCAGAACTTACCTTTGGCGAACATGTAGTCATTCCTGCTTTTTACGGAAAACGCTGCACAACCGGGCTTGGCCTGCGCAATTCATTTTTCTTCCGCTACGAACAACCAGAGCTCATCACTAAAGAGCAAAAAGTTGTATCGGGCATGGGTAATTGCAAAGTCAACTGGACCTTCCTTGGAGACAAGATCACCAGTGAATTTGTCTTTACCGTCAAGAACCCAACCCAAATGGACTCGATGCGCTATGTACTCGCGCTCGGTGCACCGCACTCGCGCTACCGCATCGGCACGACCTTTGCCCTCGGCGAAGAGAGCTTGCGAGCCTCCGTCGAAAAGGATGACTTCCAGGCAAACTGGGCAGATCCTGAAGTTGTCGCAGAGGACCCAGAGTACCGCACCTACTACGGGAAGATTCATTACTTACAAGTACTGCAGCGCAATCACCCACTCATCATGCGCCCAGGACAGCAGTATCGTCTAACGGTAACCTTCCAGCCGGACATTGTCCTCGCGGATGAATAACTTTAAAAGCGGCTGAACTCCAGTCGCTTTTTTATAACAAAGCTCATGCTCGCAACACGCATCATCCCCTGTCTTGACGTTCACGATGGGCGCGTCGTCAAAGGGATTAACTTTGGCAATCTACGCGATGCGGGTGACCCGGTGGAAATTGCACGTGCCTACCAAGAACAAGGCGCCGACGAGCTTGTCTTCCTCGACATCAGTGCATCCCACGAGGCACGCAAGACGATCATCGACATCGTGCAAAAAACAGCGGCTGTGTGCTTCATGCCCCTCACCGTCGGCGGCGGGATTAATTCTTGCGACACTATCAAGGAACTATTGCATGCTGGAGCTGACAAAGTGAGCCTCAACACAGCAGCCATCCAAAACCCAGAGCTCATCACTGAAGGGGCCAAGCGCTTCGGCAGGCAATGTATCGTTGTCGCCATAGATGCGCACAAAGAAGGCGACCACTGGCAAGTGTACACGCATGGGGGAAGGCAACGCACGGAACTCGATGCTGTGGCTTGGGCCAAACAAGCCGCGGACCTCGGTGCAGGGGAGATCCTGCTAACGAGTATGGATGCTGACGGAACGCAATCCGGCTATGATATCGCCCTGACACGGGCCGTCAGCGAAGCGGTGTCCGTCCCGGTGATTGCATCGGGCGGTGCAGGCAACCTGCAGCACCTCGTCGACGTTCTCAGTGAAGGCAAAGCAAACGCGGTACTTGCAGCCTCGATTTTTCACTTTGGCACACACACTCTTGCAGAAGCAAAATCTGTTTTAGCTAAGGCGGGCTTGCCCACGCGGAAATAAGGCTAACAAAACCTTTAAACCATCGCAGGAATGCGGCCAGCCTTAGCATCATGGAAGACATCAGAAGCCTCCGTTAGGCGGGTGATTTCCTCCTCAGAAAGCGTGTGATGGGGTGTATCAGCAAAATCAGCCACTTGACCTGGGTTTTTAGAGCCGACGATCGCTGTTAACGTGTTGATGCGAGAAAGCACCCAGGCAAGTGCCACCTCAATAGGCTTAATGCCACGCTCTTGGGCAATTTCCTCAACAAGAGAAAAAACTTTAAGGGCTTCAGGATACAGTTCTGGGCTGTACATAGAGTCTCCCTCGCGAGCGTGGAACTTAAGATCTTCCGCATTTAAGCGACGAGCCAAAAGGCCCTTGCCCGTTGGAGAATAGGCCATAAAAGGAATACCTGCTGCCATGCACATAGCCTCTGTTTCATCTTCGTACTCGCGCTCAAGCAAGCTATAAGGAACCTGATTCACGGAAAACTCATTGACCCTAGAGCCCAAACGGCGGAGGTCTTCTGCATGGAAATTAGAGAGCCCAACCAAGCGAGCCTTGCCACTGGCCTTGAGAGATGCCATGCAATCAGCAAAACGCGCGCTATGACCCTCCGTAGCAAAATAATCCCCCGGCCAATGAATGAGGTAAACATCCACGTAATCACGGCCAAGATGCTTTAGGCTTTGGTCGAGACGCTCGTGGTAGGCCTTTTCAGAAAGCTCGGCATCGGGCCAAATTTTTGAGATAACGATCATGTCATCCTTTTTGGAGCCAAGGGCCTTGCCAAGGCGACGCTCGGACTCTCCATCGCCATAACCCTCTGCCGTATCAAAAGCGGTAATACCCTGATCTAGAGCCGTTTTAACAACAGCATCTGCCTCTTGCTCCGTGCAGCGATTACCCCAGCCGACACTAGGGGCAATTTGCCAGCATCCAAAGGTGATAGCACTCCAGTCTTTATCAAGTCCTTGGCAACGTATGTATTTCATGATGATTTCCTCAGTTTGATGTATTGGCTTTTTTTACCGTAGAGAAAATGTATACGCTCAAGCCCTTTAATCTTGCGGGCAATATTAAACACACAGTCAAACATAGCCGAAGTAAGGCGATTGCGGGGAAGCTGCTCACTAAGGAACTCCGCCTCACTGACAGCAATGTGAATGAGCGATAAAGTTAAATCATCGGTGCGAGCGTAAATAATGACACCTGCAAGATGCTTTTCGCCAGAAATCTCTTCAAGAGCGAAAAGTGTCTGAACAGCCTGACCGCCTCGAAGCTGAAAGGTAAGACGCCCCGATGCCTCAACAATCTCGGGAATGCCGAATAGATCAATCGCGCGCTCCATCTCTTCGCGCACGACTGCTTGATTGCTATTGAAATAAAAAAGATCTTCAAGCTCATCGCGATAACGAGCATCAAGGTAGGACTCAAAAATAAGTGGGGCACTCACAGCGGTAGTCATGAAGAGGGGTGTTACTTAAAGCGCTTAGCAGGCACACCAAAAACACTGCTCTGCTCTTTAATGGTGTTAATAACGACAGAACCCGCACCCAATGTAGCATAAGGACCTATCTTGCGGTTTGGGATAAGGCTAACATGCGAACCAAAATAGACGCCTTCGCCTACTTTGCAAAAACCTGTAACGTCACAGTGGCAACTGAGAGTGCACCAATCGCCCACTTCGACATCATGGCCGATTGAAGTATGACAGTTAACCGTGACAAATTTACCTAAATGAATATCACACGTTAAAATGACATAAGGGCAAATAACCGACCCTTCACCGATCTGGACATGGTCACCAATGACAGCTGTTGGATGGATGAGCGTAATGAACGTTGCACCACGCTCTAAAAGAGATGTACAGACAGATTTTTTAGGGGCAATCAAGCCAAGGGCGCACACAAAAACATCATTTGGAGCGGGCTTGTAGCCCTCAATACCACCGACAATACCCACCGGATAGTCATAAGGATCTAAGGCATCTTTTCGATCATCGAGGAATCCCTTAATGCTCCACTCTACCCCATACTCAGAACATTGCTTAGCCCAAGCGTAGACCTCTCGCCCAAAGCCTCCTGCGCCAACGATGATCAAGTCTTTCATGGGAATTAATGAGCGGTGTAACCGCCGTCTATAATAAGATTGCTACCTGTAACCCACTGTGCAGCAGGGGACAGCAAATAGTGCACTGCATGCGCAACGTCTTCTACAGAGCCAAACCCAAGGGGATGAAGCTTTTCTTTTTCAGAAAAGTCAGCACTTTCTGCCATACTATCTAAGAGAGGTGTACGAACAATACCCGGGGAAATGCAGTTAACGCGAATTCTTTGGGGAGCAAGCTCGAGAGCCATGACACGCGTACCTGCAACAAGGGCCCCTTTGCTTGCGGCATAAGCGGTGTAACCTGCAGCACCAATAAGCCCACTAATGGATGCAATAAAAAGAATACTGCCTCCAGAAAGAATCTTTTTCTTTTTGAGCAAAGCACTCGTAAGCAGCATTGGGGCATCGAGGTTGACACGCGTCACCGCTTCGAGGTTTTTTTGATCAAGGAACTTGAAAGGACGTAAAACATTCACCCCTGCTGAATGAACGACACCATCAAGCTCGGGCAAAGAAGCAATCAGTGCGTCGCGCGCAGAAGCCTCAATAAGGTCTCCAGCAAACAAGCTGTGCCCCGAGCCTTCTAAAGAGCTCAGCGTCTCAGCAAGACGGTCTTCGTTGCGCCCCGTAATGACAACAGATGCACCCGCACGGGCGCAATGGGTTGCAATTTCTCGGCCTATCCCAGAGCTAGCTCCGGTGACCAAGACGCGCTTTCCCTTGATATCAAAACCTTGCGCCATCAAAAGATACCTTTAAGCAGGAGATGCACTGCCTCGCTTAGCCTGAACAGCATCAAACATTTGTTGAATGCTAGTCATCTCGCTTAGCTCCGTCCCTGAAACTTGGACATCATACTCTGAGTCAATCATAGCAAGAACGCTGAGAACGGCGAGCGAATCCCAAGCTTCTAAGTTGTTAGGGTTAGTATCGGGCTTTAAAGTGCCAGCCTCAACGGCTTCGACGTTATCTTCAATATTTTGTATGAAGCTTTCAATAGTCATAGTTGTGATGAGTTGTTGGTTAGGTTGAATTAATTCCAGTAAAGCATACACCCACCCCATGAAAGGCCAACACCAAAACCAGCCAGAAGAATCTTGTCTCCGGGCTTAAAACGGCCTTCTTTCATGCAAGACTCTAAGGCGATAGGAATCGTAGAAGACACGGTATTGCCCACCGCCTCCATTGCATAGACAAATTTTTCTTCGGAGATTTTTAACTTTTTTCGGAGATGCTCGAGCATGAAGACATTGGCCTGATGAAAAACAAAATGGTCTATCTCGTCCAGAGCATGCCCTGCTTTAGCAGCAACATCATGAACCAAGTCAGGAACGACACGCAAAGTGAAATTAAAAATGTCCGGGCCGTTCATATAAAGGTAGTCCGGATTGTGACCTTCTCCTGAAGGATCTTCGAGAGATGAAGCAGGTGCTTCCATGCGCGGACGACGGCACCCACCTTTTTCTAAAATAAGGCCCTTAGCGCCACGCCCGTCGGTACAGAGAATGAAAGCATCAAGCCGCTTAGAAGAATTTTTAGAGAGGAGTGTGGCTGTCGCTGCGTCCCCAAAAATGGTGCGCGTACTTTTGTCATCCGGGTGAATGTAGCGTGTATACGTATCACCTGTAAGCAGGAGGACTTCTTCAGCAAGGCCGCCCTGCATATAGGCATGAGCCGTAGCAAGCGCGTAAATATAAGCCGAGCAAGCAAGATTAATATCAAAAGCACCGCAGCTCATAGGGAGGCCTAAACGCTCTTGCAAAATACAAGAAGACGGAGGCAAGACATAATCAGGAGACTCGGTGCAAAAAAGCAAAAAGCCGATCCTAGAAAGATCTCTATCAGCCAAGAGTGATTGAGCAGCTTTGAAAGCAAAGTCCGAAGCGCACTCGTCACCCTGAGCTACATAACGAGACTTAATGCCCGTTTTTTTGTAGATTTTTTCCGCAGTCCAACCTTCCCATAAAGACTCAAAGTGCTCATTGGGCACACGCTGGCTTGGGAATTCACTTCGGATATCGACAATCATGAGCAGGGAGGCAATTGTGTGCTTTAAGGATAATCAGCACATATGAAGGGTCTCATAAAGGGGGGTCAAAGTCAACCCAAAGGACCCGCTAACTACTGACCTAGGGCGCTTAAAGACTGACCTGTCGGAGAGCTCTCGACATCAAAAATCGCCTCGGGAGCTCCAGAAAAAAGAAAATGCCCTCCTGCCTCACCGCCCTCAGGACCAAGCTCGATCAAATAATCTGCAAGAAGCAAAACATCCTCATGATGCTCGATAACAATCAATGTATTGCCTGCATCGCGGAGCTTAAAGAGCAGATCCATGAGTTTTTGAATATCTTCCCAGTGAAGCCCTGTTGTCGGCTCATCTAAAATATAGAGTGTACCACCTTGTTGTCGTTTACTTAATTCAAGAGAAAGCTTGATGCGCTGAGCCTCGCCCCCAGAAAGCGTATTGGCTGGCTGCCCGAGCTTTAAGTAACCGAGCCCCACATCCACAAGCGTTTGGAGCTTGGCGACAATTTTGGGTTGGTGCCGAAACAAAGTAAGCGCTTCATAAATGGAAAGATCCAAAACATCGGCAATATTAAGGCCTTTAAACCGAACCTCCAAGGTCTCTCGATTGTAGCGCTTACCTTCACAACTTGGGCACTCTGTATAAACATCACTTAGAAACTGCATATCGAGCTTGATCGCACCATCCCCCTGACAACGCTCACAACGTCCTCCCCTTACATTAAAACTAAAGCGACTTGGCTTATAACCACGAACACGTGCAAGCGAGCACTGGCTAAAGAGTGTACGCAAAAGATCAAACAACTTCGTATAGGTTGCAGGATTGGAGCGTGGGCTTTTGCCAATAGGACTTTGATCAACACGCACAGTGCTTAAAAAGTGCTCAAGCCCATCGACACCTGCATGCTTCCCAGGAATGGCCTTTGCCTTATTGAGCTTCCATGCTGCTGCCTTACCTAAAATATCATTAACTAGAGTGCTCTTACCTGACCCTGAAACACCACATACACAGGTAAGCAATCCAATAGGAAAGGCAACATCGATGGATTTTAAATTATGCTCTCGAGCACCCTTGACAGTAAGCCATTCACGCATGGTATCCAAGCGTTCTGCATTGCGCTCAAGCTTAAAATCACCGCTTAAATAGCCCCCCGTAATCGACCCCTTTGCCTGCATCATGGAACCTGGCGCCCCTTCAAAGGTGATCGAGCCCCCCAAGTGCCCTGCTGCAGGCCCCAGCTCTACGATATGATCGGCCGCAAGCATGGTTTTTCGGTCATGCTCGACGACAATGACCGCATTACCGCGATCGCGAAGCTCCAAAATGCAGTCTAATAATTTCCCGTGATCCCTGGGGTGAAGCCCTATACTGGGCTCATCCAGCACGTACACCACCCCCACAAGCCCCATACCAAGCTGTGTTGCCAAGCGAACGCGCTGAACTTCACCCCCTGAGAGCGTCGCATACGAGCGATTCAGGGTGAGATAGCCTAAGCCAACTTTTTGTAAAAATCGCAAACGATCCGACAGGCCGTGCAAAGGCTCCTCGGCATGGGCAAATGCCGCAGTGTCCCCTGAAGCCCGCACAGTTTCTATAAAAGCTCCTGCATCAGCAATGCTCTTGCCTAAAAAAACGTCCATGGAGGCTCCATTAAAGAGAACCGAACGCACGCGTTTATTAAAACGCGTACCCTCACAATCAGGACAAAGCGAACTCACCTGATAGGCCATCAAGCGAGCGCGCAGGCCATCACTTGAGGTCTCTGAAAAAGTCTTTTTCAGGTCAGCAATCACGCCTTCAAAGGGAAGCTCCTCAGGCTTTGCATTGCCAGCTTTGAGCTTAAAAGAAAACAGCCGCTTGCCCGCTCCATGAAGGATGACATGGCGAATATCTTCAGGCAAGTCCTTCCAAGGCTTTTTAGGATCAAAAGGCAACTGCTCGGCAAGTTGCTTTAAAATAGCATTGTGCCGGATGATCATGTTCTTGGAGCCAAGGCGCCAAGGCTTAATCGCACCACTACGGACCGTTTTCTCAGGATCAGGCACAAGCAGTGCTTCATTAAAATCCATCACTTCACCCAGGCCACGACATGTTGGGCAAGCCCCTTGAGGGTGATTGTAAGAAAAATGCTTTGGACTTAAAGCTTCATAGACAGCACCACAACACGTGCAGGCGAGATCTCGACTAACACCAAAACTACGCCATGGAGCTTCGGTATCATCCTGAATAAGCATAACCGCCCTGTCTTTCCCCTCTTTGAATGCTAGTTCAAGAGAATCTGCAAGGCGGCTGCGCTGATCTTCACCCAGAACAATACGATCGATCACAATATCGACCTCGAGCTCCTGGGACTTAGGCAAAGAAAAGCCAGGGGCATCGAGACGGTGAATCTCCTCATTAATGCGTACTCGTTGAAAGCCTCGCTGCCTAAGCTGAGCAATCTCATCGCGAGCAAGCGATGTCTTCTCCTTTAAGTAAGGGGCAAGGACCATAAGCCGGCACCCCATGGGCTCTTGAAAAATGCGCTCGATGCAATCATCCAGCGTACGTCGCTCGATTAAAGCACCGTCTTCAGGACAATGAGCAACGCCACAAATAGACCACAGTAGGCGTGCATAATCGGCAATTTCAGTTGCTGTGGCAACGGTGCTCCTGGGGTTGCTCCCACCGGCTTCGTGCTGCTCAATAGCAATAACCGGAGAAAGCCCGTGAATAAAATCAACATCCGGGCGCTTGACTTGGTCGAGCAATTGACGCGCACGCACAGACAGGCTCTCCATATACTTGCGATAGCCTTCTGCATATAAAGTATCAAAAGCAAGCGATGACTTGCCTGACCCACTCACCCCAGTCACGACGACCAGCTGCCCACGAGGCAGGTGCAGCTCGAGATTTTTTAAATTGTGTTCTCGAGCGCCCTTGATATGTATAGAAGGAACCTGTATTTTTGAAAGGCCCATATACGGTCCATCCTATGAATTTAACCTTAACTAATGCGATGAAAAAAAAGCCCATCCTTTACGTGAAAGACGGTTGCCCCTGGTGCGAAGAAGCTCTCAGCTTCTTTTCTCAACATGGCGTTCCACTCGATATTCGTGATGTTCGAGGCAATAAAAAACTCATGGAAGAGCTCATTGAAGTCAGTGAACAAAGCAAAGTACCCACATTTGC
Source organism: Opitutia bacterium UBA1116 (assembly GCA_002313355.1). Taxonomy (GTDB): domain Bacteria; phylum Verrucomicrobiota; class Verrucomicrobiia; order Opitutales; family UBA1977; genus UBA1977. Next base: position 6,922 of record DCBD01000094.1, on the reverse strand, counting down.
CTATGATGATTTCATCGTTGCAGACTTTAGCATCAATGAATTCCTCGACGAGCTTGATCAAGTCCCTGAAGTCCGCCTAGAGCTGGGCATTGGTGAAGACGAAGATTAATCAACCCATGCAAACAGACGGCAAAGAGAAACTCCTCAGCTCGACTCAAGGGCATATTGTGGGTAACGCCATCACATGCCTAGCTTTCGTTGCCATTATTGGGTTTTTCACATTTGTCTTTTTCATCCTTAAAGCCTTTGTCCTTCATTTTAGTGACGTTCTCTGGCCCATAGCAACCGCGACCATCCTCACCCTTCTTCTTCAGCCCTGCGTCCACGGCATCGAGGCTCATCTAAAGCTCAAACGCCCCTACTCGATTCTTCTTCTTTACACCGCAGGGCTAGCAGCCGTCGCAAGCATTCTTGGCATCCTGCTTCCCATCTTCATTGGCCAGCTCATCGCCTTTATCCAGTTCATCCCTGAGCTGGTCCTCCAATTCGAAAGTTTCATCAAAGAGCACCTCAAAGCACTAGGACCCTGGGCAGATGAAAACTTAGACAACGAAACCCTACAAAACATCATCAACCAACCCCTGAAGGCCATCAAAAGCATTTCGCTGGCAACCCTACCATCACTCCAAGAAGCTCGTCACACCATTACCTCATTCATCGCCTGGGTAACGGGCCTTGCAATCGTTCCAGTCTATCTCTTCTACTTCTTAAACTCGAATTTCAACATCGAACAGCGCCTCCGCGGCGAGCTGGACTTCCTCAAAAAATCCATCCGCGAAGACATTCTCTTTCTGGTTGAGGAGTTTTTAAACATCCTGGTTGCCTTCTTCCGCGGGCAAATCTTAATCGGGCTGATCATGGGGGTCGCTTACGGGCTAGGCTTTACCATCGCAGGGGTGAAGTTCGGCCTCATGCTTGGCCTTATGCTCGGCTTGCTCAATATCATTCCCTACCTGGGGACAATCATCGGCCTCTCAACCATCCTTCCAATCGCCTACTTCCAGCCAGAGGGCGGTCTCAGCCTCGTTGGCATAGCTATCGGCGTATTCATTTTTGTGCAAGCCCTTGAAGGCTATTTTTTAACACCGCGCATCATGGGCCACAAGACAGGCCTTCACCCGGTTGCCATCATCGTCTCCATCTTCTTCTGGGGGACGGCCCTTGGCGGCATCCTCGGCATGGTTCTCGCTGTGCCTCTCACCGCATTCCTGATCGTTGCTTGGCGCCTCTTAAAAAGGAAATACCTCCCACACTTCAGTGAGAGGTAATTCCAACCACGAACCTTGTTAAAGGTTAGCTCCTAACGCGTATATTCGAAACGGCAGCGGCCACTGTGACATCAGGCTTAAAGACTTTTTTCGTCCCGAAGAAGCCGGATCTTTCTTCTGTCGAAAATCGATTAATCCCCAAGCTGATATCACGCTCATAATTGCGAATAGAGTCTTCACCAACTTCAGGGGCTAAAAAGTCCATAAAGTTGTTGAGTTTCTGCTCATACTGCCCAAGAAGCACGGCTCGATTTTGAGCAGCTTGGCGAGCACTTGAAGGCAAGCTGCGGTCACCTGCACGCTCTAGAGCAAGCTGTGTTTGATGATTAAGCTCGTATGCAAGCGATATAAAGGCTTTGCTTCCCATAAGCTTTGTATAAACAAGCGCCTTATCATCGCCCAGCTTATGGGCCACCTGTTCAAAAATGGATGCTGATTGCTCCATGGGAATTTGACGCAAGTACTGCACAAAGCTTTCTATATCGTTTTTACTAGCATCACCCGTGTTGAGTAAGTTCACAAATTCATCAACTAAATCAGCCTGAGTGCTCTCACCAACTTCAGCCAGATTAACTTCGAGTGCCGAGCGAACGTCATCAACCTTCTGCTTCTCGGAAGCTTCGAGTTCCTGAGCACGTTGCTCTTCGCGATACTTTACCACAGCATCTACGCCCGTAGCCCCTTTATAGCCTTCCTTCATGAGCCTATCTTCAATCTCTTTTTGTTGGAGTCCAGTATAGCGCTCAACTTGACGATCATGAGCAACTTTTGCCTCCTCTTGAGCCTTCTTCTTCGCGACTTCTTCTTCGAGTCCTTTTTGCTCGTAGTAGACTTTAGCAGCACTGGCACGCCCGAAGACATCCAACCCACCAAATACTGTGTCTTTATCAGAGTCTTTCTCAATCGTCTCAATACGCTCCTCTAGCTTCTTCATCTTTGCCTCTTGAGCAGCACGCTTTTCTTCGAGTGCTTTTTCTTCGTAGTAGGCAGCAGCCTCCATATCATAGTCTTCATAAGCCTTGAGAACGCTGGCTTCTTCTTCCTCATAAGCCTTCTTCAGATCTTCTGCTTGCTCTGCCTTCAAACGCGCTAAATCAGCTTTAGCCGACTCAAGCGCCGACCTTGTAGAGTCTGTATTTGGCGAATAAAACCCATGCTTCTCACGCAACTGGTCAATCAAGTCCATGTCCTGCTGAAGAACTGCCACACGCTTCTCTGCCTTGGGAAGGGTTAAAGGATTTTCACCGGGCTTATCAGGTGCAAAGAGCTTATCGCGCTCCTCTTGGTAATGAGCGTCGAGCTCTTCTTGGCTTTCTCGAACAACAGTGAACACATCTCCATCCACGACCATCTCAACAACTTCATTCTCAACCGTCTTTGGCTTTTCAGCAAGATCACCCACATGTTCCTTCTGATAGCTATCCCAATTGCGAAGACGCTCATCAACACGCTCTTGTGCTTCTGCCTTACTCCCAGAGCCCGTATTTTCACTAAACTTATAAGTAAGAGCTCTTACAGCAGCCATCTTTGCTTGAGCATATTCAGCAGCTGCATGCTGCGCCTCACGATTAATACGAACATCCAACCCTGCTAACTCACCTCGAATCAAGGTATCAGCATCTCCCTTGTCATGCTGGTAAACATGACTTGTTAACTTCTTTTGAACGTCACCCCTAAACTCCTCTAAGGGCTTCCTCACGTCACCCAGACAATTATCATATTCGCGGGCAATATCTAGCATGAGTTGCTTTTCATGCTGATCAAGGACTTCTGCTATTTTAGCATCCCATTGATCCCGAGGCAATTTTTTGGCAGCCTCAAAGGCAGCTTGCTTCGCTTGATTCAGCCTTTGCTCAACATTAATTTTAGACTCAACTTGAGCCATTGCCTCTTTGGCTACATTGTCATAAATGCTATGAATCTTACCAGAAATCTGATCTTTTCCAGCAGGAGGTTTTCCTATCTTTGAGGCATAGCCATGCTCTGCAAACAGCTCTGCCTTCTCATCCCTCCCCATACGATCACAAGCCTCCTCATAAGTCATACCTGCGCCACCCTCATTTTTAGGCTTTGTCATAAAGTGGAACAGTAAGATAGACTCTTGTTGTGCTAATTTATCAGGCAAGACATTAGCAGCCCTAAAGCTATTCACGACAAGATGCCCATAGTTGCGATAAAGGCTCTGCTTACCTTGAGCAGACAAGCGGCCCACGGCCTCTTTCATTGTAAGACCAGCGCCTCCTTTCTCCTTAGGCTTTGTCATGACAATTAAAAGGTTTTGGCACTCTCTTTTGCTAAGAGGCTGTCGTTTATTCTTTGCACGGGCTTGAAGTGCTTTACTTGCATTTTGCTCATAAACAGCGTTACCTTGCTTAACATCCCGACTACTTAAGCCTTTACTAGAGCTACTCCCAAAACCAAATAGCCGGCTCCAAAAGCCTCCGCTACTTTCTTGTTTAGCAGAAAGTGAGCCCTTCGGTTTATCAGCAACGTCTACACTTTGTCCCCCTCTATACTTAGCCTCAATATCCTGATACTCTTTAGAGTATGTTGCTTGAGGTTTGCTGCTTGAACTTGATAAACCTAGAAAACTAAGTAATCCCATGATAATATCCTCCTAATGTATTTGTTTAATTTTAGAATCTCTTCGTAAATCCTTAATAATTCCTATATATTTTTAGACACCTAAGCTACGGGGTAAGTTCCACTCAATCCATATGTTTCCAGAGTCACTTATTTCATAAAATAACATACATTCAGCCATTTTTCAAATAGCATGCATAAAAAAGGCGCTTTTTGAAAAACGCCTATCCTTTACCTTACTTATTGAGCACGTGAGCGTTAGCCATCGTAACCCCACTTAGAAGCGCCCCGGTAATCCCCAGAAGGCCTTGGTCTGTCCCACAAAGGTATAAATTCTGAAGCTCCGTACGCCCCTCACGAGCCTTCTCAAGAGAGCCATAAATGGCCCCTCGAAGATGACTTGTAAACTGTGTCACCGTCCTGGGGGTAAACATATCGGTTGCCTTAGTTAAATCATCCAGGCTTTGTCCTTTGAGTGACGGCAAGATCTTCAGGGCATTTTGAGTGAGGGCTTCATAGGCTTGCACTTTTTCTTCATAATAGCGAGCCTCCTCCAGCGAGCTCCAATAATCATAGTTAGCAAGGCTCGTAATCCTCAGCCAACCCTCCTCAAGGCGCTTACCATCTGAATAACGATAATTATTCGGAATACAAATAACGCCACTGCGCACATCTACAGGCTCGCGCGATGGCTCATAGTGAAAACGCTCCTCCGTTGAAAAGAAAATGATCGTGTCCTTCCAGCCAAGATCTGAAGGCTCAGCATCGAGGATCGTCATCGTCTCGGCAAAACCCAAACGCTCATGGCAGCGTGGATCGTCTTGCTCTCCAGCTTTCCCCACAAGACGCATCGTCTCAACAAGGCCTGCCGAAGAGAGTACCGTCTCGGCAGTCACACAGTCCCCATTTTCAAGGTGAATACGCCTTACACGGCCCCCATCAACCTCAAGCCGAGACACGCCACACTTCATCTTGCGCTTTCCACCCAATGCGCGATACTTGTCGAGCAAAAGCCGAATGATTGGGCGAATACCTGCATAAGGCCGCGCAAATCCTTCCAAAAAAAGCGAACGAAACAAGATAGCAAACTGACAAAAGTCCAAGTCATGAGGGCTGGCACTGCCATAGTACATACACGGACAGAGAATCATCTCAATCAAGGCATCATCGGCAATGTAGCCTGCAAGGGCTGCGCGCGCAGAGTCCATCCGCTTGAACAAGGCAGGGTCATTCATGGTGGGCAGCTCTGCTACAAACCTGCGAAAGCCATCGATGGACTTCGGAAAAGCACGTGCCACTTCAGTCTCAAAATGGCTAAAGTCATTATCAAAGAAAAGCGACTCCCCGGGAAAGCTAATCCTCGAGCCTACTTGTTCAGAGAGATCCAACTCCTCGCGACGAATTCGCAGCTGTTTGAGGATTTTCCCCAAGGCGGTCCCCTTAACCCCTGGGGGGACATAATTGGTCAAGGCATGCAGCCCAACGTCAAACTTGCGTCCATTCAGGCTATAAAAACTATTAAGCCCACCTGGAGCATTGTGCTTTTCGACAATAAGGACCTCCTTGCCAAAATGCGCTAGCCGAATCCCCGCGGCGAGGCCTGACATGCCCGCCCCAATGATGACGGCATCAAAATGCTTGCCGTCAAGGGACCTATCCATAGATCGTAGTGCCGGGGGAACGCTTAGTTATTGAACTTGGGCGTCAAATAGTCAGCGCAGCTATCCAAGGTTTCGAGCTTAGGATAGTCTGCCTCAGGGACTTCAATGCTGTGGCGCTTGCGCAGCTCCATAACAATGTCCAAAAAGTCCATAGAATCGAGATCTAGCTGGTCGCGCAAGCGAACGGCTGGCTTCACATCGCCCAGATCTTCATCGGGAGCAATGTCTGCAATGATATTCAAAATTTCCTGTTGAACCTCTTCTCGCGTCATAAATTTAAATACTAGGAGCTCAGTTTTGGACTAATTTTCGGATGATGACAACAGAATTAACGCCCAACATCCCAAAAGAATTGTTTAAGAGGATCTCACAACGATCCAAGCGCTTAGGCTCATTGAGGACGAGGTTGGGCAAGGCGCACTGAGGGTCTAAATCATCGACATTGATCGTCGCATGGGCATACCCGTCCTCAAAAGAGGGTAAATTCCCGGCGAGCTCAAGCGCCCCCGCTGCCCCCATCGCATGCCCGATAAAACTCTTGGTATTATTGAGATAGGTATGCTCGCTGCTTCCAAAAACATCCCTAAGGGCAGTACATTCTTGGATATCCCCTTGAGGTGTTGCCGTAGCATGTGTACTGACGATATCAATATCCTCGGGCTTTAGTTGTGCGCGTTTTAATGCCGCTTCAATACACTGGGTTTGCCTCTCAGGCAGAGGTAAAACGGCATCACAGGCATCCGAGTTCATGCAATAACCAATGATTTCTCCGTAAATCTTAGCGCCACGCGCCTGTGCATCCTCTAGACGTTCAAGGACATACATACACCCTCCCTCGCTAACCACAATCCCATTGCGCGCTAGATCAAAGGGCCTGGAAGCAGCATTGGGGTCTTTGTGCTCAGCCAAAGCACCCTGGTTTTTAAAGCCAGCAAAAATCCCAAAGGTGTGGATACTCTCACTCACGCCACCAACAAGCGCCTGATCGACCTCGCCAAGGCGAAGCATCTGAAGACCTTGTATAAGACCTGCGTTGCCCGCCGCACAAGCTGCACCAATCGTATAGTGTGGGCCGGTTATGCCAAGATTCATCGTAATCTCGCCAGCTGGGTTATTGGCAATCGTCCTTGGGTTGTGATGGTGCGTCCAGTACTTCGTGTCGTAATTAAATTGAGAAATATTAAAAATCTCCTGCTCGGTCTCAACATTGCCATGCTCGGTAATCCCCATGTAGACGCCAACCCGTGATGGATTTAGTTCTTTCAGGGAAAGACCCGCATTTTGCAAAGCCTCATGGGCACAAAAGATGCCGATCCCTCCTGCTCGGGTTCCCACCCTTACTTCCTTCCGGTTTTGATACTTCGTCCTTTCAAATTCACAAACGCCAGCCGCCTGTTCTCCCATATTTCG
>DCBD01000008.1 GCA_002313355.1 Opitutia bacterium UBA1116 | reverse complement strand
TTATTTATTCTTAGACAATATGTATTTCAATGATTTCATACACCCTATATATTATTCTATTTTATTCAAAAAACGCTTGATCTCAGGGCAAAAGGACGAAAAAAAGTCCCAATGAGACCCTGTTGTCCTGAAGTAGCTGCCAAACACACTCGCGAACGACTCGTGAACCTACGTGCGTTGCTTTCAGAATTATTAGCTGACTATCAAGAATTTACACTCGAAATTGGGTGCGGCAATGGGCATTTTTTAAGTGCATACGCTCAAGCACATCCCGACAAGTACTGCATCGGCATTGATCTCTTAGGTGGCCGCCTGGAGCGTGCCAATAAAAAACGTAAACGACTTGAAATAAGCAATTTACATTTCATTAAAGCAGATGCGGAAGAGTTTCTCGAATCCCTTCCAGAACACGTACGCATCGCAGAAACGTTTATTCTTTTTCCCGATCCTTGGCCTAAAAGGCGCCACCACAAGCATCGATTAATACAAGAAAAATTCCTGGAAGACATTGCCCACAAAAGCCTTGCAGAATCTCACTTGTATTTTAGAAGTGACTACACACCCTATGTCGAATGGGTCGCAAACCATATCGAGACCTGTAAGGAATGGACCCTAATAGAGAGCCCCTGGCCTTTTGAGCAATCAACGCTATTTCAGGAACGCGCTGAGAGTCACAAGTCCCTCATATCAAAGAGATTAAATCCAGAAAAACATCAAGATAAGCACACACTCAGCAACCAAGCAAACGCCTAAAAGCGCATAGACAAAGACTGAAAAGCCATCCCATGCACGTTCATCTCGAGAGGTCTGAACTGGGGCCTTAATAGGCTCTTGCTCCGGGCGACATGGCGCAGGTGAGGGGGACGAACCCTCGGGGCGACTGGACCAAGTCGTCAAAGAGCTTGTAATGTCTTTTGGAGTAGCCATGAGGCAAGCAGAATAGGGGTGTAGTTACCATGTATAAACAACTTTTAGCTCAAGGCAAATATTGATTCGTGTCCTTTCTCTAAATTAATGCAAAAACTGCACTATCAATTAGCCTAGCTAACCTAAGGTATTAGAAAATGCAATGCCTTAGCGAACAAAGGGAATTTTGCACAAGAAAGGGATTGACCCTGCGTGCAAGAGACTGCATTGAAATGTGTTCTGAGCGTATGATATCCATTGCGACACGCTAATCCGATATGAGCTTTCCTAAGAGATTCTTCTTTTTCAGCCTACCACTTTTAGTGAGTGGAGCTCTCTATGCCGAGGGTGGGAAAAAAGTTAGCCCCTATGCCTACAAGCTAACATCTTTTTGGGGCCTGCCCATAACCAACTCTATCATCATGAGCTGGGTTGTATCCCTTGGCATCATTGTTGGCTTCAGATTGCTTGCAGGCAAACCTCAGCTCGTTCCTTCACGTGCTCAAGCGGTTGTCGAAACGCTGATTGAAAACATCCGAGGCCTTATTGAGCCCATTGTTGGCAAACGACTACTTCGCCCAACATTTCCTCTGCTCATTGCCTTTTTCACTTTTATCTTGATTCAGAACTGGTCTGGCCTGCTTCCTGGCGTTGCTACATTTGGTCACATGGTAGATGGGCACTTTGTCTACTACATGCGCCCAGCCAATGCGGATCTCAACGGGACCCTAGCCCTAGCTATCATAGCGATGGTTGCTTGGTTTTATTATGTCTTGCGTTATGCGGGCATGAAAACACTCCTTTACGATCTTTTCGGAAATAAAGCAGCCAAACATGAAGTTCCGCTCGCTCTCTATTACGCACTGTTCATTATTTTTATCTTAGTTGGCTTTATTGAGGTCATTTCGATCCTTTTTAGACCCGTGTCTCTCTCACTGCGACTGTATGGAAATATTTTTGGTGGGGAAAACCTCCTAACCAGCATGACCAGTCTCATTTCCTGGATTGTCCCTGTTCCCTTTTATTTCCTCGAAGTACTCGTTGGATTCGTCCAAGCGCTCGTCTTTACGCTGCTGGTAGCCGTCTACATCGGGTCCATCTGCAACCATGAGGAGGGCCACTAGCCAAATCATTTCTTAAGCGGGACCATGCCAAGCGTGTGGGCGCTCAAGAGCAACGTTAAACCATAAACACTTAAAACAAAGATACCAATTATGTTACTAGACATCATCGCACAAGTTACAGGAAACATTTCCCACGGCGTACAAGCCGCAGCAGGTTGTTTTGCCGCTGCTCTCGGTGTAGGCCTTATTGGCGCCAAAGCAGTTGAAGCCGTAGGCCGCAACCCAGGTGCTTCCGGTAAAGTACTCGTTCAAGCTCTCCTTGGCATGGCACTTGCAGAAGCTGTTGCCTTCTACGCACTCTTCCTTGGAAAGTAATATTCTTTAAAAGACGGACCGGAGCGGCAAATCGCTCCGGTCCAGCTATCACTCAACGCAACCATGCTCAATTCCTTGCACATATTAGCCTCCGTAGCCACTACTGCAGATGCGGATATTACTGCCCAAGCTGACCAAATTCATAAGCTAATCGGGCAATTTGGCATCGATACACCCTTCCTCATCGCTCAAATCGTCAATTTCTGCCTGGTTGCTTTCCTCCTCTATCGCTTTGCTTTTAAGCCGGTTTTAGCCACGATTGACGAGCGTCAACAAGTCATCTCTGATGGACTGCAGTACGCCGAAGAGATGAAAAGCAAGCTGGCTGATGCTGAGCGTCACCACGCAGAAACCCTCAAACAAGCAGCTCATGAGGCCCAAAAAATCATCAAAGAAGCCCATGATAGCGCCCAACAGCACTTAGAGGAAAAAACCCAAGAGGCCGTCCACAAAGCAGAAAGCATATTAAAGAAAGCCCAGGAAGCCTCCGAGCTTGAACGGGAAAAAATGCTCGCAGATGCCAAACGAGACCTAACACGCCTTGTTGTTGAAACGACAGAAAAAGTCTTGGCAAAAAAACTCTCTGACACAGACCGCAATGCATTTGCTGAATCTGCTGCTGCTGAAATCGCATCCCATTAAAGATTGAATGAAACACGAAGACCAAGCGATTAAGCGTTACGCAAAGCAGCTCACTAAGCTTTCCATAGAAGAGGACGGCTTTGTGTCTCTCGAGCGCGTTCGAGCTGTTTTACATGTCTTAAAAAATAAACCTCCTCGAGCATATCGCAAAACCCTCTTGCACTACCGGGATTGCATCGAAGCAGAGCTTAAAAAGACACAAGCGCTCATTGAACATGCCGGGAACATTAGCGAATCCACATGCCAAAAGATCAGAGATTCGTTGAGCAAGAACATTGGACGCACCGTTCAATCTCAGAATAAAGAAAATCCAGCGCTCATCGCTGGCGTTCGCGTATCCCTGGCAGATAACGTTTGGGAGCTTTCTGTTATTAATCGCCTTCAAAACTTAGCTTAATTTTAACCGAAGAATCATGACTGCAATCATTGAAGAAATTCAAAAAGAGATTTCACAACTCGAAACCTCTGTCGTCAAAAAGAACGTCGGCTCCATCACAACACTTGCTGATGGAGTAGCCAAGGTAGATGGCCTCTCCGATGCGATGTTCAACGAAATGATCGAGTTCCCAGGAGGAACCTATGGTATCGCGCTGAACCTTGAGGAAGATGAGGTTGGCTGTGTTCTTTTAGGTGCCATGGAACACCTCAAAGAAGGCGATGAAGTCAAGACCACAGGAAAACTCCTCTCGGTGCCTGTTGGCAAAGAACTCTTGGGTCGCGTCGTTGATGCACTGGGTCAGCCTGTTGATGGCAAAGGACCCATCGCAGCTAAAGAGCATTACCCTGTTGAAAAAATCGCCCCCGGCATCATCCCGCGTAAATCGGTCAGCCAGCCATTGCAAACCGGCATCATGCCTATTGACTCCATGATTCCAATTGGCCGTGGCCAGCGTGAGTTGATTATTGGAGACCGCGCAACAGGAAAAACGACCATTGCAATTGACACCATCATCAATCAAGCCGCCATCAACCGACAAGGGCTCGCATCAGGTGATCCAAATTTCCGCCCCGTTTACTCAATTTACGTCGCCGTTGGACAAAAAAATTCGAACGTCGCGCGGACCATCAAAGTTCTCGAGGAGAAAGACGCCCTAGAATACACGATTATTGTAAGTGCACCTGCTGCAGATAATCCCGCAAACCAATACATTGCGCCTTTTGCAGGCACTGCCATGGGCGAGTGGTTTATGAGCAATGGTATGGATGCTCTTATCGTTTATGATGACCTCTCCAAGCACGCTGTTGCTTACCGACAAATTTCTCTTGTATTAAAACGTCCCTCTGGGCGCGAAGCATACCCTGGTGATGTTTTCTATCTTCACTCACGCCT
>DCBD01000137.1 GCA_002313355.1 Opitutia bacterium UBA1116 | reverse complement strand
TTCGCCTTTTGAATAATTTGCTTGTAAGTGGAGCTAGTGTTTTCCCGTAGGAAATTGGGGGATTGGTGTCTCCGAAGGCTCCTGAGGCATGTGACTCAAGAATCTGACATAGCATAGGAAAAAGATTGTGCTCATGCATGATTTTTTTTCGTGCTTCTCGCAAGGCATCTCGATGTGCTATATCAGCCTTTTTAGTAATCGTCTTTTCAATGATGGCAATAGATTCATCTAGATTGCTAATATCAATTATTGTGTAGGAGTTTTCTGGGAGATATTCATTGAGATTAGTGCATCCCCAATAAATGGGATAGCAGCCAGCCATAATGCAATCGCTTAGTTTTTCTGTGAAATAATGAGGTTGCTGAGAGTTCTCCAGGGTGATATGGAATCGGTAATCTTTAAGAGCATCGAGCTTATCTTCCATGGGGCCAAACCCTCGACCGTAAAAATCAATACGATCTCCAAAATGCTCTTTGAGTGCTTGAGCAAACTCAAGCCGCTTTCGATGACCTAGAGACCCTGTTTTGTTGGATGCGATAACGGAGATTAGTTTTGTCTTAGGATGATCAAATAAATTTTCAATTTCACGAAAGCTTAAAGCATCTGGGGCTGACCCTTTTGATGGGTTCCAGCCAATGAACCAATTGATGCCAAGTTGCGTGTGTATTGTGTGAGGGTGTATGACTTTGGGGTCTACAGTCAGTACTATTCCAAATTGATTGAGGTAGTGCTTGTTGTAGCGTTTGATGCTGGGTGGTTCAGCTGCTACATGAATTGTATGGCTTCTTGGACATCGAGGTTCTATAGGCTTTTCTAGATCATCAAAAGCGACGAGATAATCATAATTTTGGCCTGGTTTATCTTCGAATACGAAATGCCAACTATTCCATGTTGTTTTACCATCAGGAAAATGCCTGTACCAAGGAATAGCATGAGGACTACTGATAAGAACTGTAGGCATATGGAACATTTTTATACTTAGTTCATAAAAACTGCCAAATTAAAAATCAGCGGAGACTTTTATTTGCCCACGCTTTTGGCTTTCCTTTGGTGTGGGAGGGCCCTAAATTAGTGGTGGCCATGTACGAAGTTCTAGAACGCAGCTCAGGAAATGTCATTGGTGTCCGCATCTCGGGGAAGTTAACTCACGCAGAGTACAAGACACTCGTCCCCGAGCTAGAGTCTTTGATTGAGCGTTTCGAGAAGATCCGCATCTTGCTTGAGTTAAGCTCGTTTGAGGGGTGGGATATGCAGGCAGCCCTGGATGATATCATTTTTGCCTTCCGCAATAGCATGGCTATTGAGCGCATGGCCATTGTCATGGATACAGAGGCTGATGAATGGGCCTTACTGGTCGATCAACCCTTTGCCCGGCGCATCCAGGGTAAAGAAAAAATATTCAAGCCTTCGGAGCTTAAGGATGCTTGGAAGTGGGTTGAAAAAGCAAAAACCACCGTCCTCGCTGTAGATCCCAAGTCCTATGCGGGGTCTGTTCGCTACGGCCCTGATATGCAAATTTTGATCAGTGGGGGTGGTATTGCCGGGCTCACGCTTGCAGCGCTGCTTGAGCGTCGTGGGTTTTCTCCTAAAATTATCGAAAAACAGCCCTCCTATGAGCCTCGAGGCCATATGTTGACGCTTTGGCCCTCTGCGAGCAATGTCTTGAAGGGTCTTGGGTTTTTTTCTTCAGTTATTGAGCGAGCAACCCCTTTTAATGGCTATCAGGTTTTTGATGCTAAAAACCGTCCCGTCCATGCATACACAACTGAGGCGCTCACTCAAAAACACGGACCAACCTACACTATCTACAGGCCTGATCTTGTGGACATCCTAAGAACGTCCCTTCAGGTGACGGATATTCGCATGGCTACTACGATCAAGAGCATCACGCAAACGAACGATGCCGCTAAAGTTCTTTTGAGCAACAATGAGGAAGAAGTTTATGACCTTGTCGTAGGCTGTGAGGGTACGGACGATCGTCTTAAGAAGCTCATTTTTGGCAAAAACCCACAGAATTTAGTGCCTGCCTCTACCTGGGGTTTTTGGGCAGACCCGAGCTTAATTCAATCGGGCAACATTATCGAATACTGGGGAGATGGTAAGGTTTTGCGCCTTTTCCCATCAAAAGAGCGTCTTTTTGCTTTTGTTTGTTTAGGTGCTCCTCTGACGCATGAGGGGGATATACAGTCCATCATTAAGAATGTTTTTAAGGATTTTTCGGGCTATGTTCCTGCTGTGCTTGAGTCTATGCAAGGCTTAGAGCCTATCGATTATAGAGATTTCGAGCACATGAATCTTGAAGACTGGTATAAGGGCCGTGCTCTTATCTTGAGGGAGACAGGTCGTGCGGCCTTTGCTGCTGGTGGGCTGGGGGCGTCCCTTGCACTTGAGTCTGTCTCTGTCTTAGCCGGTGAGCTGGGGCGTACAGATTCTCGCTATATAGACCGTGCGCTCTCAAACTACATTTCGCGTCGTTCTCATCGCGTTCAGTCTATTCAGCGCCTTTCGCGCCATTATGGACGCTTAACTCGAATGAGCCCCATTTTAAAGACAAGTTTTCGAGACCGCGCTACTCAGCTTTTTTTTAAAGACCCATTTACTAAGTTTTGGGATGCAGTTCTTTCGGAACCTCTTTAGAATCTATAACTATACTGCCCGAGGCGCTGAGCGAGCTCCTTTATAACTAGAATTTCATCTGCTTCAGTAGGCGCATCAAAGGTTGTTGAAAAACGCACAAAGGCACCCGCATCATCCCAGGGTACGGTACTGATAGACATTTCTTTGATCAGCCATTGGCTAAAGTTTTCAGCTGAATTAAAATAGGTCAATCCCTTAGGCCCCATAGCTTCCTTGGGCGCCCGTACATAGACAAAAAAAGTTCCCTTAGATGGTTTAGCTGGCCACCCAGCTGAGGTCAGTGCATGGACTAAGTTTTCCATGCGTCTGTGGTATTTTTGCACAAGCCCTTCGGTAATTTCTGGCATGTTGAGTGCTGTACACCCCGCCTCTTGAATAGCCAAGAATTGCCCAGAGTCGGTGTTATCCTTGACGCTGCCATAAGCTTTAATGAGCTGGGGATTCCCGCAGACCCATCCTAGTCGCCAGCCTGTCATATTAAAGCTTTTAGAGAGTGAATGCAGTTCAATACAGACATCCATAGCTCCAGGGACTTGAAGCAAGGATAGCTTTTTGTCTCCAAAAGTCAGGCTCGCGTACGCAGCATCGTTGATGACGATGAGGCCATGGCGGTGTGCAAATTCAACAAGCTCCTCGAAGAATGCTTGGGTAGCGCATGCACTGGTTGGATTATTAGGGTAGTTAACAACGATGACTTTAGCTCGATCAAGGATTCCTTGAGGAATGTCTTGAAGGCGAGGGAGGAAGCTATTTTCTTCAAGTAGTGGTAGTGCATGGACCTCACCGCCGTAGTATTGAGCATGCGTTCCAAAAATAGGATACCCTGGCCGTGTCATGATGCTCACATCTCCAGGATTGATAAAGCACGCTGGGAGTATCGATAAGGCTGCTTTGCTCCCAATGGAATGTAAAATTTCCATTTCGGGGTCTAGTGTTACGCCAAATTGAGCATGCATGTATTTGCTGACCGCTTGGCAAAAGGTAGCACCTCCATTGTCTGCGTAGGATTGATTATGGGGTTCTCGAGTCGCTTGATTGAGCGCTGCTACTACTTTAGGATTGGGCATGCCATCAGGCTCCCCAATGCCCATGTCAATCAGTATTTTATCTGGGTTAGCAGTCTGAGCCTCACGCTTGGCTTGCTTGATTTTTTCAAATTTATAGAGCTGCGTTTTCGTGCCGAATGCAGGCCCTCCGATACGGTGAGCAAAAGCGCTTTGAATGAAGTCTATGTCCATCGAAGTTCAGTGTGTCGGATCACCTGCTTTTTGAAAAGTTTATAAACGTATATGAATACTTGGATTTTATTGTCTTGAGCTTCGATGTGATTGCTGAATAATAGCTTAAACACTGATTACCCCATTTAGCTTTTCACGATGGAAACCATGCCCCTCTTAAGTGAAATGCACCGAGTGCGTCAACCAGAAGATATGCACAAGCTTACTTCTGCGTGGACGCAGGCGGGCAACACAATCGCCCTTGTCCCTACGATGGGTGCCTTACATGCAGGCCATCTGAGCTTGATCGATCTTGCGCGTAAACAGGCAGATAAGGTCGTCGTTTCTATCTTTATTAATCCCTTTCAATTTGGCCCCAACGAAAGTTTTGATGCTTATCCGCGAAGTCTCAGCCAAGATGAATCCTTGTGTATGGGGCATGGCGTGGATGCCTTATTTGTGCCTGCTGCAGAGGTAATTTATCCTGATAATTTTTCAAGCTATATCGCTGAAGACAAAATCAGCCAAAGGCTTTGTGGTGCATCGCGCCCGCAGTATTTTAAGGGCATTTCTACAGCCACTGTCATTCTCTTAAATATCATTCAGCCCAAGTGTCTCATTCTAGGTCAGAAAGGCATTCAGCGCGCCGCTGTGATCCAAAAAATTGTTAAAGATCTTCGCATGCCGGTTGAGGTGCTCGTTGCTCCTCTTGTTCGTGAGGCCGATGGCCTTGCTATGAGTTCTCGAAGCTGCCGCTTGCAGGAGCACCAAAGGCGCGATGGCATCAAAATTTATGAGGCCTTACTTCAAGGTAAGCGTTTGATCGATGAAGGCGTCACCTCTCCGGATCGTGTTATGGCCGAAGTCACCCACCACTTGGCGGGAAGTCCTTACATCCGGGTCGTTCACGTTTCTCTTGTTTCTCGCGATACGTTTGACCCGATGACCACGGTTATGCCTGGTCAGGGCATTTTGGCTGTGGGTGCTTGGTTAGACCAGGAGCGCTGGGTCGATAATATCCTTGTTTGAACGCTCTGTAGCGATTAATCATAAAGGTAGATGCATAAGCGTTATGATGTAGTCGTCGTGGGTAGCGGTATTGCTGGGCTCAGCTTTGCCCTTAAAGTGGCTGATAAGGGCCGTTCTGTTGCTATTGTCACCAAAAAGAAACGTGCAGACTCCAATACTAACTACGCCCAAGGCGGCATTGCTTGTGTTATTGCTAAGGATGATGATTTTACTGCCCACGTTGAAGACACCTTAGTCGCAGGTGCAGGTTTGTGCAATCGCTCCGTTGTCGATCAAGTTGTTCGTGAGGGTCCAGAGCGCATTCAAGAACTCGTCGAGTGGGGGGTTGAGTTTTCTAAATCTAATCATGGCTATTCCTTGGGTAAAGAGGGAGGGCACTCTTCCAGGCGCATACTTCATGTCCAAGATATGACCGGAAGGGCCATTGAGCAGGCGCTTCTTACTGCGGTAGCGAGCGCTCCCTCGATAGACCTTTTTGAGCATCATTTTGCTGTCGATATCATTACGGCTTCCAAGTTCAGTGGAGCGCCACTTCCTCCCGAGGAGGATAAGGTTCACGGTCTTTACGTGCTGAATACTCAATCTGGTCTTGTCGAGACGTGGGCAGCCCCTGTGATCTTACTGGCAACAGGGGGGATTGGCCAGATCTACCAGTACACAACCAATCCTGACATTGCCACGGGCGACGGTATTGCCATTGCTCATCGTGCTGGCGCACCCATTCGTGATATGGAGTTTGTTCAATTCCACCCAACGGCATTATTTGTTCCTGATAATAAAGATCGCTTCCTTATTAGTGAAGCAGTTCGGGGTGAGGGGGCTATTCTACGTGATGGTGCCGGGCTGCCTTTCATGCAGGCTTATGATTCCCGTGGAGAACTTGCTCCGAGGGATGTTGTCGCTCGCGCCATTGACGCTGAAATGAAGCAATCCGGCATGCAGCACATGTGGCTAGATTTAACAGCGCACGACAAGGCTCATCTCGAAAGTCGTTTTCCTCAAATTTATAAAAGATGCGCGGCCCACGGTATTGCGATTGAGCGTGATTGGGTTCCTATTGTTCCCGCGGCCCATTATGTCTGCGGCGGTGTTAATACAGCCCTCAGCGGTGCAACGCCCATTGCAGGGCTTTATGCCTGCGGTGAGGTTGCTTGCACAGGGCTCCATGGCGCCAACCGCCTTGCGAGCAACTCTTTATTAGAGGCTGTTGTCGTCGCACATCGTGGTGCCCGGGCCGTGGGGGATTATCTAAGCACGCTATCTCAAGAAGCTGTAGAGCTTCCCTCCTGGATAGATGGTGATCTCCAAGATTCAGACGAGCGTGTCGTCCTTGCTCACAATTGGGATGAGCTCAAGCGCCTCATGTGGGACTATGTCGGCATCGTGCGTACAGAAAAGCGCCTTCTTCGCGCACGCACCCGTGTAGACACACTCGCTAAAGAAATTGATGAATATTACTGGAATTTCAAGATTGAGCCAAAGCTCCTGGAGCTCCGCAACATGATCGCAGTTGCCCAACTCATTATCGAGGCAGCCCTTAAGAGAAAAGATTCCTGCGGCCTTCACTTTAGGTTGAACTAATTCCGTAGAAAGGCCTCCCAAAATAAAATTCAGAAGGCCTTCTGCTTTAGAGTCTATTAAAAACTATCGTAGCTCTTTATTCGTCTTTGCATCGACTACTTTGAAATTTTCGATGTGGAAGAGTGGGTCTGCTTTGAATGACAGCCGTACATTGAAAGCTTTTTCAATGTCGACTAGATGGCATTCGTCTTCGCTGCGGAGTCGTTCCAAATTATCGGGATGCAGAAGCACGCGTAGCTCTAAGGGGTTTCCTTCGCTCTCTTTGTGTAAGTGGCGGATGACGCTAACAAGCCTGCGCTGAATCTCGATACTCATCGTTCGGGGAGATTTCACGATGCCGCGCCCACTGCAGTATGGGCAATCCTTGTATAGGCCACTTGCTTTGCTCTCCTCGTGGCGCTGTCTGCTCATTTGCATGATGCCCAGTTGTGAGATCGGCAAGACATGGCATTTTGCTTTGTCCTTGCTCATCTCATGGCGCATGCAATCGAGGACACTCTTGCGGTCTCGCTTGTTCTTCATGTCGATGAAGTCAAGAATGATGAGCCCTCCGATGTTTCGCAGGCGTATTTGCCGGGCTGCTTCTCTGGCCGCTTCAAGATTACAATTGAGGATAAAGTTTTTGCCGTCCTTATTGGCGCCTTTGTGCCCACCTGTGTTAACGTCGATCGCGGTGAGCGCTTCGGTCTCCTCGATGACAATTTCACCTCCTGAGCGCAGGGGAACGGTGCGTTGAAAGGTCTGCTCGATTTGGCGCTCGATGTTGAATCGCTCAAAGATCGGGATGCCTTCCTTGAACTGGTGGATTTTCGATTTTGAGCGCGGCGATATCATCTGCACCATGCGGAGAATTTCTTCGTAATCCTCTTCTGAGTCGACGAGCACCCGGTCGACATCTTCTGTTAAGAAGTCACGGATCGTTCTTTCGAGCAAGCCTGGCTCTTGATAGAGGTGCATGGGCTGACGACTTTCATTAGCTTTGGCTTGAATATCGTCCCATTTTTGAAGGAGCATATGCAGATCGCGGACAAAGTAGCGGGCTTTTTTGCCTTCACCAGCCGTGCGGATGATGATGCCCATGCCTTCGGGGAGTGTTAGGCTGCGAATGATTTTCTTGAGCCGATCGCGTTCTTTGCGGTCATCAATTTTCCGCGAGATGCCACACTGCCCTCCATTGGGCATGAGGACAATGTACCGTCCTGGCAGGGCAATGTTCGTTGTTGTTCGTGGGCCCTTGGTGCCGATCTGTGCTTTGGTGATCTGCACCATAATGTCCGTCCCGATCGGGTACATACTTGGGATGTCCTTGAGGGATAGCTTGTCTTTACGCTTTTTCTGTTCTGCGCTGCGGTTCTCACGGACAATTTCAATCGACGAGTCGCTCGAGGAGGGGAGGATGTCCCAGTAGTGCAAGAAGGCGTTCTTGGGCTCACCAATGTCGACGAAGGCTGCCTTGAGGCCGGGTTCAAGGTTTTGAATTTTGCCTTTGAAGATGCTGCCGACCATGCGTGTCTCATCGACTCGCTCGACTTCGAACTTCTCAATGACGCCATCCTCGAGTAGCGCAACACGCTTTTCGAGGGATTCTGAATTGATGATGATCTCCCGGTAAGTCTTATCCTTATTCTGAAGTGTTTTGACGATGCGTTGCAAGATAGGCGCTTTTTTTGCCCGTTTGCGCGCGTCTTCTTTTAGCTCTTCAACGGGAATCTTTTCAGGTGGGAGTTCCTTGGGAGGTGACTTGAGTTCATCGGTTAAATGGTCGGTTTGTTTTTGTGTTTCTTTATCCATGTTTGAGTGTCCCTGTATTGCCGGGGACCTTTGCCATGGTTGTTGCTTCCAAGGTGGCTGAAATGGCACGCTCGCAGAGCGTTCTGCCGAGGTTTAAAAATCATTTCGAAACCGATAAACACTTTGGATAAGGCCTTGGAGAAAACAACAACTGAGAACAAAGGTACCGCCGTAGCTTAAAAAAGGTAGCGGAAGGCCCGTAATGGGCATCATTCCAATAGTCATGCCCACGTTGATAAAAACGTGAACAATAAGGAGAGTTGCTGCGCCGACTGTCAGTAGCATACCGAAACGGTCTTTGGCAAGGCCCGCGATGCGGATACTGTTGAGTGCCATTATGGCATACAGTATCAGAACCATCGATGCTCCGAGAAACCCTTTCTCTTCAGCAAGCACTGAGAAGATAAAGTCATTCGGAGCCACCGATTGGGGGAGATAGCCAAGTTTTGCTTGTGTGCCTTGGTTATGTCCCTTACCTGCAAGACCGCCTGTGCCGACTGCAATGAGCGATTGACGCAGATTCCAGCTTACGCCAATTCCTTGCGGGTCAACGATGTCTGGAGCAATAAAAGAGAGTATTCGATTGCGTTGATAGTCTTTTAGAGGAACCCACGAATGTTGCTCATAAACACCCGTGTCTTGAATGATATTCAATTCGTTTTCCTCGAGAAAATTGTGATAGTTGTAGATGTCCCAACCGAGGATCCCGACAGCAAACAGGAACACCGCAAAAGCGCTTGCGAAGAAGCGTCCTGAAAGCTTCGAGACGTAGAGAAGAGCAAAGACCATCGGTGGGAAAACTAAAGAAGAGCCTAAGTCTGGTTGCAAAAAAATCAATAAAATAGGCAGCAAAAAGAGGATACCGACTTTAGCGAGTACCGTGAATGAATCCTTGACTGTGCCCATTTTAGAGCGCGCTAAGATGCTGGATATCAATATTAAAGTGCCGATCTTAGCCATTTCTGAGGGCTGCACGTTGAAGTAGCGAAAGTCGAGCCATCGCAGGGCATTGAAGCGCCGTTCTCCCAAGGGGGTCCACAAGAGTAGGAGAGCTATGATCGAGAGGGTGTAGATTAGGTGTGCGTTCTCAAGGAAGAACTTGTAGTTCATCATCGAGGTGAGCACGTAGATCCCCATCCCGAAGGAGAGCCAGAATATTTGGGCCTTCCAGAGCGTTCCTCCCATGTAACTCTGTGCTGAGTAGATACATGCAACACTGAGCACACCCAAGATCATCATGCACAGTGGGTTGATCCAGTCCCAGGGCTTGTGGGCCTGAGCAAAGCTAATGTGGAGATACTTGTGGAGGAGTGTTTTAATGATAATTAGATATATTTTAAGCTTCCAACAGTATTTTTCGTCAATCTCCAAATAGCAAGTTTAGATTTACAGGTCCTGCGCTTAAGTTGACAACAAAAAGCCGACATCCTCCTTCAGAACATCGGCCAAAGCACATGGATGAAGTTCGTACCGTGTTTTAATCCATCAACTTACTGGCCCTTGCCTGTCGTAGTCATAGCGCATTCCCTGCCTCATTAAGTTTTCTAGCAGATCTCCGGAGCTAATCTCGACACCTAGCAAGACGTTATGGTCCATAGGCTCCTCCGTTTCTGGGAACCAAGCCTCCTCTTGTTCTTTAGTCTTATTTTCCGTATGTTCCGGGTCTTCCGTATAGCCCGGATCAGCATCTTCTTGACTCAGTCGAACACTTCGAGAGCTTTTCATCTGGCTAGCTCTCCAGGCTCTAATATGCGTTTCGAGTACTTTAGCGATAAGGACTATTTTTGCTGCCATGGCCTCATCACCTTCAAAGCTAGATGCCTTGATTGGCTTTTTAGCGAGTAAGAGAGCTTGTTCGATTATCTCTGCGCTGAGGTCGCTAACGTCAATATTCCAGTCGCCGATTACCGCCATGAGCTCTTCATTGCTAAGGATTGCAATGAGGTGATCATTCACTTGATCAAAGGCAAGCTTAAGGTTTTCATTTTCAGGACCCAATTTTTTGTTTGAAAGGAATTTGCTTAGCAAGCGTAGTGCAAGTTCCAATGAACTCAGTTCTCGAGCTGTTATGTCCATATCCTTGTAGATTTCGTCCATCGTCGGCACGCAGTATTTTTTGCCTAGTAGTGCATGTCCCCATAAGGCGTTTAAAAGGCGCAACAAGCGCGGATACTTTTGGCTTTGAATGAGCAGAGGAATTAGATCCGCTAAATATTTAGCAACATTAAAGTCGGCTCCATTATTTTGTTCATAATCAAGATACCAATCCAGGAGGTATTGCAAAAGTTCCGGATTGTAATCGTTTTTAATAGCCACTAAAAAATCTGGCATTGCATTCATTCTTAAATAAACGCTTGAAAAAGTAGAAACAGGGCGAGCACCTGCACTATAGAGGCGTTTTACGACTGCAGTTCTCATATCTTCATTAATCTGCATGCTAACGAGAATCTTCTTTAAGACTTCGTTTAAAATCGCCTCATTGCTTATAAAGGGGAGTAATATTTCTAAGGCCTCTAGTTTACCTAAGCGAGCGGCAATGTGTAGTGGAGTTTCATGATTACGTCCTTCTCTTATGGTTGGGTCGGCATTCTGATCGAGCAGCATTCGAACAGTATCCGGTAAACCCTCTCTAACGGCCAAATGTAGGGCGGTATCGTAGTTCTTGTTTACCGGATCATTAACCTGATCACTTTCAACCATTTTGAGTGCTAGTAAGGGTATGTTTTGCTCTTCTCCAGCAGCCCAAAGAGAGCCAAGACTCGCTAAGATCGTCATTAAAATAACACACAGTATCTTTTGCATAATTTTAATAAGTTTTTCATCAATAGTACGCTCAAAAGACGGACACACTTCATTTTTGATGGCCACTTATTTTCTGGTCAATAGAATACATAAGAACTATTCAATTTATTAAATACTTCCTTTTATAACTAAAATTAAATAATATACCCATAAAACCCACTATAACACCCCCAAACCCCTCTCAAACCCATCCACCCAACCTCCTTTCATCAACCCTCCCAACTCAAAAACTCTACTCCCGTAACCCACTCATAAACAACACCTAACAAAACAATTTTTCAAAACCCCCTAAAACTCTCCCCACCAAAAATACCCCAAAATCCCAACAAAAACAATCCCATAACCAACTACCCACCAATCACCTACAA
>DCBD01000004.1 GCA_002313355.1 Opitutia bacterium UBA1116 | reverse complement strand
AAAACCGAGTTGAATTGAAAACTGCCTATATTAATCCTTCGGTGACGCTTTATCTATCAGTAAAGGAAGCCCCACAGCCCCTAAGAATTTGATCCGTTCTTTGCATTGCTCGTATACTATACCATGAAAGTTGTGCCTTAATCACACAATTTTCATGGTATATTTCTTTTTGGGGGCATTTGAACCTGCAACAAAGTACTTTATGAGCTCTGATTGTTTGTTTCTACTTAACTTGCAATGCTTTACGTATACTGATCTATCCTGGTAATTGTAATGTCAAGTGTCAGCCCCTTGTTAAGTTAAGGTTAGCACGTGAGATAATGTCTGTTGGCATAGCGCTCCAATACATTTTCTGGCATTAGCAGTGAGCCTTCATGTTTGGAAAGGTAAAAATGAAAGAAGGGGGATGTTTTATATCGAGGAGGCTTTGGCGTCATCGATGTGGAGAGCGTCTTCTTCGTCTTGGTGGGCAATGACGAGCGTGCAGGTGGCTTGGGTGGTTTCTTCTGGGGCTACGCCGATTATCGTGAGTGGTGCCCAGATGTTTTGCTTTTCAGGCATTGCGGCGATTTTACTGCGCCCAAGAGAGGTGCCTAAGTTGTCTTTCCAGGAGATGAAAATTTGGGCGGTTCCTGCCGTGGGACGTGTTCCGCGCAGGTGGATGGAAAAGAGATAGGCAGTGCCGGGTTGAGCTTCGAAAGTTTGACTGAGGACGACTTTATTGGCTCCCTCGATGAGTAGGCCAAGGTCTCCAGAGCGTGTCGCCTCTTCAGCGGGGCGGATGTTGAGTGTGGGGGTTGGCCAAGTGCTTATGCCCCAAGCATCGAGGCTAAGACCACCGTCTTTGAAGATGATGTTTTCAAAGTCTGGATTTTTGAGGAGATTGTGCTGCGCAGGCCTTGCTTTTTTGAAGAGTCTCAAGGCAAGTTGATCTTCTGGGCTGCCCTGTTCTTGAATGATAGCTTCGAGGGCTGGGCTTTGGAGGGCTGCTTGGCCAGCGAGGCGATCGAAAAGGCTGGGGAGTGGAGATCGATTGGAAAGATAGGCCCAGTAGTGAGGAGCACCAGGCATGAGCGCATTTTCTTGCAGGTGTTCGAGTGTTGCCGCGAGATCCTGTCGAGCGTTGAGGTACGCTGTAATCGGGGTTTCGATGGTGCGCGCATTGTGGGGCAGTGCTTCGAGGGTGTATTCAGCAAGGTCGCAAGCATGGAGGGCTTCCGTCAGAGAGAAGAGTTCAGAGACTTCTTGAACGCGCGTACGAACGATTTTAGAATGTGCCTTTGCCTGGGCTTCGTCGAGATAATCCCGCAGGCTCGTGAGCATGCTCTGTGAGAAGAGTCCTGCTTGGTCGGGGCTTTTGTAAAACTTAAGCCACCAACCAGGTGGATTTTGCTGGATCCAGGCTTCTTCGCAGATGCTAAAGAAGGCAGCCATTGGAAGGGCTGCTTCTTGGAAATAGTTTTCGTAGAGAGTTTCAAAGAGCTGTGTGCGCTTGAGTGAACTGTCCCAAAGAAGTTGAGCTGCGAGCCAAGCCTTGGGCATGTCAAAGGGCCAGAGGGGGTAAAGTTCTGCGGTGAAGGCGCGTGTGCCTTGTTTGTAAGCATAGTGAAGGCTTGCTTCAATGTAGCGTGTAAAGATGCGAGGAATGGCGTAGGGTGCTCCGTAGTAATAGTCGTAAAGACCTGTGATTTCTGGGCCTGCGCCTCTCCACCGAGCGATGAGCCCTTCATCTTCCAGGCGGTAGTTTGGGTCGTAGTATTGGGAACGATCTGCAGTGATGTAGGGAATGACTTTGGGAGCAACTGGAAAACTAGGAACATTTTCTGCATAGAAGTACGCAAGGCAGCCGAGGTACTTGTCGGGAAAGGCGGGTGCGAGGGTTTCGGCAGCACGGTTTATGAAGGTGAAAATCAGATCTGCGTAGTCGGGGCGATTGCGGAAGAAACGAATGGGCTCTGTGAGTGCGCGGGTAGGCAGTGCATCGCCAATGGAGAGACTGTCGTTCATCCCTAGGGAAAAGCTGAGTGACTCTGGGTGTTCTTCAAAAAAGCGAATAGCTGCTTTGCCCGCAAAAGCCGCAGCCTCGAGGCTGGCAAGATTGGGCTGGGGACCGCGCTCGTCTCCTGTGGGAGGGAGGGGTATTCCGTTAACGGAGGCAAAGAACTCTGGATGTTTTTCGAAGACGGACTGAGTGAAAATGGTGTGGAGGTTGTGGTGGTAGTTAAAACGCGGGCGCAGGCGATTGCGTTTTGCCCATAGGCGTTCTTCCTCTGTATTTAAGCCAATGAGCTCACGGGAGAGGTAACTAGGTTCATGTGTGTAGATGAACTCAGCAAGGGACCAATCACGACGTTGGGGGATGTGCTCTCCTAAGAGGCCAGGGCAGTACCAGTGGCAGTGGCCGTAATGCTCAAGAAAGGTGTAAATTGCATGAGAGCTTGCCTCTTCAGTGCGGCCTAGGAGAAAGAGATGTGGGCTTTGGACTGCAATGAGAATGGCCTCTTCGTCTGGGGGCAAGGCTTCTAAAAAAGTCGCGCTAGAGGCTGTTTGGCCAATGAAGATAGCAGGCTCACCCTGGTGATCACTTTCTGGGATGATGGAAAATGAAGCGCCTGACATGGTCGCTAAAATGCGGGCAAAGTCTTGAGTGGAAGCTTTAAGCTCGGCGGCGGGGGCGTTTTGTAGGACAAGGGTGACCTCTGCATTGCCTGCCTTAAATAAAGTGCAAGAGGCTTCATCTTCCACACTGAAGAGTAAGATGTGCGCACACAGTATTCCAAAAAAGATAAGACTCTGCCGTAACATGACTTTAGAGAGCGGCCTGCTCATCAAAATAAAGATGAAGTTTTTTAGCGAGCGCTTCGGGGCCTTGTGCTGAGAAGTGTTCTG
Source organism: Opitutia bacterium UBA1116 (assembly GCA_002313355.1). Taxonomy (GTDB): domain Bacteria; phylum Verrucomicrobiota; class Verrucomicrobiia; order Opitutales; family UBA1977; genus UBA1977. Next base: position 12,080 of record DCBD01000004.1, on the reverse strand, counting down.
CAGCTTTGGGGACATTGTGGCGCAACTCTCTGCGTGTGCCTAAGTCGAGAAGCTTCCGAGCGATGGCATCGAGATGATCGTCATTTTCGGCTGGGTCTATCGCGATGCCTGCCTTCCACTGACTGCAGGCGACCTCACCATTGCTTCCTGGGGGACCTATATAAAGAAGCGGGATTCCTGTGAAGAGGTAGCCAGAAAATTTGCTAGGCGAGGCGAGCCCAGCGTAGAAGTTTTTCATGAGGACGAGGCCAAAGTCTATAGGGAGGCTGTGCATGAGCTTGTGAAAGCCCTCTTTGCTCTGGCGTGGGTAGATGTGTATCTTAGCCTTGACGGCTTCGGCGATAGATTGGAATAAGGCTTTGCCCGAGTCAGGACAGTTGATAATGTACAGTGTGATATCTGCGTGGGGCCTCAGTGCTTTAAGGAGACGTTTAAAGGCCTGTGTTTCGTGCGCTTTCCCGAGGTTGCCAGCGTAGGCAATATGGACCTCTCTAGCTTGTGGTTTGTAGAGAGCAGGGTTAGGAATGTTCGGCGAGGTGTTTTCTTGAGGCCATGTTGGATGAATAATGACGGGGACTTTCGGAGCGCGTGTTTGAGCGAGCGTAGCTATAGCCGGGTCTAAAGCAATTATGGCGGTGAATTTTTGAGAGAGCCAGATGTCTATAACTTCAAGAAGACTTGCAAGGGGTTTCAGGAACCAGTGGCGTTTGAAGTGGCGAATTTCAATTTCGGGGTGATAGTCCATCAGCCAGCAGATGGTTGGTATGCGAAGTAGGCTGCACCAAAAAACGGTATAGAGTTGGATGCAAGGGGGCGTTGTGCGAACGAGGACGCGATCAGGACGGTTGAGAATAAGGTGAAAAGGGAGGCGCAGGTAGATGTAGATCATGTTGAGTAAGCGTTTCCAGGTGAGCCCTGTGCTCGTGTAGCTTTTAAGGAAGCCGTGGAAATAATCTACCTTAATAGATGGATGGATATGCTTTACTGCGCGAATAAGGTCTGGCATGAGCCACTCTTGGACAGACTCAGGAAATTCGAATAGAAAAAGGACGCGCATGGCTTATCGGGCCCTAGATTAGGGATGTTAAGCCTTGAAAGCAATAGCATTCCAAAAAACATAACCTTGCTATGAATGGAGTCTCTTGGCATACTGCATGCGCGCTTAGAGAACAATGAAACGCTATTTTTTAACGGGTGCCGCCGGTTTTATCGGGGCTAGAGCAGCAGAGCAATTACTTGAGGCTGGACATGCGGTATATGGGGTCGACAACCTCAATGACTATTACGATGTTCGTGTCAAAGAGCATCGATTGGAGGGTCTTAAACAATATCCAAATTTTCAATTTTCACGGATAGATATCGAGGATCGGGTCTCGCTTGAAGCAGTTTTTAAGCAAGAGACTTTTGATGCTGTGTTTAATATTGCTGCACGGGCAGGTGTGCGCTACAGCATGGAAAATCCGTATGTCTATATGAGTACAAATGCAGCGGGAACGCTCAATTTGCTCGAGTGCATGCGGGAATGCGGCGTGGGAAAAATTATCCTGGCATCTACTTCTTCTTTATATGCGGGGCAGCCAATGCCTTTTGAGGAAAGTCTTCCTGTGAATACGCCGATCTCTCCCTATGCCGCTTCTAAAAAAGCAGCGGAGGTGATGGCTTATACCTACCACTATCTATATGGTATTGATGTTTCCGTTGTGCGGTATTTTACCGTTTATGGGCCTGCAGGACGGCCAGATATGAGTGTCTTCCGCTTTATTGCTTGGATTGACCAAGGGATTCCTTTGACGGTTTTTGGCGATGGGTCTCAAAGCCGTGATTTTACTTACATTGATGATATTGCCTCGGGAACCATTTTAGCAGAAAAATCTCTTGGCTATGAGGTGATTAACCTTGGTGGGGGCAATAATCCATTTTCACTCAAAGCTTTGATCGAAACGATTGAGCATTGCCTCGGCAAGAAGGCCGTAATCGATGAAAAACCTTTTCATAAGGCCGATATGCAAGTGACTTGGGCCAATATCGATAAGGCCAAGCAGCTTTTGGGGTGGGAGCCTACAATTGGCTTTCAAACAGGGGTTGAGCGCTCCGTCCAATGGTATATTGACAATCGAGACTGGTTGAGGAGTATTAAGCTCTAAGCCTAGCCATTTCCAATGCCCTCTGTTGATGCACCGTTAAAAGCACCACGCAGCGTTTCTGCGATTGGGGGCCATGTTTTTAGCAAAACAGGAGGGATGCAGCTTGCTGTACGGCGCATGCTGGAGTTTTTAGAAGCATCTGGGCAGCTAAAAGAAGCCTTTTTGCGCTTGGATAAACAAGAGGATATACCCAGTAATTTGTCTGAAAAGATTCGCGGGTTTGATGGAGATACCCATGCATTTTTAGTGAAGACTGGAAAAGCATGCTTCCTAAATGCACCCAAATTGTGGTTGTGCGATCATGTTAATTATGGAGCCCTTGCGGCGTGCCTTAGCATGCCTCGTTTTCGTTATGTGATTGTGGGTTATGCTTATGAATTTACGTTAGAACTTTCAGCTTTTCAACTTTGGGCGCTTCGACATGCGACAGCCATTGTTTGCATTTCAGAGTACACAAAAAAATTGTGCTTAAATTTGGGTGTTGATGAAAAACGTTTACACGTGTGTCACCTAGGGGTTGATTTTGATGTGAGGCCTAAGGTGCCCAAGGTGTCCAAAAGCCTCGATATTCTTTTTGTGGGGAGGATGGATGAATCCTATAAGGGGCAAGATCACCTTGTTCAGGCTGTGGCACGTCTTAAAGAGATGTTTCCTCAGGTTCGTTTACACCTCGTTGGTGGGGGGAAGAGTATACCTAAATATGAAGCCCTTGCGCGTGAGTGGGGGGTGACCGATCAAGTGGATATTCCAGGCTACGTGAGTGATGCTGCACTCCAGAATTATTATGCTAATGCGGATATTTTTGCCATGCCTAGCCAGTGTGAAGGTTTTGGTTTTGTTTTTGTTGAGGCGATGGCCCATCATCTTCCTTGTATTGCGTCTAATGAAGATGCAGCTCAAGAGGTGGTTGAGCATGGCAAGACAGGGTATACGCTACCTTATGGCGATGTCGATGCGCTCTTTGAGTCTCTTAAAGTTTTGCTTGAAGATGCAGCACTCCGAAAATCGATGGGGGTGCGTGGGTTTGAGCGCTATCAGGAGCGGTTTACATATGCTGCCTATAAAGAGCGCTTTTTAAATTTGATAGATTCAATTGTGTAACTATTGAGCGGTATGTGTGGCATTCATGGATATTTGAAGGTAGGCAGTAAGGATAAAGAGCTTGAGCGAGTAATTCAAGGAATGGTTCTTGCTGGGCATCATCGTGGCCCTGATGATGAAGGGCACACCCTTATTGAAGGAGATGATTTTAGTGTGGGTTTCGGGCACAATCGTTTATCAATTATTGATCTCAGTGAGCACGGGCATCAGCCAATGCTGGATAAAGAAACAGGGAACTGGATTACCTTTAACGGGGAGATTTATAATTTTCAGGATTTAAAGCGCGAACTTGAGCAGTCAGGTGTGAGCTTTTCAACACAGAGCGATACGGAGCTTATCCTAAAAGCTTATAATGCATGGGGGCAATCTTGTGTTGAGCGTTTTCGGGGCATCTTTGGCTTTGCTCTTTGGGATGCTGCTCGAGAAGAATGCATACTTGTTCGCGATCAAATGGGTGTGAAGCCACTTTATTTTTATGCTAAAGAAGATAGGATCCTGTTTTCTTCAGAAGTACGCTCTTTGCTCGCAAGTGATCGAGTTCCAAAGAAGTTGAGTATGGAGGGCGCTTCGGGCTACCTTATGTATGGGTGTGTTCAAGAGCCTTGTACACTTGTTGACCATGTATATTCGGTCTTTCCAGGGACGATGTTGATTGTCGACAAAAAGGGCCATATCGAAGAAAAGCGTTATTGGTCATTGCCTCAAGATATTGAATCTGACCTTGATGAAGCTACTGCACTCAAGCGTGTACGCTCGTCCTTAGAGGACGCTATTAAGTATCAGCAAGTGTCGGATGTTCCTATAGGCGTCTTTTTGAGTGGCGGCATTGATAGTAGTGTCATTGCATCCCTTGCTTGCCTGCAAAATCCAGGTAAAATCAGTACGTTTTGTATTGGCTTTGAGGAGAAGGATTTTAATGAGAGCCACTATGCTCGTAAAATCGCAGACAGCGTTGGCAGCAATCACCATGAGTTGATCATGCGAGGGAGTGATGTGCGTGCACGGTGGGAAGAGGCCCTTGCCGCTTATGATCAACCCAGCTATGATGGGCTTAACACATACTTCATTACAGAGCTTTTAGCTCAGCATGGTCTTAAGGTAGCCCTTTCAGGGCTAGGTGGCGATGAGGTTTTTGCTGGTTACAACGGTTTTTCTAAGACGCTTATGGTGGAGAAGTGGCATAACCGTTTGCGCCATTTACCTTTTCTGTTATTAAGCCGATTTCCCTGGCGTGCTACAGATGCTAAGTTGCAAACATTGCTCGAGCTCTCCAATCCAACCTTGCCTGCTTCTTACTTTGCCTCTAGATTGCTTTATAATACGGCGAATGTAGAGTGGTTGCTTCAGCCTTTTGATGTTACATTATCTGAAAATGCTTGGATGGAGCGCAGTAGAAAGCTCGCTTCTTCAACAAAGCATTTAGATGCCGTTAATCGCGCCTCGAGTTGTGAATTGCAGCACTACATGCTCAATCAGCTCCTTCGAGATTCAGATCAAATGAGTATGGCTCATTCACTCGAGTTGCGTGTTCCTTTGCTCGATCACAAACTTGTTGAAGCTGTCTTTAATATGCCTGGGTCCATGAAGTTGGATCCTTCCTTGCAAAAGCCATTACTTGTTCGTGCCATGGGGAAGGATCTTCCTTCAATTGCTTACGAGCACCCTAAGCAAGGTTTTGTATTTCCTTTTGAGGCATGGTTTAAAAAAGATTTGAGGCCACCGATTGAACGCTTCTTCAAAGGCTCACATAAGGCTCTTTGGAGTGAGGAAAAACTGAGACTTTTGTGGAGCCGTTTTGAGTCTGGAAAGTTAAGTTGGTCGCGTGTTTGGGCACTCTTTTTGTTGAACGATTGGCTAAAGCGCAATAAGGTAATTCTTTAACATACCCCCCACTATGGAATCTATTGACTATCGAGAAGCTCTCTACTCGACCTATGTCTCAGGTCATAAAAAGCATACCCATGAACGTGTAACGGAAGCAGAAAAAGCGCGTTTTTTAGATTATCTTCAGTGGTGTTATGGCGATTGGATGCTATCTAGTGAGCAAAATCCACGGGTTCTCGACCTTGGTTGTGGCAGCGGCCTGATACTCGATCTATTTAAACGCTTAGGCTATCAGGATATTCATGGGGTCGATGTGTCTGCGGAACAAGTTACTATTGCTCGGCAGCATTTTCCTCAAGTGGTTGAGGGAGATATGTTTGATTATCTCGAAAAAACAGACCCTGGTAGCTTTGATCTAGTGACAGGGTTTGACTTGGCTGAGCACTTAACGCGCAGTGAAATGATTGCGTTTTTCCGGGCGGTGCTTCGTGTTTTAAAACCAGGGGGACGTATGATTATCCAAATGCCTAACGGGGATACTCCATTTGCTGGAGCTGTTTTTTGCAGCGATCCAACGCATGAGTGTTTATTTACTTCGACAGCTTATCAGCATGTTCTTTTTGCAAGTGGCTTTGAGGTGCTTGGCTTTAAGGAACGTTGCCCAAGACCTGTGGGTGCTAAAGGCATTGCGCGTGCATTATTGTGGAAGGCTATGCGCAACTTGATTAAGGCTGCTCACTACATCGAGACGGGAGCCCCTTCAACGGGTATTTATTCGCGTGTTTTTGCATGCTGTGCTGTTAAACCGAGGAATGCGTGAGTTGGCTTAGGAGCCCCGTAAAGCGGGTGGCACTCTTTACTTGTTGTATGGCGAGTGCATAGGCTACAGGGTCTCCCACGAGGAATACTTTCTTTTTCCCTCGTGTAATCGCTGTGTATAGCAAGTTTCGTTGTAGCATGATAAAGTGTTGTTTGAGTAAGGGGATAACGACAATCGGGAATTCACTGCCTTGAGATTTGTGAATGCTGATAGTATATGCTAGCTGAAGCTCGGAGAGCTCTAAACGCTCATAGAAAACCGCTTGCTCGTTGAAATCAACCGTTATTTGAGTTGGGTCTGTTTGAATGGAGGTGACAACCCCAAGGTCACCATTAAAGACGTTTTTGTCGTAATTGTTTTTGGTCTGAAGAACTTTATCGCCAATTTTTAATGAGAGGCTACCCAGTGTAAATTGTTTAGAGCTTCCATTGAGGACTTTTTGTAGATGGGTATTGAGATTGTGAATACCAACCGTCCCTTTATGCATCGGCGCCAGAACTTGGGTGGATGCTGTAGGTCCATACCAGCTTGGAATCCAGCGGGTCAGGAGTGATTCAGTGTGCTCTAGACAAGTTTCGGGAGTATTAGCTTCGATGAAGTGAATGTCTTTTTTAGGGTCTATTTCAGTGGGTTGTAGGACGCGATTGGGGCATGCTATAGTCCCTTCAAGGATGTTATGAGCCGTTGTCGAAATGCTGCTATACTTGCTTTGTCGATGGATTTGGGAAAGTCTTGTAACAGGGAAGCGTTTTGAATTGATAAGGTCTTTAAGGACGTTTCCTGGACCAACAGAGGGAAGCTGGTGCACATCTCCTATGAGTACAAGATGAGCCTTGGGCGGGATGGCTTGGAATAGGTGTGCTGTGAGCTTAGAGTCTAGCATGCTAGACTCATCAATGATGACAAAGTCTGTTGTGATGGGGTGGTCTGCATGATGGGTGAAATGACCGAGTGAAGCATCATACTTAAGGAGCCTATGGATGGTTTGGGCAAAGTGTCTGGCTGACTCTGCCATGCGTTGTGCTGCCCGCCCCGTGGGAGCTGCAAGGAGTACACGGACCTGCTTGGCACGCAGAATAGCAACAAGTGTTTTGAGTAGTGTTGTTTTTCCTGTCCCTGGGCCTCCTGTAATGATGCTGACTTTGTTCGTGAGTGCCATCCTTACGGCCTCGGATTGCTCTTCAGCAAAAGCAATGTTGCTCTTGCTTTCTGCCCACTCGATGGCTTTGTCGATTACAATGGAGGGCAATGAAGATGAGGCTTCTTCAAGCTTTCTAAGCTGAGCACAAATACAGCTTTCTGCAGAAAACAGAGGTTTACTTTGAAGGATGCCAGCTGTTTCGTTGTTAATGAGTATGTCATTTTTGAGTAATGTGGATATTTCTTTATCTACAAGCTCTATATCGACTTCAAGAAGTTCACATGCGCGCTCTAGGAGCATGTCTTTAGGGAGTCCTGTGTGGCCTTCGATTTCGCTTTCGTTCAGTGCAAATAAAAGACCGGCTTGGATGCGTGTGATACTTTCATTTGAGAAGCCTAAATTTAGAGCAATGCGGTCAGCCGTTTTAAAGCCAATTCCATGGACTTCTTCGGCGACTTTATACGGATTTTTTTCAATGATGGCCTTTGCCTGATCACCATATTGTTTGACTAAGCGTAAACATTGAGCGGTACCAACGCCATAGGTTTTAAGAAAAAGCATGACTTCTCGGACGGCGCGCTGTTCGTCCCAAGATTGTTTGATGGCTTTGGCACGCTGTTTGCCAATGCCAGGAATATCCCTTAAGCGCGCAGATTCTTCTGAGATGATCCGAAGGGTGTCTGTGCCAAAGGCATCTACAATTTTGTCTGCATAGCCTTTGCCAATTCCTTGAACGAGGCCACTGCCCAGATATTTGCGGATGCCGTAAACGCTTGCAGGTAGATGAGATTCAACCTGCTTGACTTCAAATTGCTTGCCATATTGAGGGTGGTGTGCCCACCCGCCTTCAATGAGGAGCGTTTCACCGCATTGGACGTGAGGTAGCGTACCTCGAATCGTTATGGATGTAGCCAAGTCCTCTGAGCGAAATTCACCCACGCAGTAGTGGTTTTCTTCATTAAAGAAGAGAATTCTCTCGAGAACGCCCTTGAGCGATGTTTCTTGATAGGTTGTTTCGGGCATATTGGACTGAATGGCTCGCTTTTAGTTATTGATTGTGAGTGATATCTTTAAATCGCAACCATAAAAAGCTTTAAAAGCTCTCGAAAATGAGCATTATGTTTTGATTAACAAGTGCTTAGTGTGAGTGTCCGGGATTCAGAGAATGCTTGGTTTAAAATTGAGGAGGTGGGTCCTCAGAAGGTTGCCGTTTGCCTATATGGAGAGTGGGATATTGCGAAGGGCTTGCCTGTCTGGAGAGATGTCGAGCAGGCGCTAAGCAGTTTTCAAAATATTAAGCATGTTTGTTTTGAGGTGGACAACTTGAGTATGTGGGACTCCTCTCTTCCCACGTTTATTATTAAATGTGAAAATTACTGCGAAGCATCTAAAATCCATTTTGATGACACGCACCTTCCTTCGGGTCTTCGTAATTTACTAGAGCTCTCTAGGGCAATTCCAGAGGCTGAAATTGAGCAAGATGAAAAGCATAAGCATTTTCTCTATCGACTTGGTGAGACGTGTTTGAACTTTTTTCATCATAGTGTAGAAATATTGACATTTCTTGGCTTATCTTTCGTTTCTGTTGGCCGTTTTTTTGCCGGGAGAGCTCAGTTTAGGAAAAAAGATTTTTTCCTTATACTCCAACAATGTGGTGCTGATGCTTTGCCCATTGTCACTTTGATTAGCTTTTTAGTTGGGTTTACTTTAGCTTTTGTGGGTGCTGTTCAGCTTCAAGCTTTTGGGGCGGATGTCTATGTTGCTAATCTCGTTGGCCTGGGTATGGTCCGTGAGATGGGGGCTATGATGGCTGCTATCATTATGTGTGGTCGAAGTGGGGCGGCGTTTGCTTCTCAGATTGGAAGCATGAAAGTTTCCGAAGAGATTGATGCACTCGAGACACTGGGCATCTCACCTATTGATTTTTTAGTGCTTCCTCGGATGATAGCCCTTTTTTTTATGATGCCGCTTCTGTGCCTGTATGCTGATTTTGTCGGCATCTTTGGCGGTATTACCGTGGGTATTGGTATGCTAGACCTTACCTATACCCAGTATATTAAGCAGACTCAAGCGGCTATCGATCTTGCGGATTTTTCAACAGGCGTAATCAAAAGCACGGTTTTTGGTGCATTGGTTGTTGTTACGGGCTGTTTGCGAGGAATGCAGTGTGGTCGAAGCTCTGCAGCTGTTGGTGTTGCAGCAACATCTGCGGTTGTTTCAGGGATTACTGCTATTGTGGTCGCTGATTCGCTGTTTACTCTAATTTTTAATGCACTCGGGATTTAATTTTGATGAAATCAGCGCGCCCAGAAATTGAAGTTAAGAATCTGGAGATGGCTTATGGGTCGTATGTCGTCATGCGAGATCTTAGCTTTAGTATTAATCAGGGGGATGTTTTCGTTATCATGGGTGGGAGTGGCTGCGGGAAAAGCACATTGCTCAAGCATCTGATTGGCTTACTAGTGCCCAGTAAGGGTGAAATTTATCTTAAGGGGGAAGACTTTGTTGCGGCAGAACCTGAAGAAAAAACAGCTATGCTACGTCAGTTTGGTGTGTTGTATCAAGGGGGTGCCTTGTGGAGTTCCATGACTTTGGCTGAAAATGTAGCTTTGCCCTTAGAAGAGTATACTTCCTTATCACATTCAGAAATTCAGGAAATGGTCTCCTTTAAGCTTTCGTTGGTTGGTCTCGCTGGGTTTGAGGATTTTTACCCAGCACAGATTAGCGGTGGTATGCGCAAACGTGCAGGGCTTGCTCGGGCGATGGCTTTGGATCCTGAAATTTTATTTTTTGATGAGCCCTCTGCAGGGCTTGATCCTGTGAGTTCTCGCCGCTTGGATGACTTGATTTTGCAGTTGCGGGAGAGCCTTGGGGCAACTATTGTTGTCGTTACCCACGAATTACCTAGCATTTTTGCTATTGGCACCAATGCTATATTTTTAGATCCCGAAACAAAAACGAAAATTGCCGAAGGTGCCCCCAAGGACCTTCTCGAACATTGTGAAGATCCTAAAGTACATCGTTTTTTGACGCGTAGTTCAAATTAGGCCTTATGAGTAAGCAAGCAAATCCTACATTAATCGGTGCTTTTGTTTTGGGAGCTATTGCCCTAGGGGTGATTGGTATTTTGTTCTTTGGATCTACTCATCTCTTTGTTGACGAAGAGGAATTTGTGATATTCTTTGATGAAACTGTTAATGGCCTTGATGTAGGGGCGCCTGTTAAGTTTAAAGGGGTTCCTGTGGGCCAAGTCACTGCTATTTATATTCGTCTCGATGACAGAAAGGATATCGCGAGTATTCCTGTTATTATTTCTATTAGTAAGAAGACCTTGGGGTCAGAGTTAGTTGGTGATGGCAAGCATCTCATTGGGGGTGCTCTTTATGAAAGCTCCATCAAAAAAGGTCTTCGAGCTAAATTAGAGTATCAAAGCTTTGTCACAGGGATGCTTTTCATAGAGCTTAACTACTACCCTGATGAGTCTGTTCCTCATTTAAGGCCCAATAGCTTTAATCTAAAGGAAATTCCAGCGGTTTCTTCAGGCTTAAATGAGCTCTGGAAAAAAGCATCTGAGGCAATTATGGATATTAGCAGTATTGACTTTAAATCAATGGGCAATCGCTTGAACGATATTTTAGTCAAGGTGGACAAGGGTGTTAGTGAAATTAATTTTGAGGATATTAATGGTGCCTTTGCTGAGATCCAAAAAGTGGGCGCGCAAATATCTCACAAAGTGGATCCTTTGTCCGAGAGTCTAACTGAAACTTTAAACTCTGCTCAAAGCGCTTTTGACCGTATTCAGCATTCTTTTGATAACGTGGATAATATGCTTTCTCCAGATTCGACATTCCGTTATGAGGTCGAAAATGCATTTCAAGAGTTTGCAGAGGCGTCACAGGCAGTTCGAGAACTAGCGGATTACTTGGAGCGCAATCCAAGTTCTATCATAACAGGAAAAGACTATTCGGAGGTTGATCAATGAAAAGACAATGGGTTTTCGGAGGCTTTGTTTTGAGTCTCTCATTATTGTTTGGAGGTTGTGCCTCGTTGACGACACCTAAGCCAGACCCAACACGGTTTTATGTCTTAGAGCCTTTGGATAAGGGCGCGCCGGCTCCTGATGCTATTTATTGCAAGGGGGTGCACCTAGGTGTTGGCCGGGTCGAGTTGCCAGGGTATCTCGATACGCAAAAAATAGTTAAGTTTAAGGCAAATAATGAGGTTTTTATTTCAGAATTTAATCGCTGGGCAGAACCTTTGCCAGGAGCTTGCGAGCGTGTGTTGGCTGCAAATATTGCTTTGTTAACTGGGGTTGAGTCTATTGAGACGTTTCCTTGGGTAAATCCAAGCAGTCATGATTTTGAAGTGCATACAGAGATTCAGTCTTTTCAGGCTAATGCTGACAATGTCGTCATGCTAGAAGTTATATGGCGTATTACAGGTGCTCGCGGTAAAGAAGTATATCATGTTGAGATAAGTACCTATGCTAAGCCAAGTGATGGTTCGTATCCAGGTATCGTCTCTGCTATGAGTGCTGCTTGGGCTGAGTATAGCGAATCTGTAGCTCGTGGGCTTGTGCAAGCTGCTAGGAAAAAGCTTGAGCAAATGCAGCGCGAAGCTATGGCCGAAAAAGAGGTCGAAAAAGATGATGCGGTTATTGAGGCGTTTGAAGAGCAGGTTGACGTTAGCCCAAAAGCTGCTGAGTCAAGCCCTAGCCTCAAAGAAGCATCCTCAGGCTTAGATTAAAGTAATAGCCATTCTTGTTTCCCAGCAGCGCAGACATCAAATTTAAAGCTTTTAGTGTCCACGATGTTGATTTGGGCTGATCCGCCAGCAGCCTCAATCAGTGCAAGTCCAGCGGCGATATCCCACAAGCGAATAGATTCTTCAATGTAAACATCGCCTCGCCCGCTTGCTACATAGGCCAGAGCGAGAGCAGCACTGCCAATCATTCGGATTTTTTTGAAAGCTCGTACACGGGAGACGAATGTTTCAAGGGCTTTGGCTTCATAGCTTCTTCCTGCAGGAAATCCTGTCATGAGGCAGGCTT
>DCBD01000148.1 GCA_002313355.1 Opitutia bacterium UBA1116 | reverse complement strand
CGTAGCTCAGTTGGAAGAGCGCCACAATGGCATTGTGGAGGTCGTCGGTTCGATCCCGATCGTCTCCACCACTTTACTCCCCAGGGCGAGGAATGGGACTTAAGTTTCCACCTAACAGTTCTCGATAAATAAGGTTGCTTGGCTCGGGCAAGCGCTCAACATCAAAACCGCGATGCTTTAAGCGATGCATCCCATAGCGATAACAAGCAGCTAAGCGAACGTAAGAGAAGGCCTTGTTTTTGATTAAAAACTCACGACAATAAGCAAGGTAGCGCATGCCCATAATGATATTAATCCGCCAGTCCCAAGCATCGTCATAAGAAAGGCGCGTGACGGTGGCCCAAGCAGGACGCGTAAGCTGCATCATCCCTCGGGCACGCTCTGTAGTAGCATTTGCATTGAGACTGCTCTCAGCCCAGGCAATTGCATACACAAAGCCTGTCGGCAAACGATAACTCTCGGCATGAGACTCAATGTAATCCCAAACTTCAGCAGGATGAACACTCTGAGCGAGCGAGCACGTTTGCAAGGAAACCCAACCTCCTACAAGCACTGCAACAACCCATCTCATACAAAAACTTAGCATTATATTTCCCAAAAACCAAATCAAGCACGGCGCGAAGTGTTTTTTGGCTGCACCAAGGGGTGTGCAAAAGCATGTTTGATGTCGGGATTGACATCCATGACTTTATTAAAAGATTCCGGCAACAGGGAGCTTACTCGAAAAGACCCCTGTGGCGTAGGCACCTCGAGCTCTGCGGCATGAAGAAACATACGTTTTGTGCCGATGAGTTTTTGGATGTGGCGATTAAAATTAAAATCACCATAAGTGCGATCACCGAGGATAGGACAGTGACGAAGCGAGGATTGAATGCGCAATTGATGCGTGCGCCCCGTTAAAGGATACATTTTAAGGAGCGAAAGCCCGAGTTTGTTGGCATCGGGACGAATGAGCTGTACCTGTGTGCGCGCAAGGACACCCCCGCCTGCTTGAGCACGAACGTGTTTGCCTTGCTTGCGAACAACCTTGAGACGATCAACCCATAAATGCGCTGCCGAAGGAGGCATCCCTTTGACAATCGCATAATAAGTTTTCTTAACTTTCTCTGACTTGAAGGCTAGACGCACTGACTTCGCAGCTTCCTCTTTCCAGGCGGCAAGCACGATACCTGAAGTGGGCGAGTCGATCCGATTCAGGATAAAGAGGCGTTTATCGCCACCGGGCAATGCGTCCTCAAGCGTGTAATGCTCTGCTTTTAGATCATAGGGAGCTGCAAGTAAACTACCTGATGAAATGTGTCCCTCTTTATTGGGGTGCGTCATCGTGCCTGCTGGCTTTTCAAAAGCAAGGAGGCCGAAGGCATCCAGTGCAAGAATGCGCACACCCTTATTTAAAGGTAAGGCGTTTGTCCATGCTTCGAGCGTCCACATCATAGTATTGTGTAACCCAATATTATAAGTAGTGAAACTTTACACGCAAGGCCTCAGGCTCTTCGAGCGTGCTTCGCATAGATTCGGTCCAAGGGCCGTAGGGGGCTCGAGACAAAATAGCATCCTTACAGGCGAGCACGGCCGGCGAACTTGCCGTTGCTTCCAGAACATCGAGCTCAACAACTTCACCTTCAGCATTAATTTTGAAAGCGATAAAGACATAAGTGCCCCGGTCGGACAAAGGTAGACGAAACTGACCAACAAGCCGCGTCCACTGGGAGGCAATGACTTCATTCATGCGCTGCAAATAAGCCCCAAATTCGCTGAACTTTGCATTCACAGCGAGCACACCGACGTTATGGACCCCTGTCGCTGAAGTCTTAAGTGGGCCCATTACCGTTGTCTCAACAACGCGTGGGCGTGGGCGCTGCTCTTGGGCAACCTCTTGCCAGGGCTTTGTTTGCTCAGGAGGCTGAATCGTGGTATCACCTTCATCCTGCATCAGCTCTTTTCGCTCAGAGTGCTGCTGCACCTGTGGCATTGTTGTCTGCTGGGCAGAGGCAGCTACTTGCTCGACATTGCCTTGAACGATCTTGTGTGCTTCTACCATATCGCCCTTAAGGAGTGGATCTGCATCCTTGACCTCATCAGGAACATCAGGCTGTGCAGCTTTTTGACCACGAAATGAAAAATAATGACTCTCTTCTGGCTCTTGCTCTTCAATGCTAGGATTCACTTCAACAAATTGCTGGATAGGATCTAAGATTTCGACCTCTAGAGCATTCTCTTCCTGGACCTGGGCTACTTGCTTAAAGTAAAAAGGAGCCCCTAGGATAAAGATAACATTCACCCAGAGGGAGATAATAAAGGCAATAAGAACAAGGATCGTATGCTCACGCCGCCATTGAACTTGACCGAGTATGTACGTAGGCCATGGGCGCTTACCTTGGCCTTGCACTCTTGATGTTCTCGGACGCGTCTTCACTGGACCATTAAGCTACTCTATAAGGCTTGAGACATCAACCCTAGGGAAATGAGTTCTCCTTGAAGCCACTCTAGAGGCAGCCCAACGATATTGCTATGCGAGCCCTCATAATGATCGAGCACATACTCTGAACCCTCGAGAATACTGCAAGCGCCGGCACGCTCAAGCGGTGAAGCACAGGCGCAGTAAGCGTCAATCGTTGGCTCATCAAGCACTTTAAAGGTAACACGGCTTGTTTCAATATGGCTCTTACGAATACCTAGACCTAAATCAACCAACGAAATCCCTGTGTGCACCGCATGTGTTTTTCCAGAAAGCATGCGTAACATGGACCTAGCATCATCCATATCGACAGGCTTATTTAAAATGTAGCCACCCAAGGCAACCGTTGTATCTGCAGCAATAACCAAAGATGCTGGGTGCTGTGCAGCCACCCAATCAGCCTTGAGCTCAGCATTGTGGAGCACCATAACTTCCGGCTTAATACCATCGCCTAAATGCTCCTCAACGGGAGCTGGAACACAGGAAAATTCAAGCCCTAGAGACTCAAGCAAATCCCTGCGGCGCGGTGATGCAGAGGCTAAAAGGATCGACCGCATAATACCTTAACTAGTTATCTTTGATAGTAATGCCTCAGCATGCTCATTAGCCTTAAGAACCAAGCGGACATCCCCAAGTACACGAGCGAATTTAATCCGTGAAAGATTGTACTGATAAACAGCATCGATGTACTCATCCTGAGAAACAGCGAGACTGTTTTGAGCATCTACCAAATCGCGATTATCAGCAACCCCTTTTTCAAAACGGTCTTGAGCGAGTTCGAGCTCCTCTTGGGCAAGCTTCACCTTCTTTTCTGTAATAATGATCTGATCGTAACGAGACTGCATATCTTGAGCGACGACTTTGTACTCCTCATTAATAACAAGCTCGAGATCTTTAAGGGCGTACTGTTTTTCACGAATAACGGCATCTGTTCTTAGTTTATTGGAGCGAATACGAAAGCCTTCAAAAACAGGGACATCGAGCTGAACACCAACCAACCAAACATTGTCCTTTTTGGAGTTAAAGGCGTCTTCAGAGGCGTAGCCATAATTACCAAAGATATCGACTTTGGGCAAATGCTCCCAGCCTGCAGCCTTGCGCTCAAGCTTTGCCTTTTCGACCTCCATCGAAGCTGCTCGGTAGTCTGCACGCTGAGCGAGCACCTCAGCCAAAGGAACATCATAATCTTTAGGCTTCATATAGGCTCTATCATCCGAAAGGTTGACCGAAGCATCGAGGTCAATATTAAGAAGCCGCTTAAAGTTAAGAGAGCTTGTCAGAACGCGTGTTTCCTGTTGAAGGCGTTGCTTAATATCTTCTGCAACGCGCACCTCAGCACGGGTGACATCGAGCCTCATGGCTACACCCCCCTCAAACTGAGCCTGCGCAAGCTCGAGGAGCACACGATCTCGATAAATGTTAGATCGAATAACCTCAAGGCGAGTTAAATCTCTTAAATAATCAAGATAAGCGTTACCGGCGATAGCGAGGACATCTTGCAAAATATTTTCATAGGAAGCATCCGAAATCTTATAGCCTTTGCGGGCGAGCTTGTAGTCGGCGATTTTCCTCAAATCAAAAATGGACATGGTACCTGCAATAATACCGTCAAAACGATTGGCGGGAGGGAACTCAATATCGCCTAAGGGACCCAGACCTCGGCCAACGTTATCGATTTGATTGCGTATTTGCTTAAGTTCGAGGTTAAACTGAGGAAAGAGCCTTGAACGCTCCATATATGCTCTTTGCAGAGACTCTTCGACCACTTGACGATTGAGTAGGACGGTAAAATTTTCCGACTGGACGCGGTCAAACGTTTTGGCAAGGTCGAAGTGCTCTGCATTTTTTTCGACCTGTTTGACCTCAATGCCTAAAACACTTTGTAAAGCTTCCTCGGAGGGTTGCATATCGATCAATCCATTGAGGTCACTATCGGCTTGCCGGACGACATTGTCCGCAAAAAGTGAAGCTGCAATCAAGCACGCAAGGCATCCTATACAATAAAAACGACGCATGGTATAAGATAGCTAAGCAAATAGGCTCTCAGGATCGAGCAACAAAGACGCATTCATTCACTTTTTTCCAAAAAATAGTGCCTTTAAGGCCCTAACTGGGGCGGATATTGACAATGAATGGCTTATATTATAGTATATTAAAGCTTGTCTGGCTGGCTAAAAGCCTTTTTAAACAGATAAGGCCAATGCCCCTAGAAAACATAACGATTTAATAAAAAACTGTTTACAAGAATGAAAATCGGCATTGCACAGATCAACACAACGGTAGGAGACCTAGACGGTAACAGCCAAAAAATCATCGCAGCATACCAGCATCTGTGCAGCGAGGGCGCAGAGATCATTGTTTTCCCTGAACTCACCATCTGTGGCTACTCACCGGGAGACCTCATTTTTAAAAGCCACTTTGTCGCAAACAATGAGGCAGCTATGGAACAGGTCGCTCAAGCCGTTGGGAAGGTACCAGCGCTGATTGGCTTCATAGACAGCACAATAGATCCGGGCACAGGCAAACGCTTGCTTCACAATGCCGGAGCATGGTGCATCCAAGGAAAAATCCAAGCCACCGCACACAAATGCCTACTTCCCTCTTATAATGTATTTAACGAAAAACGGTACTTTCAAGCAGCTGAAGCACCGATATGCGTCGACCATGCAGGCCTGCGTATCGGCATTGCCATCTGCGAAGACATTTGGAACCGCTCAGAAATTCCTAGTGAGGGCTATTACAAAATTGACCCGATTGCTGAACTTGCCAAACAGGACGTCGATCTAGTACTCAATATATCTGCAAGCCCCTGGCACTATAAAAAACGCCCTGTGCGCAAACAAGTCCTTGCCAGTGTTGCCGAACGATGCAAAGCGCCCTTTGTCTACTGCAACCTTGTGGGTGGCAACGACGAAATTGTCTTTGATGGGCACAGCCAAATCCTCTTGGCCGATGGAACGCGTATTGCCGGACTTAACGGTTTTCAAGAAGAGCTCAAAGTCATCGACATAAAAGCACCAGTCCCCTACATTGCCGAAAACTTTGACCAAGAGCCCATGGCAGACATCTATGATGCGCTAACCCTGGGCATTCGAGATTATGCATCAAAAACCGGCTTTGAAAAAGCCGTGATTGGGCTCAGCGGAGGGCTTGACTCGGCTGTCATGGCAGCCCTTGCTGTAGACGTCTTTGGCCCAGAGAATGTCATCGGAGTTCGTTTGCCGTCACAATACTCTAGCCAACACAGCCTAGATGATGCCGAGGCTCTTGCCAAAAACCTGGGTATACCAGCACTACACACGCTGCCCATAACCAATATGATTTCCAGTGCTGAACAGTCTCTAGCTCCCCTGTTCAAAGGACTGCCCCGAGACGTCACCGAAGAAAATATTCAGGCGCGTGCACGAGGGCTCCTCCTCATGGCGATTTCGAACAAATTTCATGCCATACTCTTGTCTACAGGAAACAAGAGCGAAATGGCTGTGGGTTATTGTACACTATATGGAGACATGGCGGGCGGCTTAGCTGCCCTTTCCGACGTCCTAAAAACCAAAGTTTACGCACTAGCTCGCTACATCAATCGGAATAGAGAGGTCATTCCAAACAATACCATTGAAAAGCCTCCCTCAGCTGAACTTTCCGATAATCAAATCGACAGCGACTCGCTCCCGCCCTATGAAGTGCTCGACGATATCATTGATAAATACGTTGTCGAAGGGAAGTCCTCAACAGAAATTATTGAGTCTGGCCACGATGCTACTGTTGTCCGAGACGTGATTAGCAAAATTGACCGAAATGAATACAAGCGCAAGCAAGCGCCACCGGGAATAAAAATCACACCCCTTGCCTTTGGGATTGGCAGGCGCATACCCATTGTTCAAAAATATATCAGTCAATGAACGATCGGCCACTCATGCTCTACGATGGCGACTGCAGTTTTTGCGCCTTCTGGATTGCTCGCTGGGGAAAATACACCCACGGCGCTGTCCGCTATATGACCTACCAGGCCTATCTAGCAGACCCCTCAGAAAGTGGTCCTAAGATTTCAGAAAGAGACCTTGAGGCGGCTGTGCACTTAATTAACGAAGATGGAAGCATAACGCGCGGAGCAGAAGCTGTCTTTCAATGCTTGAACTACGGACCTCGTGGGAGTCGCTCGTACCGTCTTTACCAAAAGAGTAAACTCTTTGCGGGCATCACGGAATGGAGTTATAGGCGAGTTGCCAACAACAGGACGCTGCTATCACGCATCAACGGGTGGATCTTCAGAAAAAAAGCACCAGCATGCTCTATCCGGCGTGAAGATTAAAGTGGCGAAAGTCTAACGCAGTTATTCAGGCCAGTAGCCCTCCTCAAGGATGGCTTTGAGGACATTGCCTAAATCTTTATGCGGGCAGGCAAAAGAGGCCTTTTTGGAGCAATCCCGGATGGTGACTTCACCACGCGCAAGCTCCTCCTCCCCGTAAATAAGAGCATAGCGAGCGCCGAGTTGATCGGCCTGCTTGAACTGCTTATTAAAGCCTGCAGGTTTTAAAGCATACTCAACCTGAACGCCTTGTGCACGGAGAGCTGCAATGTCCTTTAAGGCGGCATTTCGAGGCTCTTCCCCCGAAGTGACCACGTAAACATCCAGTGCTTCGACGTACTTTGGCAAAAGACCTTTTTCAGAGAGAAGGTCGATCAAAGTGACATCCCCCATGGCAAACCCAAGGGCAGGCAGTGCTTGACCGGTGATCTTTTCCATTAAGGTGTCATAGCGGCCACCACCCGCTAAAGCCCGTGACTCGCCTGAAACTTCGAAAGCTTCAAAAACAAAGCCCGTATAATAGGCAAGACCACGGACGATGCTAAGGTCAATATGGAAATAAGGATCAAGACCCATGGCGCTGAGCGTTGCCAATAACTCGCGCCAGGTAGCGAGACGCTCTTCAATCAAATCACGCTTTTGAAGGCGTGCTTTTTGCATAAAAGCCTCAAGCTCAGCAAGCGAACGAATAGCAACCAAGCCCTCAACCTCGCTAAGGAAATCATCAACGGCGTCAGCAAGAAAGGGCTTAAGGTTTTTCGCTGTCTCCTCACGATCACGACGGGCCATTTTGTCGATAATGCCAAGGACGGCGATACGATCCTCCTCTGCAATGCTCCAAGCCTCAAGATAGTACATCCATAAGTCGCGATCACTCAAGCGTAACTGGAAATCTTCGGCCTTAAAGCCAAAGGCACACAAGATGTGAATAAGCAATGCGATAGCCTCCGCATCAGCACCTGGACCCTCAACACCTAAAATATCTGCATTAAACTGATAGAAAGAGCGCAAACGACCCTTTTGTGGACGCTCAAAACGGAACTGCTCCCCAATACTAAACCACTTAATAGGGCGCCTAAGGCTATT
The DNA here is from genome assembly GCA_002313355.1 of Opitutia bacterium UBA1116. Taxonomy (GTDB): domain Bacteria; phylum Verrucomicrobiota; class Verrucomicrobiia; order Opitutales; family UBA1977; genus UBA1977. The sequence continues at coordinate 8,003 of DCBD01000148.1, read as the reverse complement.
AACACGGGCACCTACAAGGCGAACTAGCGACGGCGTCATCTCTGGGCGTAAAGCGACAGCACGACCGCCCTTATCCTCAAAATTGAAGAGCTGACTGACAATTTCATCTCCTGATTTTTCTGTAAAGAGCTCTAAAGGTTCCAACAGGGGGGTATCGTACTCAACAAAACCATAGGCAGCTACCGCACCGCGCCAAACGCGAAAGATGTGGTTGCGCAAAGAGCACTCAGCAGGATAAAACTCACGAAAACCCGGTAAACTTTGAATCATAAAATAAGCGTATTGATGGAGCAAAACTCTCTCACTAAGTGAAACAAACAAATCCTGCAAGGCAAGACCTTACAGGATTTGTCATCTCAATGAAAAATGTGAGGCTGACGTCGCGAAATAAAAATTAGAGCTGCTCGAGATCTAATTTTTTCAATTCGCCCTTGAGTTCTTTCCCTGCTTTGAATTTGATGACAGCACGCTTTGGAATAACGACATCCTTCTCGGGCTTGTTCGGATTACGCCCGATGCGAGCCTTTCTCACCTGAACTTCAAAAACACCGAAATTGCGCAATTCAACATTACGACCTTGGGCCAATGCTTTTGCGATAACGTCGAGCGTCATCTGCACAGTTTCCCGAACTTCTTTTTGGGGGAAACCCGTCTTTTCGTAAATGTCTAAAACAATGTCTCTTTTTGTTAGATTTGCAGCCATGATTTTTAATACTAGATGTTTAACAGGAAAATAAGTTATTTATTCTGTGATACTTCCGTAAATTTGAAAACAAGTCAAACAATAAATTATGTCAAACGACGAACCGAAGAACCCACTCGAAGAATTACAGCAGCATATTCAAGAGCTTTTGCATAATGCTCCGCTCAGGCCGAACATCGCGCCAACGAGCCATTTTAAAGCTGAAAGTGCAAAAGGTCATAAGCATGAACAAGAAGCAAACGAACAAAAACAACAAGAAACCCTGAAGCGTATCCGTGAATTCAACCTTAAGCCTAAGGAAATTCGCGATTATCTCAATCGTTTTGTTATCCAACAGCAAGAAGCTAAGAAAGTTCTTTCAGTGGCCATTTGTGACCACTATAATCATATCAGGCAATGTATTGATAATAAAGAACTTACAAACAAAGAGTATGCTAAACCCAATATCCTTATTCTTGGCCCAACGGGAGTTGGCAAGACCTACCTTATGCGAAATATCGCACAACTCATTGGTGTTCCGTTTGTTAAGGCAGATGCGACTAAATTCTCAGAAACTGGCTACGTAGGCAACGACGTCGAAGACTTGGTTCGAGACCTCGTCCGGGCAGCCCATGGCAACATAGAGCTCGCTCAATACGGAATCGTCTACATCGATGAAATCGACAAAATAGCCCGTTCAGCATCCAAAAATGGAGGGCCCGATGTATCCGGACGTGGAGTACAAATCAATCTCCTCAAACTAATGGAAGAAACTGAGGTAAGTCTCTTCAGCCCAACAGATATCATGGCCCAAATGCGCTCCATGATGGAAATGCCCCGAGATGGAAAACCTAAAAAGAAAACCATCAACACACGGCATATTCTATTCATTGTCAGCGGAGCTTTCGATGAGCTTGCTGAAACTATTGAAAAGCGTATGGAAAAAGCAAGTATTGGCTTTGCCCATGACCCACGCACTCGGGATGAAAATAGCTACAAATACTTGAAATTCGCTGAAACTAAAGACTTCATCAAGTATGGGTTTGAGCCAGAATTTGTTGGACGGCTACCCGTACGTGTCGCATGCGAAGCATTAGCCAAAGGAGATCTTGCACGCATCCTCACTTCCTCAGAAGGCAGCATACTCAGACAATACCATAATGACTTCCAAGGTTACGGTATCGACTTTAACATTACACCTGAAGCCATTCAAGAAGTTGCCAAGCGAGCCCATGGTGAGTTAACGGGTGCACGCGGCCTTGTCACCGTCCTTGAAAAAACCTTTCGCGACTTCAAGTTCGAACTACCCTCAACGGCAATCAAAACCTTCGATGTTAGCGCAGAAACCATTAGCAACCCAGACGCTCAGCTAGCCCAACTACTCAAAGACAATAAACACCTGCAAGAAGAGGTTCTGGCTAAGGATCTAGAACGCTTCGTTGAAAGCTTCAAAAACGAGCATGATATCACGTTAGCTTTTACTCAAGAAGCAGTTAAGATGCTTATTAAAGAAGCTCAACAAGAAGACAAAACAATTCGGGCACTCTGTGAATTGAAATTTAAGGACTATCAGCATGGGCTACAAATTGTCGCACGCAACCAAGGGAAGCTTTCCTTTGAAATAGATCTTGCAGCGGTAAACAACCCTGATGAAACGCTCTCGCAGTGGATTGTCGAAAGTTTCAAACACGACGATACTACAAGCGAAGAAAACACTGCAGGCTAGGATTGCTTTTTACGTAAAGTTCGCCAACCTCATAGGCTTCATGCCAGAAGCAACACAGATTAATACTATGTTTGGTGGCATTGCCAAACGCTATGATCGGGCAAACCATATACTCAGCTTTGGGATGGACTTTGCCTGGCGTCGTTTTGTCACCAAGCGTGTAGCAACCTACCACCCCAAGCGTGTTCTTGATCTTGCAACAGGCAGTGGAGATTTAGCTTTTGCCCTTAAAAAACGCCTTGGCAAACAGGTCGATGTAAAGGGGGCTGACTTCTGCCAGCCAATGCTTGAGATTGCCGAACACAAACAGCGAAACAAGCAACCAGATAGCAAAGTTTCTTTCAGCTTAGCTGATTGCTTAAGTTTGCCTTTTGATGACAACTCCGTGGATGTCGTAACCATCGCTTTTGGCCTACGCAATCTTGAAGACCGCGCCCAAGGCCTTGCTGAAATACGTCGGGTACTGCGCAAAGAACATGGAGCCCTCCTAATACTCGAATTTTCCCAACCAGATCGCTGGTTACGCCCATTCTATTATACCTACTTAAAATATATTCTGCCCTCCCTGGCCTCGATGACGACCAGAAATGCTAGTGCCTACCACTACTTAGCCGGATCTATCGAGCAATTCCCTAATAAGGGGAAACTCTGCGAAGAAATACTGCATGCAGGGTTTAGTTCCGTTCAAGCAGCAGGGTTAACAGGCTCAATCGTGGCCGTGCACGAAGCTATGGTGTAGGGAGCACTAATTAAACGAACGCCCGCAACCGCAAGAGTTTTTAGCATTTGGGTTTTTAATCTCAAAGCCCTTTCCGTGAAGGCCGTCATCAAAATCAATGGTTACGTCTTTAAGCACCTCAAGACTCTTAGGATCCATTAAGACTTTGACCCCATGACACTCGATAACGGTATCCTCTACTGAGGGTTCATCAAAGGACATACCATACTGCATCCCAGAGCACCCACCCGACTCAACAAAAATACGTAAGACCTTGGTACCATCATTAAGGTCGCTTTGAAGTGTGCTTATCTGTTTTGCGGCGCGCTCAGTTAACGTAATCATAAATACAACCTCAAGGATCTGAAGGGCGTTAGACAACGCAAGCAATTTTCTGAGTTTTAAAGAATTTTGTAGCTCGTTCTTTATCAAAGCCTATCTGTGTTTTCAGCTCATTTAAAGACGCGAATTTCTCCTCAGGGCGAATAAACTGAAAAAACTGAACTTGGACCTTAGCTTTAGGCTCAATATTTTCAGGTTTTTCAAAAAGATGCACCTCAAGTAAAGGATGCTCAACATCACCGACCGTTGGTCTAAGGCCAAAATTAGCAACCCCAGGTAAAAGTTGGGTTCCTTTTTCTACTTTAAGGAAAACTGAATACACACCATAGCGCAATTGAAGCTGAGCGTCCCACGGGATGTTAATTGTTGGAAAACCAATAGTACGGCCACGTTTAGCACCTTCAACAACGGTCCCAGCAACAAAATAAGTATAGCCAAGCAATGCATTGGCAAGCCGAACATCACCCTCCTCTAAAATATTGCGGATACGTGTACTACTAATGCGCTCACCATTGTATTTAAGCCGAGGAACACTAATCACCGAAAACCGATACTCTTGGCTTTGTTCAAGCAAATAGGAAACGTCACCTACTCGCCCTTTACCAAAGCGAAAGTTGTCGCCGACATAGAGCGTCTTCAGTGTGGGAAATGATTTCTTAAGCAAAGGGATAAATGTTTCTGCGGTAATAGAGGCAAGATCCCGGTCAAAGCGACGAACAATGACGTGATCAATCCCGTAATCTTTGAGCAGGCGTTCTTTAAGATCTAGAGGAATAATCATCATCTTAGGAGAATTAGGCTGTAAAATCACGCTTGGGTGAGGCCAAAACGTCAACACGGCCGCAACCCCTCCCTCACGCCTTGCTGAGTGAACGGCAGCCTCAATAACTGCTTGATGCCCCAGATGCACACCATCAAACATACCAAGGGCTAAGTGCAAAGGCCCTTCAGGCAATTTAACTTTATCAAAACTATCGACAACTATATTAGGGTAATCATTCATTACACCCTAGATCTTATTATAAAACGTGGCTAGGCACAACCTGATAAACCGGCAAAATGGCCTCCTTAAGCTCTGCCACTGAAAGAGCCTCAATAGCATCGACTGAAAGTGCTTTTTCAACATTGAGTTGATCTGAAGCAAGCCGGCGGAGTTCGGTCAAATGGGCTCCACAACCTAACTTTTGGCCAAAATCGTGAGCAATAGTACGAATGTAAGTCCCCTTAGAGCAAGCAACTGTAAAGCGGATCGACGGCAGATCTACATGATCAATCGAAAAATTTTTAATGTGGATAAAGCGTGGCTTGCGCTCTACCTCTTGGCCCTTGCGTGCAAGCTTGTACAAAGGAACCCCATCTACCTTTTTTGCAGAAAACATGGGAGGAATTTGGTATTGGTCACCCAAGAAGCCTTTTGCACAACTATCGAGATCATCCTGACTCAATAGAGGTACAGCATGTGTAGCAATGATACTGCCATCACTGTCTTGCGAATCTGTCTCTTCGCCGAGCTTCATCACACCCGTGTATACCTTGCCAAGACTCATTAAATACTGCGAAGTCTTCGTAGCTTTACCCAGAAGAATGACCAGAAGGCCTGTAGCCAAAGGATCTAATGTCCCCGCGTGGCCGATGCGCTTCATCTTTAGTTTGCGCCTTAAACGAGCGACAACATCATGGGATGTGCAGCCGCTTGGCTTGTCTACAAGTAAGATACCCTCGAAAGTATTCGATGATGATGCCATCATAATCCCTCAAATTAGAGTGTTGATTGAACGAATGCTAAATGATCTCTTAATGCCTCTATCAAACGAGGATAGACTTCAGCAATTACCCCAGAAATACGAAAACCCGAAGCACAAACGTGCCCTCCTCCTCCAAATATGCCAGCCAAACGATCCACCCGATATTCTTTACGCTTAGACCGAAGGCTCCCTTTAAGCTCTCCATTAGGGAGCTCCTCTAAAAGAATACCTATTTCAACACCTGCTAGGGAACGCGTATACTCAACCAAACCTTCAACGTCTTCGCCGCTTGCCTGCGTCGACTCAAAAACACCTTGAGGTAAAGTACCAATACAGACCTTACCATCAAACTCAAGAGACAAAGACTGAAGAAAAGATTGAATAAGGGCCATACGTTCAAAACTCGTGTTTTCGTAAAGCTCCTCAGAGGCATCTCCTGGACATGCGCCTAGCTCAACAAGCTTAGCTGCTAGTTGGAAAACATGGGCTGTTGTCGTCCCGTATTGGAATTGACCTGTATCTGTCACCAGACCGACATAAAGGGCTTGGGCCGTGACAGGATCCATCTCAAAACCAAAATCAAAAAAAAGATCCGCTAAGATTTCTGCAGTGGCTGCCGCATCCGTCCTTACAAAATTATGCTTAGCAAAGTGCGTATTGCTAACGTGATGATCAAAGGAGGCAAAGGCTGTTGTTAGCTTATCCTTAAAATCAGGTCCTAGGCGATCGACATCCGAACAATCAACACAAAGAATAGCATCCCAATCTTTGGGTAAGGCATCTGGCGTGAAAACACTCGTTTCTCTCGTTAAAAACTGAAGCTTGCGAGGAACAGGATCTGAATTAAAAGCTTCAGCATGGACTCCTTGCACTACTAAAAAGCGTGTAAGAGCAACTTGAGAGCCGATACAGTCTCCATCAGGCCTGCGGTGCCCAAGAACCACTACCCGCTTCCCAGAAAGCTCTTTAACCAGGGCCTTGAAACGAATATTATCCTCAGTATTGCTTGCCATCAGCCGTCTTGGTGATCTAAGCCAAGATCATCCATCTTATCGACCATCTCCGCACCGCGCTTCAAAGAGTGGTCTTGTATGAACTCTAATGCAGGAAGGTATTTCAATACAATGCGTTTACTCAGCTTGCGACGGATAGTTGACCCATGCTTCTTAAAAAACCGATGGGCATGCCGGGCCTTTTCGCCTTCAACAAAAAGAGAATAGTAGATGCGAGCATAGCGCAAATCAGGAGAAACATCAACCTCTGTAATAGTTACACAAACCATGTCATCCTTGTAGTCCGTATGGAGAATGTCGCTGATTTCACGCTTCACCAGCTCATTAACTCGCACAGAACGCTGACCCATAGCCTCAAAATCAAATAACACTACAACGAAGGGCGCACTTCGTGCATCTCAAAACACTCAACAATATCACCAGCCTGATAATCTTCAGAACCCTGCAAGTGAATGCCACACTCGTAGCCAGCGCGCACTTCATTAGCATCATCTTTAAAGCGCTTAAGCGTGTCTATGCGGCTCTGGAAGACAACCTCTCCCTTGCGGAGAATACGTGCCAAGCCATTTCGCGTAATACGCCCTTCGGTAACCATACAGCCCGCGACAACACCACGACCCACAGGAAACGTTTGACGAACCTCAGCAGCACCCAACTTGACCTCGTTAAGCTCAGGATCCAGAAGGTCTGCCATGGCATCTTTAACGCGATCAATAAGCTCATAAATAATGTTGTGCTGAATAATCGATGTGTTGTGGTGCTTAGCTTTCGCTTGAACGCCCTGCTCCATCTTAACATTGAAACCAACCACGGCTGCATCTGAAGTTGCGGCAAGGACAACATCGTTTTGACTGATAGGGCCGACCCCTGCCTCGATGACTTCAAGCTTAACCTTATCACTTTCGATGCCTTCTAAGCAATCAACCAAAGCTTCAACACTACCATGGACATCACCCTTAATGACTACTTTAAGGACTTTTTGCTGCGCGTCGTTAATTGCAGCAAAGAGAGCGTCCAGGTCTGCAGGCTGCTTAGCAGATGCACCTTCAACAGCAACGGCCTTTTCGAGTTGACGATTATCCTCAGCAAGGCGCTTAGCTTCACGGTCATTTTTAACAACTTTAAAAGCTGCACCGGCTTCAGGAGCATCGGACCAGCCAATTATTTTAACAGGTGTTGATGGACCTGCTTTTTTAAGCTGCCTTCCGTGGTCATCCATCATTGCACGGACCTTGCAATAAACACCCCCACAGGCAAGTGCATCACCAGTCTTTAAAGTGCCCTTTTGGATAATAACCGTCGCGGTGGAACCACGCCCTTGCTCTACCTGCGACTCAACCACAATACCCTCAGCAGGACATTTAGGGTTAGCCTTAAGCTCAAGCATTTCGGTTTGAAGGAGGATTAAGTCTAGCAGCTCACTGATACCCTCGCCCTTAAGCGCAGAAACAGGAGCAGCTAAAACTTCACCACCCCAATCTTCTGAGGCAATACCACGTTGTTGCATCTGCTGCTTGACCTGGTCAATATTAGCACCACGTGCATCAGCCTTATTAATAGCGACAACAACAGGTACATTCGCCTTTTGAGCGAACTTGAGCGCTTCATCCGTCTGAGGCATAAAGGCATCATCTGCTGCAACGACAAGAATAGCGATATCTGTTAAATTAGCACCACGCTCGCGCATTTTAGAAAAGGCTGCGTGGCCCGGTGTATCCAGAAATGTAATCAAGTGGTCGTTGTGGTTGACTTGATAAGCACCAATATGCTGAGTGAT
>DCBD01000160.1 GCA_002313355.1 Opitutia bacterium UBA1116 | reverse complement strand
AAACCGTTGAGCCGAAAGGTTCCGTGGGTTCGAATCCCACCCCTTCCGCCATTTAATCTATTGATAATGAATGACATGTCCCCATAGTTTAATGGATAGAACCGCGGTTTCCTAAACCGTTAATCCCGGTTCGAGTCCGGGTGGGGGCACCATGCCTGATTTATTTTGTAAAGTGAAGCAAGGGCGTGTTTTGTGAAAAAGACGGCTTGATTTGCGCTCGTTAACCAATTAACTAAAGAGCATGCTAAATATAGATACGATCCTAACTCATTCGCCCGTATTAGCTCAAGCTGCTCCGCCAGCAGGTCCAGGTGCGGCATCTCAACTGCTTATCTTCGGCCTTTTGTTTCTAGGTATGTGGTTTTTGATCATTGCGCCTCAGCGTAAAAAGCAAAAAGCCCACACTAAGATGATTGAGGCATTGAAAACGGGAGATGAAGTGCTTACCAACGGTGGCATTTATGGAACGATTGCTAACATTAAAAACGATCGCTTGGTTTTGAAAATTGCTGACAATACCAAGATCGAAATGCATCGCTCCTTTGTCCAAAGCCTCGCGGGTAGTGGCGAACAAAATTAATTTTTCTTTTTTCTCAACGGAAGGAGTCTTCAGCGAGGCTCCTTCTTTGTCTTTTAATTTTTAATTAATACTTGGTATGCGCGGGAATATTTTGTGGAAGTTTCTTTTAACGGCCGTAGTCTTGGTTTGGGCTGTCATCAGCATTTACCCCTTAGAAGACACGCCTTTTGAGACGTACATTCAGGAGCGGGCAACGGCGGATCAAGCGGGGTTTGCTGCGTTTCTAGATAAGGCTCAAGCGTATGTAGATGCAGGGCATGCCCCAACGCTCTTTGTCGCCATGAGCGACCTAGCCAATCAGGACAAGGTGAATTTGGCTAAGTATTTCCCGGATGTTAATTTGGCTGATGTGCGCAATTTTAAGAAGCGCAATGAAATCCTCCTTGCTTACTTGCTTCAGCAGTCCCAAGGGAAGATTAAGCTGGGACTCGATCTCCAGGGAGGTGTCGCTTTTACTTTGAAGGTCGATGAGAGCGCTCTTAAAGGGCAAGAGGCCTATGAGCGCGAGCAGCGTCTTAACAAGGCGATCGAGATTATGGGCAACCGTGTCAATGGACTCGGTGTCGTCGACCCAGTGATTCGCGCAAGCGGAGACAACAGGATCGAAATTCAATTGCCCGGGGTGACTACGCGCGAGAACCCCGATGCTTTAGCCTCTTTGCAAAAGCCAGCAAAGTTGACCTTTCACCGGGTGAATCGCAATGCATTTCCCGCAACGACGCCTGCAGGAGAGACGCCTCCTGGATACATTTTAATGGAGGAGGACCGTGAAAACCCTACGACCGGCGAAGTCATTAAAGACGCTTTGTTTGTGAAGCGCGTTCCGGATATGGCTGGAGGCATGGTGAAGCAAGCTTTTGTGAGCCCGACTGACTTTGGTGGGTTCCAGGTGAATTTGACGTTGACCAATAAAGGGGCTCAGCGCTTCCGGGAGATTACAAAGCAGATTGCCGATGAAAATAATGCGGCTCCCTATAAAAATATGTCTGATGGGAATCCCGGAAAATATGGCCGCCTAGCCATTGTTTTAGATGGGATGCTGTACTCCGCTCCTAGGGTGACCGAGGAAATCCCAGGTGGACAAGCTCGCATTACCGGGCAGTTTTCTCAGCGGGAAGCCTTCGAGCTTTCCAATGTGCTCAATAATCCCCTCGAGTTTGAGCTCAAGGTTGACGAGATGTATGAAGTTGGGCCGACGCTTGCAGAAGACGCGCGCACAAGCTCGATTAAGGCTGCGCTCCTCGGTGCGGGGCTTGTTGTGATATTCATGCTCGTGTACTATTTAGTCCCAGGGGTGACGGCGGTGCTTTCTATTGTTTTGAATATCCTCATTGTGCTCGCTGTCATGGCTAGCCTTGGGGCAACGCTTACTCTGCCAGGGGTCGCCGCCTTGGTGCTCACGATCGGTATGGCTGTGGATGCAAGTATTCTTATCTTTGAGCGTATCCGTGAGGAACTTCACGAGGGTAAGGGTGTTAAGCACGCTTTACAAGCAGGCTACGAAAAGGCCTTTTCTACGATTGTCGATGCCAATGTGACAACGTTACTTACAGCGTGTATTTTGATCTGGCTTGGAACAGGCCCCGTTAAAGGATTCGGGGTGACCTTGGCTATTGGTATCGTTGCGACCATGTTCTGTGCACTGATCACAAATCGCTTCTTGCTAGAGATCTTGGTTAGCCAAAATATACTCAAGAAGATGTTCCACTATAGTCTATTTAGGACATCGAAGTTTGACTTTATGAAATGGCGCAGGCCGGCTTTTGTCTGCTCTTGGATTATTGTCATCATGGGTATGGTTGCTGTCGGTATTAAAGGGAAGCACATTTATGGCATCGACTTTTTAGGAGGTGAAGAGCTCACGCTAGAGTTCTCAGAAAAACTCCCCATCAATGATATTTATGCGCTGGCCTCCGATAAGAACCTCGGAGAGGTGACGCCTATTTACCAAACTTTGCTCGGTGAAGAAAAAGAATTGCTTAAAATTCAAACAGAGAGTGATCACGGCGATCGTGTTTTCACTGCAATGCAGGAAGCCTTCCCTCAAGCGAAGCTTAAACTAATTGGAGAGAATCGTATCGGAGCATCCGTGAGTAAAAACATCCAGTTTAATGCGCTGCTTGCCATTGGGATGTCGCTGCTTGGTATATTGCTGTACGTTGCCTTCAGGTTTGAATTCGGATACGGAGTCGGTGCGGTCATTTCTACGCTGCATGATGTTTTGATGACCGTCGGCATCTTTGTCTTGTGCGGCGGGCAATTTACAGCACCCATGGTTGCTGCGGTACTGATGATCGTCGGTTACTCTATTAATGATACGATCATTGTTTTTGACCGCATTCGTGAAGAGCTTGTTTTAAATCCAACAACAAGCCTCTTTAAGATTATTAATTTGGCAGTGAATAAGACGCTGTCGCGGACTTTGCTTACGAGCTTAACGACATTTCTTGCAGCGTTTTCGCTCTATGTTTTTGGCTCAGGCGAAATTAAGGATTTCTCCTTTGTGTTTATTCTTGGGATTTTGACGGGAACCTTCTCCTCTATTTTTGTCGCAAGCCCGATCTTCTATTGGTGGCATAAGGGTGATCGCCGTCATGTTGAAGAGCGTGAGTTGTTGCCAAAGTATGAGTGGGATGCTTCGAGCAAGGCATCGCGCAAAGGTTAGTTTACAGACGTTTTTTTGTGTCAATATATAGATGTTGTTGAGTGATGCAGTGGAAAGATCCTGAGCCTTCTCAGGCTATGGCTGCTGCACTGAAAGCCTCGCTTGATGTGAGCGAGATGCTGGCAGCGCTTTTGGCGGCGCGCAATATTGTAGAGCCTGAAGAGGCAACGGTGTTTTTGCAACCACGCTTAGTGCATTTGGAAGATCCCTTTAAAGTGACTCATCTAGATGCTGCCGTTGAACGCTTGAGGCATGCTATGGCTCACCAAGAGCGCATGTTGATTGTGGGAGACTATGATGTTGACGGGGTGACGAGTGTCGCTCTTTTGACGCGCATATTAAGAGCCTTTGGAGCCGATCCTATCTATCAGGTGCCTCGTAGGCTCGAAGAAGGTTATGGGTTGAGCTTGGCAATGATCGAGCGTGCCCTAAGCGAAGCATCACCGGATTTGCTGATTGCCTTAGATTGCGGAACCAATTCTGTTGATGAAGTGGCTTCTTTGCGGAAGCAGGGGGTCGATGTTATTATTGTGGATCATCATCAGTCTACGGATGCACTTCCGGAGGATTGTATTTTAATTAATCCGCATGTCTTTGATAGCCCTGATTGTGCTTGGCGAAATCTTTGCACAGTCGGGCTCGTTTTTAAGCTTGTGCATGGTCTTGTGAAGTCTTTTCGTGAAGCGGGCAACGAAGTGGCTCAGGATATTCGCTTGCGCGACTACTTGGACCTTGTGTCGATGGGAACAATTGCAGACTTGGTACCCTTGCGCGACGAGAATCGTATTTTTACTCGGTTTGGGTTGCAAGCTCTCAGCAAAAGCAAGCGGCCGGGGGTTCGTGCTTTGTTTGAGGTGAGTGGTCTTGTGCAGGGACAAGAGGTGCAGCCTGGAGATATTTCTTTTAAGCTGGGGCCTCGTATTAATGCGAGTGGACGTCTTGCTGATGCGGTTCGGCCTTTAGATATGTTGCTAAGCGATGATTTGGATGCATCTAAAGCGGTTGCTCTTGAGCTCAATGAGTTGAATAGGCAGAGGCAGTCTATTGAAAAGCATGTTGCACAGGAGGCTGAGCATTGGGTGACTAAGTATCAGCCAGATGCTTTTGGTATGGTGACGTACCATGAAGATTGGCATTCTGGAGTCGTGGGTATTGTTGCAGGTAAGCTGGCGCGGAGATTTTTTAGGCCCAGTATCGTGCTTGGCAAGGAGGGGGAATGGGCAAAGGGCTCTGGGCGTAGCATTCCAGGCATTAATCTCGTAGAAATACTCGCAGAATGCGATGAATATCTTAACTCATGGGGCGGTCATCCTATGGCGGTGGGTGTTTCATTGCCACTAGATCGCATTGATGCATTTCGTTGTGCCTTTGATGAGGCGGTTTCCATCCGATTTAAAGAGGGAATGGAAGAGCCTACGCTTCAGATCGACTATTGGTTGAATGCAGATCAGCTCGATGAAGCCTGTTGGGAGGACTTAGACTTGCTACGTCCCTTTGGCGAGGGAAATCCTGAGCCTATTATCGGTATTCGAGGGGCCGAGTTATACACTTCTCCGGTTTTATTTGGCGATCGGCATTTTCGGTTTCAGCTGCCTGTGGCTGAGAATAAGCTCATCCAGGGGATTGCTTGGAACTTTGCAGATCGTTTGCTCGCATCGGGGGAGCTTGTTGACCTTGCCGTTAAACTGCAGTGGAATTGCTGGAATGGGAGAAAACTTCCACAGCTTGAACTCGTTGATTGGTGCCCGTCTAAAGCATAGGGCTCCATGTGGAGCCTAAAAAACCCCGAAGGGTTAGGGGTGGGGTCCTTCGGGGCTTCTTAGTCGTTTAGGGGTAGGGAGAAATTCTATAGCTCGTCGTGATGATGGAATCCTTCGAAGGATTCGTTAATGATTTCTTCGTCGAGAATCGGATCTATGACGGTTTCGCCGTAGAGGGCATTCACGGCTTTCACAACTTTTTTGGCGATGATGCGATGTGCTAAGCTGCCTGGGTGAAAGTTGTCCGCAGTGAATAGGTCTGTGTAGGTTTCGCCGCCTTCCTCAACGTTTAAGGGAAACCCTGCATAGTGTTTGCTTTTAGTGAGTTTGCTGAGGACCTTGTTAGTTTGGATAATGGCAAGGTTGGGGACGTCTTCAAAGAAATCTTGAATTTCAATGGCAAGGTCTGCGTTCATTTGGCGTAGTGTGAGTGCGGCGTTGTCTACAGCATACTCGAGCATGGGCTTTGTCTCTGGAGGGAGCTTCTTGGAGGCTCGGATGGCTTGATGCGCTCCTTGGATCATCTTGGTGAGGCGGGGAGTCATATTGAGATCGGGGGGTGTGATGACCACGATTTTGGTGGAAGGCTTTTCGCCTCGGATCTCAGCAATGGCCTTGAAGAGAGCATCTAAAATACCTTCGTTGGCGGCGTCTAATAGTTTTGGAAGATTGTATGTCGTGTAGGGGTAGGGTTGTTCAGTAAACGCTTTGACCGCTGCCCCATAGTCGTTGCTGCCTATGAACAGAGTGACTACATCCATATCTTGAATGCCACCTTCTTGGGTTAAGAGGCCAGGGGCTTTATCAGAGCCGAAGTATTGGTTGGTAAAGAGAGTGCCCGCTCCATCGACATCAACGCCTTGGCCGCGCGCGCCACTACGAGCCCAGTTTTGAGCATAGCCTAAGTTTCGAGTTTCGCCGCGATCTTCGTATTCGGTGTAGTCGCCGAAGCTTACTTGATCCGAGCGACTTTGGGCGAGAAATTGAACCCAGTTTTCGCTGGTGTTGCGAATGGGGTAAAATTTGTATTCGTCTGTGAGGCTGTCACCTAAGGTGGCAATTTTGATTTTTGCTTCGACGGAACTTAAGATGCCCAAGCTAAACAGTGCGATGCAGGAGAGTAGCCGGGGTAGGTGGCAGATATGTTTGCGTGACATAGTTGTGTGAGTAGGTAGAGGTTCGGGTGTACTGTCCGTGCTGAAGTAACTTGCCCCACTCTAATAAAAATAGTTCATTTGTAAAGACACAAAGAACTAGGCTCCAGGGGTTTATCCTGGAGCCTAATGCTATTCGGAAGATTTTAAGTGTTAGCGTACGGTTTGAGATGAACGCTTCTCAATAGTACGTTTGCTAAGATGAGCAACCTGGTGAATATGGTTTTCGTATGGAATGACCATTTCTCCTTGGAGTAAGGGCTGCATGTATTTGACGTATTGGAAGTTTAGACTGGTCCCGTCTTCGTTGATCCAGGCCTCAGGAAGGAATTTGTTATTGTTGATGACTTCGGTTAATGCGGTGACCCCGTATTCGCAGGAATAATGGTCCGTTTCGCCGCGGGTGAGAATGATCATCTTTGCATTTTCACCTTGAATGGCAGAGCGAACAGCCGCTTGCCCTGCGCCGTATGCTTCTTGGGCATCTGTTTGGGAAATGTGGTGTGGGCTTGCAAAGGCCGTTAAACTTGGGCGTGACCACGTGGTAGTGACACCCAGGTGCTCGGATACTAAATGAGCGAGGTATTGGGCCGTTGATGGGGCTAAGCTCGAAGCTGCCTCTGCATCCGTTGAGCCTTGGGTAAGGTAGTTGCCGTCCCGGTCGATGAGAGTCTCGTTGGCGGCTATGGTGCAGTAGCCTAGCTTTTTAATAGTGGCCTGGACGTCTTGGAGGAACTTTTCTGGAGAAAAGGGAACTTCTGAGAAGTAAACGAGGTGTGGTGCATCTTCGGTTTGGTTTTTGCGTTTGGCGAGGGTGCTGGATGCCGTTAACCAGTTGTTGTGATGCTCGGGGATTTCGAGGATGGAGACGGTTGCCTGTGCTGGCTGTGAGGCTTGAGTGTGGGCCATTTCGCAAAGCGTCGAGGCGAAAAATTTAGCAGCACTGGCATAGCCTGGGCAATGGTCTGTGATGGGGAGAGTGTTGTTTGCGGTGCTAGGAACCCCCATTGTGCGGAGATCGTAGCCTTGATCCTGGGCTTGGCGTGCAACCTGATCAGCAAGGGTTTGGGCTGAGTGATCTCCAATGACAAAGAAGTACCGGATGTTGTGAGTGTTGAAAATGGCAATAACATTTTCGAGCTCTTGTGCGGTTAGCTTTCCGGAGGAAGTGCCGAGTGCGGCTGTAGGTGTATGACGAAGGTTACGAATGGTTTGTTGTGATTCTTCGGCAAGGTCAATGAAGGCTTCTTGGTGGATGCCGTGAGCACCGTTTAAGCTGCCGTAAATTTCTTCGATGCAGTCGTGGTTAAGGGCTTCTTCGATGATTCCAGCTAAGCTTGCGTTTGAAACTGGAGCTCGATTGCCACATTGTGCGATTAGTATGTTTCCGGTCAATTGTTCAGCCATGTTTGTCAAATGAGTTTTTGTGAGCATGACTTTGACGGGCTGAGATCCTCATGGCAATCTAAAAGGCTAAATTTCTGGCTGGAAGTACCCTTTTAAAGGGGTTGTGTTTTTAGAGGGGTTAAAGAATTGTTAGTGTTTTTATGGCAGTGACTTATGTGCCTAAGTAAGGCTTCGGTTTGTTTGGCTGCGGGCCCCGCAGCCTTGAGTGGATTAGCTTTGAGGGTGGCGATGAAATCATAACTTATGCAGAGGCTTGTGTCCTTAGCAATAAGGGCGAGAAATTCTTCGAGGGAGCCATGCTTATTGTGGAGCATTTGCATGTGTTTTTTTATTTGGTCGTGTGCTTTTTCTCGGCCGACCCCATGTGCTGTAGCTTCAGCGAGTATAGAGCTCGAAAGTAGGTAGGGGAGCTCTTGGGTTACCTCAGCCTTCATGGCTTCTGCGTTAAAGGATGCCTCTGCCACGATATACGCGCATGTTTCTAGGATGCCATCTAGAGTAAAGCAGGCATCTGGGAGCATCACTCGCCTAACAGCTGAGCAGGCGACGTCGCCTTCATTCCATTGGTTCCCCAGCAGATCGCTGGCCTGGGCTAGATGCCCGCGAAGAATGCTTTGGAGGCTGGCGATGCGTTCGCTGAGGCGGGGGTTATTTTTGTGCGGCATGGCCGAAGAGCCTGTTTGTCCTTTGCTAAAAGATTCACTCGCAAGGCCTTGCCCTGCCATGAGGCGAAAGGTTTTGGCAAAACTAGCAGGCCCTGAGCTTAGCTGTAAAAAAGTGGCAACTATGGAGAAGTCTAAACTACGGGGGTATATTTGGCCTGGAGTCAGGCAGGCGTGTGTAAGCCCCATCCATGCTAATATGTCCTTTTCGAGGGTTTTGATTTTATTTTCATCTCCGTCAAATAATTGATATAGGTCTATTTGCGTGCCTATGGCCCCCTTGATGCCACGTGCAGGAAATCGCTGGATAAGCGCCTCAAGAGCTTCGATGGCGAAGAGTAGTTCTTCAGCAAACATGGCGAGCCTGCGCCCGAGTGTTGTGATTTGAGCAGGAACGTTGTGTGTGCGTGCGACCAGAGGAGTGGTCTTGAATTCGTCTATTCGCCTTGAAAATACGTGAAGCAGAGAGATGGACTTATCTAGGATTAGCTTTAAAGATTTGAGTAGGAGCTTTTGCTCTATGGATTCTGTCAGATCTCGGCTGGTTAGCCCTTGATGTATTTCTTCGTGCCCTGCTAAGGCGCAAAACTCATCAATGCGTGCCTTAACATCGTGATGAGTTTGGGCTTCGCGGGCTCGAATAGAGTCCATGTCGATATTTTCAGTGACGGCTTTGTAGGCTTTAATCGCCTCTGGGGAAATGTGAAGCCCAGCGTTCTTTTGAGCTTCAAGAATGGCTACCCAAAGGCGTCTTTCCTCGAGGATGCGGTTTTGGGGACTCCATAAAGAGACCATCTCATTTGAAGCATAGCGTTGAGCAAGAATGTTGGGTAGTTCCTCCATAAGTTTAATTAAGACAACGGATGACTAATTCGCGCATCGTAGCCTCTTGTTCTTGGGGATGCTTTAAGATTTGTTCGAAAGCCTTCATAAACTCTAGCTGGAAGTGAATGAGTTGCCTCAATGAAAAATGTTGGGCCTGTTGGCCCAATTTTCCCAAATACCAAAGGTTTTGGGTGAATATATCTGTGTTGGCCTTATGGGTATGGTCTTTAAATAAGGAGCCATAGACTTCCCCTGTGTGCTCAAAGGAGGCTTTTTCGAGGCCGCGCGTAGTCATGCGAATTTTTTTGCTTTCTAAAAGAACCCGCAATTGGATCATTAGGCGATTTCTTCCTTGAAGTGAGCTTAATAATGGCCTGGCCTCTTTGTGATGGAAAAAATGTTTTCTTAAGGCGTCGAGTGATTGGTTTAAATGTTGATTATAGAAAGCCTCTACAAGTTCAAAGAAGTCGCTTTCTCCAAATTCTGGAACGAGCTCGGCAACAAGTTCTTCACTGATGCCGTCAGCATTTCCTAGATAGGTTGCTAGTTTTCGAATCTCTTCGATGATCAGCCTTGTGTGGCCTCCTGTTTTTGCAATGAGCAGTTCTTTGGCGTCAGGTGTTAGTCGTGTGCCTAGTTCTTTGCAGACTTCATCCATGATGGTTGCAAAGCTTTGGCCTCCGTCTTTGTGCTCAACAAAAGTGCTTTGGCAGAGTGAAGAAAGCTCTTTATATTCTTTTCGCCTTCTATCAACAGGAAAGGCGCTTAAAAGGATGGTGTTGCTTGTCGTGTCAGCAGACGACAAAACCTCTAGAAGCCAGCCAATTTGTGAACGCGTTTTTTCTGAGCGACCAATGACATTGTCGCCTAAAAAATTAATGTTTTTAAGCCATGTGATTTTGTGCTCGCCAAATAAAGAGATTGTTTGGACGGATTCTTGTAGTTGTCGAATAATAGGCTCAACATCCGATACGGTGCCAGCATGACCATGAATGATTTCCGTCGAACAGGCATCGCCATGTGTTTTGACAGAATCATCAAAGACTTTCTTTGCAGTTCGATGTACTAAAAAATCGTCATTGCCTGCAATAAAGATGCGTGCTTCTGGGCCTTTCATGGAAATATTGTTAGCAAGAAAGGCTTTAAAGGGGAAAGCAAAAACACAAAATTTACTTTAATATTTCGGCCAGGGCCCACTCTTCAATGCTGGGCTGTCCTGAAAGGGAGGGTTCTTCGAGTAGCTCACGGCGTACCCAATCTAAAGCGGCATTAACGGCGTGTTGCTTTACGGTTGGACGATCTCCCATAAAGTGTATCTTGCGAGACCAAGCCCCTAGTGGAGAGTAAAAACCTAGATAGACCGTCCCCACAGGGTTTTCTTTGGTGCCACCTCCTGGGCCAGCAAAGCCCGTGGAGCTGAGTGCATAGTCAGAACAGAAGCGTTCTGCAACGCCTGTAACCATTGCTAGAGCAACTTCGGCGCTGACAGAGCCATGCTGTAGTAGCAAAGATTCAGGGACATCGAGAAGTTCGATTTTTGCGTCGTTATTGTAGCAAATATCACCGCCTGCAAATACTTGCGAGGCTCCAGGTACATCGGTGAAGGCATTAGCGAGAAGCCCTCCGGTACACGACTCTGCAACAGCTATGGTTTTTTTGCGTTCAGCGAGCATTTGAATGACTACTTCGGCAAGAGGTGTGGCCCCGAAGCAGACAAAGTGGTTTCCCAGGGCTTGTTTGCATGTTTCGGCTGTTTTTTTCAGCGTTTTTGAAGAGAGGCCAGGCCGCTTGGGTGACAGGCGAATATCGACAAGATTGTGTTTGGAGCAAAACCCAACCTTGATGTTGGGGTGTTTTTCAAAAATGGGTGTTAGGTGCTCTTCAATGATGCTTTCTGCAACTCCAGCTGTTCGAACAAGTATGCTGTTTTTTTCGTGAACTAGAAAATTGGATTTTTTAAGGTGTGGAATAGCTTGCTTTTCAAAGATGGATTTAAGCTCGGCAGTTGGCCCAGGGAGCATAATGAGGGTCTTGTTGCCCTCTCTGTAAAGAAGACCAGGCGCTGTGCCAATGCGGTTGGGAAGGAGGGTAAAGCCTTCCGGATAGTAGCACTGCTTCATAACTTTTTCTGTTAAAGTCATGCCGGTTTGGCTTAGACGCTCCTCAATGCTAATGCGTGTGTCTTCATCAAATTTTAATTTTCGGCCTAAAGCTTTGGCAATAGCTTCACGGGTGTTGTCGTTAGATGTAGGCCCTAGTCCTCCTGTTGTTATGAGAATGTTGCTCCGTTTCCATGCGTCTTTAAAAACTTTACCGATTTCAGAGGCATCGTCTTGGATGACAAAATTGCGTGCAATTGAAAGCCCGTAGCTACCAAGCTCACTCGCTAAATACGATAGATGCTCGTTTGTGCGAGCGCCTAGTAGGAGCTCGTTGCCAAGGATGATGAGTTCAATGCGTCGTGGTGAAGCCATGGTGTGAAAGTTCTTCAGTTCTTGCGCAACTGGGAGAGAAGTGCGCTTCAACCTTAAAGTACTTGTTGTTAGCTTAAATTGCAAATCTAGGAAGTGATTTTTAATTTAATGAATTATTGGTTTGATAAGTTGTTGATGAATAAATAGTAATAAGGGGGTGCTTGTTTATGCCTACATCTGATTTAAAAGAAAAAATTCGACATTTACCGCAAGGTCCAGGGGTTTATTTAATGAAAGACCGGCTGGGAAGTTTGTTGTATGTTGGGAAGGCTAAGAACTTGCGTAAACGAGTGGCTAGCTACTTTCGTAAAGGCAAACATTATGAAGGAGGGCAAGCTAAGATTGCTTCCATGGTGCGGCTCATTTACGACGTAGGTGTCATTGAGGTTAAAAATGAAGCAGAAGCACTGCTTCTTGAGGGGCGATTGATCAAGGAATGGAAACCAAGATATAACACGCTTTTTGTTGATGACAAACGGTTTTTGCTTATTCGTGTTGATGTCGATAGCTTGTTTCCTCAGTTCCGACTGGTTCGCAACCGTAGGGACGATGGGGCTCTCTACTTTGGGCCATTCCCTCATTCGGCCTATGTTCGTAAAACGCTCCATGCACTTCGAACGAAGTTTGGAATATTGCTTGGGGATACTCGGCCCCAAAAACAAGAGACTGGAGTCTTTAAACTTTATGAAGATTTTCGCTCTGAAATTTATGGACATCCTAATGAGTTGAGTGCCGAGGCCTATCAAGATCGTGTAACTAAAGCATGTGCATTTTTACAGGGCGAAGTGCAAACATGGCTCCAGAGTTTGAAGCATGATATGGAGCGTGCCAGTGAGTCCAAACAGTACGAAAAGGCAGCGCGACTGAGAGATATTATTGATGCCTTAGAGGATACGCTTCGCCTTCAATCTTCGCGTAAGTTTACTCGCGCAAATACTCCAATGGACGATGCAGATGCAGGAATCGTGGCCTTGAAGGAATCACTTCAGCTAGAGCGCTTGCCTAGGTACATCGAATGTTTTGATATTTCGCATATTTCTGGGAGCTTTGTGGTTGCTTCCATGGTTTGTTTTTTTGATGGAATGCCTCAAAAAAAGCAATATAGGCGCTATAAGATTCGTTTTTTTGAGGGTAATGATGATTACAAGTCTATGGAGGAAGTTGTTGGCCGTCGCTATCGTCGCTTGCATGAAGAGGGTAAACCTCTGCCTGATTTAATCCTTATAGATGGTGGACGAGGGCAGGTTCATGCTGCTTTGAAGTCTTTTTTTGTCTTGGATATTCCTTGTCCTCCTATCGTTGGCCTGGCTAAACGTGAAGAGGCGCTGGTCTTGCCCGATCGAAAAGATTTGCTTAAATTATCCCGTCGTCATCCTGGGCTGCGCTTACTTCAACGTTTGCGAGATGAAGCTCATCGTTTTGCTAATACCTATAATGCTGATTTACGCAGCCAAAAGATTCGTGAATCTTTGCTCGATGATATACCGGGACTTGGAAGCACTCGCAAGGAGTTGCTTTTCAAAGAATTTAATTCTATGACTGCCCTTAAGCAGGCAAGCCTGGATGCGCTTATGCGTTCGCCGGGGATTGGCCCTAAGCTCGCTCAGGCAATTTATGAAAAATTACGAAATTTTCGAAATAAAGATGATGGTTCGAGCTCTTGAACGATGCCGTTTGGGTCGTGGTAAGTTTCGTATTCTTTTCGATACGGTTTCCAGTAGTCACTCTTAAGGCAAGAGGATTGCTTGAGTAAGTCTCGTAAGGGTAGTAAGACAAAGGCACGGTCTCGAAATCGAGGATGGGGGAGTGTTAGGTCTTGGGTGGTTGTCGATGTGTCTTCGTAGAGAATGATATCTAAGTCGATGGTTCGTGGGCCATTGAGCTCTTCACGCTTCCTGCCAAGAACGATTTCAATTTCTAGAAGCATTTTTAGTAATGCTTCTGGAGTAAGCTCTGTTTTAAGTGCAATGGCTGTGTTGATGTAGTTGCCTTGCTCTTGAGTGCTGCCTTGAGGTAGCGTTTCATAAAAGCTGGCGACGCCTAAAAAGCGAACTTTCGGATTTTTAGTGATGAGCTTTAAGGCACGTTCTAAATAGCCAATACGATCACCGAGGTTAGAACCTAAAGCTAGAACGACCTCATGTGTTTTGATGAAAGGCTCAGAGGTTGAAATCGTCACGGGTTCGGGTGATTTGGATTTGCGTTCCAGCCCAAGAATATTTTGGATGTGGGGGAGTTGGTTTCGTTAGCTCTAGTATTATGCGGCATATTTTCGGTGAATGCTTAAAAAGAGCAGATATCATCTGGGTGGCTAAAGTCTCTATGAGACTGTAGCTTTGGGTCTCAATGGTTGAGATGATGACTTCAGCTAGTTCTGAGTAGTCGACCGTATCTTGCAATTCATCGGATACACTGGCCCTGGATGTGTCCCAAAAAAAGTGGGCTGTTACGTAGTAAAGCTGTCCATTAGCTTTTTCTTCAGGGTAAACGCCGTGTTTTCCGTGGGCTTCTATGCCTTGAAGTGTGATCTTATCCATCAAAGTTCAGGCCTTGCTGAATCGCTGCCATCATGCGGGTTGCTTGACGATTGGCTAGAACGTCGTGGACACGAACCATCTGGACGCCTTGCATGGCTGCAATGATAGTGGTTGTGATAGTCCCTGGGATTCTTTGATCAATAGGGCTATTGAGTACCTTTCCAATCGTTGATTTTCGGGATGTCCCAAGAAGGATAGGAGCCTCTAATTTGTGAAGCTTGTGGATGTTTTTCACCATTTCCAGGTTGTGCTTGGGCTCTTTGCCAAAGCAGAAACCTGGATCGACCCAGATTTGTGTCTTTTTAATACCCGCATTCTCTGCGAGTGCTAAACGGCAACGAAAGTCTGCAAAAAGTTCTGCCCAAAAGTCATAATAATGTGTTTCAACTCGATTATGCATGAGAATGATTGGGCATTCCAGGCCTGCAATGGCTTCCGCCATGGGGGAATGAGGGGTATTTTCTGGAAGTTTTCCTTCTCGGAAGGCTTTTTGCATTTGCTGAATTTCTTCTGTAGCGATACCTTCGCACAATGCTTTTTGGTCATTAATAATGTCTGCCCCTGACCGAATGGCTGCTTCGGCTACCTGGGGGCGTGTTGTGTCTACAGAAATGGGTAAATGTGGGTATTTTGCACGAATGCTTTTGAGGGTAGGCAGAACTCTAGCTAATTCTTCTTCTATGCTGACTGTATAAGCATCAGCGTCATGATCAGGAAGGGTATCACTTAGGATAGACGGCCGCTCACTTTCTACTTTTCTGCTAAAGGGAGGGCGTGTGGGAACACCGCCAATATCAAGGATGTCAACCCCGTCTTCGATCATTTTATCAGCGAGGCAGAGTGCTTTGTCTGGTTGCCCTGCTACACCGTCGTTGGAAAATGAATTAGGGGTTATGTTTAAGATACCCATGATCAGCGGCCCGGATTGGACCTGAGGCAAGATGCGCCCATGAGGGCTTTTCCATGTAAGTTGCTCTTTACTAAGGAAGTATGGAAATTTTTCTTGTGTTGAGTAGATCATAACTTGAAATAAAACTCTAGAGCGTCGCTTTGGCTTTTCAAGCCATTTAACCCTGACTCTGCACTCCCCCGTGATACACTTTTTTCTAAAGTAAAAAGCGTGTATCGCATGCCCAATCCTATAGGTTCAGGTATTGAAGCGTCTGCATGGATGGCAAATGACCGTAGTTCGGATGCGATAAAAAGTACTGTTAGGGGTGTTAGATAATCTTGGGTTTAGCGGCCTGAATCTTTGTGTAATTCTGGGTAAAGTTAAAAAATGAGCCAATTCAAGCATTGGTAAATTAGAACGGTGATCAATGCTGCAGAGGGGACTGTAATGATCCATGCTATAAAAATTTTGCCTAGTAGACCAAAGTGTACGTTGCGTGCACCCGTAGATAGCCCTGCGCCTACAATGGCTCCTGTTGCTGCGTGAGTTGTGCTGACTGGGATCCCGAGTGCAGAAGCGCATAAGACGACACTAGCAACCGAATAGTCTATACAGAACCCCCTTGAATTGCTGATTTTGGTTATTTTTTTACCTAAGGTACTGATGACTTTTTGTCCAAAGGTCATAATTCCAAGTACAATGCCGATGCCTCCGAGTGTTAAAATCCAAAAAGGAATAGTCTCTCCAGTGAACTTGTTAAGAACACCTCCATGTTTGGTGACCACATAAATAGCAAATACAGGACTGATGCTATTGGCAACATCGTTAGCCCCATTACTAAAAGCAACTGCGCAAGAAGTGCCTATTTGAAGCCTTCTGAAGGCACGCTCAACGCCCTTGGGGGTGTTTTTTGCTTTTTTCAACCATCTTTTTAGTAGCCATCTAGATGCAATAAAGACGATAGGGGCTGGTATGATTGCGATACAGGCAGTGCTTAATGAGTTATTTGCTTGAATGATAGCTAGATGGGACCCTTGGGTGAGTACCCATGTAGCAGCGCTGACGCTGACTGCGAGAAAGTAAGGCAAGCGAGTTAATACTTTGCTAATGGTATTCGAGTCTTTCCCTCCGATAATGTATTTTTGGATTAAAACAATGAGGCTGTAACTGGCAATACCTGCAAGTAGGGGTGATGCAATCCATGAAATACAAATTTTACTTAAAATGTTCCAGTTGATCGTGTTCCAGCCTGCAGCTGCGATACTTACGCCTGTTAGGCTACCAACTATAGAATGGGTAGAGCTTACCGGCATGCCTGTTATGGTTGAGAGAAGGATGAAAGTCCCTGATGCAAGCAGAACCGTTAGCATTGCTAGGATGTAGCGATTCGTGTCGTTAAATAGTGCGGGGTGAGCAATCCCCTCAACAAGGCAGGCAGCTACGTTGCCACCAAGTAGAACGGCTCCCAGAAAGGTTACAATACTGGAAATGAGGAGGGCGCGTTTAAGCGTCAAAGCTTTGGAACCAACGGCTGAAGCAAAGGAGTTAGCAACGTCGTTAGCTCCGTTGCTAAAAGCCATAAAGAGCGCACCGCAAGATGCTAAAATTAAAATAAAAAGTGTATAGTCCACGCGAATTAGCTCATGCCGCTAAGGTTTAAGCTACTACTTAAGTAGAAGAGCGCTGTCAATGTTAGGGCATGGTCTATGTCGCCCTTTTTGACGGCTGCAAAAACCTCATTTAAAGGGGCTTGTATTGTTTCGAGTTCTTCGTGAAGGTCCCACGCATGCGCTCCTTTTGGTTGGCAGTTTTCAATGAAAACGAAGTATGCTAGATTATCCTGGAGGGCTGGGTTCGGCCGGCAGGTGCCAATGATATGGGCTGAATCTCCAATGTAACCAGTTTCTTCTAAAAGTTCCCTTTGGGCGGCTTCAATGGGAGTTTCGTTGGTTTCAATGAGGCCTGCTGGGGTCTCAATGGAGAGTGTAGCACTGCCAAACCGAAACTGTCTAACCAAAATGAGATCTTGTTTGGGTGTTAATGCAAGAACTTGGACCCAGTTAGGGCTTTTAATTACAAAGAAATCACCTTTTTGAGCCCGTTCGAGATGTTTGTAGGATTGTCTGTAAACGTTAAATATGCGGCATTTAGCATGAAGCGTTTCTTCAGTTAGTTGCCACGGTTTAAGAGCGCTTTTGGATGTGTTTAAGTTCATTGGAATAGGTTGTTCAAATGCTCAATCGAGGTCTTTTGCTTGATCTTTATTTGGGTGCATTAAGCTTTGTTCGTTCTTTTTTACTTGTTTGCTGGTTTCGTGCATCGCTGTATCTGCGTCGATCCATGCTCTTTGGGACGCTCGTTCTAATTCTTTGATATTGGCTTTTAACAGTGCGTTTTCTGCTCTAAGCGCTTTGGCTTCATTGGCTTCTTGTGAAAGATGTAACTCTAGAATTTTTACCCTACTGTCATTATCATCAAGATCCATGGGTGTTATGTCTTGATTTATGAATAAAAGAACGAAAATGCCTCCCAACAGGAAGCTTAACAAGCATATTAGGGCGACTAAATAGGGATTGTATGGTTTTTGTGGGGAGTTTTTAGTGTTTATCATTGAATGACTTAAGGCATTTTTGGGCGTATTTTAAAGTAGGTTAGATAATAATTTAGAAGAAAACGTTGACAAATGGTGATGATCCTGTGCTTTTACACGATGTATTTTGAATATGCGGGGCGTAGCTCAGCCTGGTAGAGCGCGTGCTTTGGGAGCACGATGTCGTCGGTTCGAATCCGGCCGCCCCGACCATTTGTTTAAAAGCTTCTCACCTTAATAAAGGTAATAAAGTCGTGGAAGAGCAGTCCTCCGATAGTTTGCCACCCTATGTTAATGGAAGCTTTTCCGATGTAGCCGTTTTTGAGCTCAGCACCTTCTTTTTGAGATGTTTCGAGTTTGAAATGTGCGCTATATGTATACTCATTAGAGATAGGCGTTTCGCCATAAGAGAGCTGGTCTTCGCTGTTGAGGCTTAGGGGAAATTGTTCATTGGGAATTGCAAGTAGTTTGAGTGTTCCTGGCATGGGGGCATCCTTCCTTAGTTTTGCCTGAAGTGTGATAAGATCTTGCTCCCTGAGCTCCATTTGAACCTGCCATGTTGTTGTATCCGCAATCTTGAGAATAGGCTCACCGGGCAGTACAATTTCACCACGTTTGAGGGGAGTATCCTTAGTTCCCAAAATAATACCGTCGAATGGGGCATTAATTTTAGAGCTTTCGATATCGAATAATAGTCGTTCGACTTCGATTGCATTTGCATTAGCACGGATTAGAGCTTGGTGCATACTTGCTTCGTTGCCCTCGTGTTGTGCCTGATCTGCTTCCGTATGTGCCCTGTAAAATGACTGTTTTGCTTGTTGCAATAGTAGAAGCAAATTTTTTGTTGAAAGTTCAATAATAGGGGCACCTTTTTTAACATATTGCCCTGGTTTGACGTATACTTGTTCAATTTTTGCCGTTCTTAGACTGGCAAATGTTTCTTGTCTGGCGGGGTATACGCTTGCCTGCCCTTTGATTTTTTGAGGGAGAGGAAATAAAAGAATGCCACAAATAATGAGTACTCCGAGAGCTGTTTTCTTGAATATTTCGTGTTTTCGCTTGAGGCTAGTTTTCTGTAGCCAATTTCCAAGCATCTTGGTCGCACGAAGGGTATAGTGCTGGGCCCATAATAATGCACGCGCTAAGGCTATGCCCCCTGATCGTGCGACTGCCTGCATTCGCATGAGTGCAACTTGGAGGTCTTTGGGGGCGCCTTGGCCTTCAAAAAGAAGGATTCCGCATAAAACATCGTTTTTGTCGTAGAGAGGGAGTGCCGCGGTCCAATCCATTGGAATGAGCGCAAAGTAGTGCACCAGTGTCTCGGGTCTTGTTGTATTTCGGGGTGTCTTGCGTTGTGCAATGACAGGTGGAGGCAAAGGTGTTTTTTGTTTGGTTTTTTCGTGCAAGCTTAAGGCGGCAAGTTCTTTAGCTAGGTTTTCAAGGATGACCGCATGCTCACTGCGGGGATGTACCTTTTTGAGGCCGCTGCAGGACTGTATCCTGAAGGCAGGCACTTCTGGGTTGCCTGGGCTTCCATAGTGCTCCGCAGTAAATAGGCAGACGCGGCTGCATCCTGCTGTTTCGCGTGCGTAATTGACGAGCTTCCACCCAATAGTTTCAATAGAGAGATCTCCGGCGAGCTCTTCTAGTAGGTGTGTGTAGGTGGTTAAGCGTTTGTGCTCTTCGGGTAAGCTATTTGAGTTCTGAAGCTTAAGGTAAAAGCCCATTTCACTGCAGGCTACCGCTAGAATGTCTTGCCTTAAGGGTGCAATATAATCAATAGATGGGCTAAACCAGAATTGAAGAATGCCTATTAGAGTATTGTCGCTAATAATAGGGTTCCAGTGGATATCATGACTGGATGCTTTTAAAAAATAAGCCTCCTTAGTCTCTATTATTTTTCCAACTTGTTCATTAATAGCATCTTTTGCTATTTTTAGCTTGTTTAGTTCGTGTGTGAAAACGGGTGCAAACGTGCTATCAGGTTGCTTTAGGTAGTAGGCAAACCCCTCTGCCTTAAGGACGTGATACGTGCAGTTTGCGTGAATTTTAAGATAGTCCTGAATTGTCTTGGCATTAAGCGTTGCTCGAGCAAGCTGTGCCACTAAATCCTGAACGGCGTTACGTATGTGTTGATGAGCTTCAGGATCCATGCGATATATGTTGCTTGGATGTATTCATTTTCTCAAGTATTTTAAAGATTTGATGTTGCTAAGCAATTGCTTTAGCGTTTCGAACCATTCTAGCATGCAGAATTATAATAAAAAATTATCAATTAATCTTTCTTGCCTACTATTAGCAGGTCTACTTGTGACTACAAAGCTTTTCAGCGTAGATTCTGAGCCTGCTATTTGGACTCCTGTTACGGCTATGCAGCAAGCTATAGAGACAAATCCAAGTATTCTCGAGGCCCGTGCGCAGTTTGAGCGCCAAACGGGAGTTTTAATCCATGTTCGATCTACGATGCTTCCTACTGCAGAAATTGTGGGGTCTGCTAATACGCGAGATCGCTCGTTGATTGACACAGCGCCATCCCGCCAAACATTAACACCTGCTCAGCAGACCACGACCAGTGTTTCAGAAAAAAGCTATAATGTGGGTTTGGAATTTAGACAGCTTGTGTTTGATGGGTTTACTGCCTTCAATCAATACCGTGAGCATAAGTACTTAAAAGACGCTAGTTATTGGAATTTGGTGAATGTAACCTACCGGATTCTTTCTTTGGTCCAGCAAGCTTATGATGGAATTTTGATGAATAAGGCAATGGTTGAAATTCACCGTCAATCCGTTGAGACTTTCCGTAAGATAGCCTTAATTAATGAAAAACGTGCTGCGGTGGGAGATGTTACCTCTCTTGATGGACTTCGTGTTAACAGTGAGCTCAAGCGTGCAGAAGCGGATTTGGCTGCTGCGCAAAGTGCACTTGTTCGTAGTGAAGAAGAGTTTCGAAAGCTTTTACAAATTCCAGTTGATAGCGCTAATGAGCGGCCTGTTTTTGCAGAGGGTGTTCTTGAGCAACGTTATTTCCTTATGACACCTGAAGAAGCGCTTAAGCGTGCAGAAGCATTACAACCTGAGATTATTTCCGCAAGAAAGGATGTGCATGCCGCTAAGATGCGCGTATATAGTGCTCAAGGCAATTATCTTCCTAAAATTGATGCTTTTGCAAAATACAACATGCAAAGTTCCTTTTATGATTTCGACAAGACATTGGATGGGTGGATTTTGGGTATACAAGGTCGGTGGACGCTTTTTGATTCATTTGGCCGCGAAGGAACGGTGAAAGCTGATAAGGCTAGTTTGAGGGCGAGTCGTATTCGCCTTGAAGATAAGCGTTACCAGATCGCTTCGCAAGTTCGTGAGCTTTATGCTCAAATGGATGCTATTCGCCAGTCAATAGAGTCTCAGCGAGAAGCGGTTCGATTTGGTGCTCAGAGTGTTCGCGAGGGGGAACGCTTGTATGCTGTTGGAATGGCAGGCATTGAAATACTATTAGATGCAGAACTAAGCTTACGCCGTTCGCAGATTGATCTTCAGGCCCGTATCTTTGAGAATAATCGTTTTGTTTATGAGCTTGAGTACGTGATCGGGACTCAATGGGTTGATCCTTTTTTGATTAAAGGAACAGTTGCTAAATCAAAATAGCTCGCGCATGTCTTCTGATTCTTCGGCAACTCAGCAAACATGTGCTTCTGGAAACGAAAAGCTTGCGCGTGTGGTCTTCGCTCCCCTGAGACCTGACCTTATTTTTCAGCGCCAAGAGTTTAAAAATGAGATTTATTATGTTATTAAGGATCCTCTTGCCCTTACTTATTTTCGCATTAAACCCGAAGAGGCGTTTTTACTAACCTTACTAGATGGTCAGCGTTCTTTGGGCGAGATTGCACGTTTATTCCAAGAAGAATACCCAAACAGTGCTTACGACCTTCAGGCTTTATCAGCTTTTTGTAACCAGCTAGCTCGTAGTGGATTGCTTGTTATTAATGCAAGAAGCTTTGTCAAGTTTGCGAGTCAAAAGCCAACGGCCAAGGGAGGGTCGTTACTTCGTGCTTGGATGAAGGTCGTATCGAAGCTTTTTTTTATTAAAATTCCTTTGCTAGATCCAAGTGCGTGGTTGGGAGATGTTACTCGAAAAATACACTTTGTTTGGTCACGTCCATTTGTTCTGAGTGCTCTGTGCTTTTATGCATTCACATTATTTTGGGTTTTTTTGCATAAGGAGGCCTTTGCGCATAATACCATCAATTTTTTCTCTCCGTATAATTTATTTTTACTTTCTCTTACGGTTATTGTTATCAAAACATGTCATGAATTTGGTCATGCGTCTACATGCCGATATTTTGGTGGAGAAGTGCATGAAATGGGGGTTTGCTTCATTTGCTTTATGCCATGCGGCTATGTGAATGCATCGGATGCATGGATGATGCGCCATCAGCGCCATAAAATTTATGTTACATTGGCCGGGGTTTTTACGGAGTTTATGATAGCAAGTATTGCTGCGTACGTTTGGCTTAATACATCCGAAGGGCTTGCTAAAAATCTCGCTTTTAACGCGATGGTGGTTGCTAGTGTTAATACACTCTTTTTTAACATGAACCCCCTGATGCGTTTTGATGGGTATTATGTTATTGCCGACCTTTTGGAGATTCCTAATTTGCGCTCAAAGGCAATCATGTATTGTTCCTACCACATGCAACGAATCTTGCTTGGCTACAAAAATACTTTTCAGGAAAAGCTGTTAGAGCATGAGCCTCGAGGAAGGGTATTTATCGTCTATGCTTTAGCTGCCTATGTTTATATGTCATTTGTTATCTACAGCTTGAGCCAGATGTTCGCACGTTTC
>DCBD01000041.1 GCA_002313355.1 Opitutia bacterium UBA1116 | reverse complement strand
TTTTAGGTTGTTGAAGAAATGCCTAGGCATGGCAAAGATGCCACTGACGCGGTCATAAGGGTCGGGCATGACGTGGGGGACGCTGATGGATAGGGTGTAATCGTCGTACTTAGTGATGTTGGTGTAATTGTCCGAGTACCAATTGTTGTACCAAGGGGCCTGAACATGTGTAGAGCGCATGAAGTAAAAGAGGAAAAAATAGTCGTCTGCTGTGATCGGAGTCCCGTCTGAATAGCGAGCATCGGGATCGAGTTTGAAATAAACGGTCTTTTTGTCTTCGGAGAGTGCCCATGCGCTTGCGGTCCCTGGGTAGTAAGCATTTTGATTGGGGTGGAGTGATATGAGTGAGACGATATTGGAGTCGTAGAGAATGCCTCTAAAGGATCCGTTAGCGTCTGGGCCTATCATCCTTAAGGTCCTCGGAAAGGAGGGTATATAGGAGTGCATCGTCCCTCCTTTTTTCGCTGCGGGTGAGGAAAATTCAGGAAGATCGCTGCCATTTTCCCAAGAGAGATCTTCAGGGAGATCCTCTATCGTGGAGAAAGTGAAAAAGTCAGAATTGTCTTTGTAGTATTGTTCGACTTCTGCCGTGTTATCTTTGACGGCTTCGGTTTGTTTTTCTTTGCAGCTTGTGAGCCCTAAGGATCCTGAGATGAATAAAGAGGCCAGGAAAATGCGTCTTGCGAGTGAATGGCTAAGCGTCATAAACAGTAAATTTTTTGGGGTCAAAAGCTTCTCGGATGGCTTCACCGACGAAGGTGACGAGCGTGAGTACAAAAACAAGGGCAATGAAGGCCGAGGAGACGATCCAGGGAGCGTTTAAGTTTTTAGTGCCTTGCCTTAAAAGTTCTCCCCAGCTGGGTGTTGGTGGCGGTAGCCCAAAGCCAAGGAAGTCGAGCGCGGTAAGAGCTGTGATGGCTGCAGCGATGCTGAAGGGGACAAAAGTAACAAGAGTCGATAGGGCATTGGGCAAAATATGAACAAAAATGAGCCTGCTATTGCTTGCACCCAGGATGCGTGCGGATGCAACATAGTCGCGCGCCTTTTCTTTGTAGGTGGCTGTGCGCATGTAATAGGTCATGCTTGTCCACGAAAAGAGGACAATGATCGCAAGAAGAATGGCAATATTGGGGCGGACAATGGAAGTGACGATAATGACGATGTAGAGAAATGGCAGGTTCGACCAAATTTCGATGAGTCGCTGGACGGTTAAGTCAAAAGCACCGCCTGCATAGCCCATGCTGCAGCCAATAACGATGCCAATTAAATAGGTAAACACGAGGTAGACGAGCGCCCCACCCATGGTGATCCTAAAACCGTAAAAAAGGCGGGCTAGAATGTCTCTTCCGATGTTGTCTGTGCCAAGGTAGTGCTTTTGCTCAAATGAAGGGGATGTCGGTGGGTATTCGTTGCTGTGGTAGTTGCTTTCGAAGGGGCTGTAAGGTACTGCAGGCATGAGGACCCAGTTGCCCGTTTTTTCTTCGTCAAACAAATGCTCTAGGGCTCGATAATTAACTTCGTAGTCGTAGCCAAGGCCAAAATCTTTGCCAGTGAGTATCTTCCCATAGGTGGGGAAAAAATACTCGCCGTTATACTTTACGATTAGAGCTCGATCGTTGACGAGGAGCTCTCCAAAACAGGAGAGAAGCACCATGCTCGATAAAATGAGGAAAGAATAATAACCGCGCTTGATCGAGCGGAATCGCCGAAATTTTTTCTTTGTTAGTGGGCTAATCCTCATGGTTGTTATTGGAAGCGTATACGTGGGTCGACGATGGCAACGAGGATGTCTGACAGGATGTTTCCAAGGAGTAAGAGTATAGAGGCTAGGAGCAGTACACCCATAACGATAGGATAATCACGATCTAGGATGGAGGTGTAGCCGAGGAGTCCAAAACCATTGATGTCGAAAATTGTCTCAATAAGGAAAGAGCCTGTAAAAATAAGGGTTATATTTTGGCCGAAATTTGTCGCGATGGGGATGAGTGAGTTGCGAAATGCATGCTTTAAGATGGCTTGTTTAAATGAGGACCCTTTGGCGATCGCCGTGCGAACATAATCAGCAGCGATATGGTCCATTAAATTGTTTTTCATTAGGAGGGTGAGGAAGGCGAAGCTCCCAACGAGATAGCAAATGAGAGGTAGGGTGCTGTGTTGGATGAGATCGAGCACTTTGCCCCAAGCCGTTAGTTCTTCGAAGTTGTCGCTTACAAAGCCTCCCATGGGGAACCATTCGAGCCTTGCTGCTAAAAATACAACGAGTAAGCTTCCCAAGACGTAATTGGGGATGGCATAGCCAATAAACACTGTGATGGAGCTTGCATTGTCGATCCACGTTCGGTGTTTGATGGCTTTTAGGATGCCTAGTGGGATGCATAGGGTATAGGTGAGGAATACCGTTAAAACGCCGTAAAAAATGGAAATGGGAAAGCGTGTTTTGATGATGTCCCAAACCGGCTCATTGTAGCGGTAGGATGTGCCGAGGTCTCCTTGGAGTACTTTCATGAGCCATAAGCCATAGGCTGTGTACCAGGGCTTATCGAAGCCGTAGTAGGCTTTGAGTTCTTTAATTTGGCTTTCAGAAAGAGCTGCACTGCTGGCGCCGGCGCTCCCCCCGTGTTGTGCGCTAAACATCTGCATTTCAGCGATGGCTTGCTCTAGAGGCCCTCCGGGGACGATGCGCGTGATAAAAAAGACAATTAAGGTGATGCCGACCAGGGTAGGGGGAATAAGGAGGAGTCGCCGAATAAAGTAGTCGCGCATAAGGCTTTAGGATAGCTTTGTCATGGTTGAGGCCATTCCAACTAAAAACAGAGAGAAAGTCAATGATTGCTCTTTTGAAGATCCTTAGCATAGGGTGGGTTCTATGAAAGCTAATAATGGCCTTATGCAAGCGGCAGCTGAGCTTCGAGATGGTGTCAATGAGCTTACTTTTAGCGAGCCTGTTGCCTATATCTATAATCCGCTGGATTATGCCTGGGCCCCGCATGCTCGCTATTTAGAGCTGCATGGTGGATCTCCTAAAAAAGTCGTCTTCCTTGGCATGAATCCAGGGCCTTTTGGTATGGCACAAACAGGGGTTCCCTTCGGTGAAATAACTGCTATTCGTGATTGGGTGGGTATTTGCGAGCCTGTTAGGAAGCCCTCTAAAGAGCATCCCAAACGCCCGATTGATGGTTTTGACTGTCCACGCTCCGAGGTCAGTGGGCGTAGGCTTTGGGGCCTTTTTGCTGAAAGGTTTGGTACCGCAGGAGATTTCTTTAAGGATCATTTTGTCGCTAATTATTGTCCTCTCGTGTTTGCTGAAGAGAGCGGGCGCAATTATACACCAGATAAGTTGCCCGCGCGTGAGGCGACACCCCTTTTTAAGCTTTGTGATGACCACCTGAGAGCTTTGGTGGATGCAACGGAGGCTGAGTGGGTGATAGGCGTCGGGGCTTTTGCGGAGGGACGTGCTCGTGAAGCTTTAGAGGGTATGCCCGTTAAAATAGGAAAAGTATTGCACCCAAGCCCTGCGAGCCCTGTTGCTAATCGAGGATGGGGTGAAGCAGCTACCAAGCAATTGCAAGCCCTCGGCATTTGGTCATAAAAAAGCCGAAGAGGCTGTAAGCACCTTCGGCTTTTAATGTGTAATCGTTTTTGCTTAAAGTGCGTGGATAGCGCGTTTGTCGACAGCCAGCGCAGCCTCTTTCATCGTTTCAGAAAGGGTTGGGTGTGCGTGGATCGTGCGCGCAAAGTCTTCAGCACTGCCGCTATATTCCATGTGTGCGACGGCTTCGGCAATCATCTCTGATGCGTTGTGCCCGAGTATTTGAATGCCAAGCAAGCGATCGGTCTTTGCACAAGCAATGATTTTTACGAGGCCATCGGTAGCTCCAACGGCAAGTGCACGCCCATTGGCTGCAAAGGGCATTTTGCCGATGTTGACAGCAATGCCTTGGGCTTTTGCTTCTTGTTCTGAGATGCCAACACTGGCGATCTCAGGGTCTGTATAGACGACATTAGGGATCACATCGTAATTGACGTGGCCAGCTTTGCCGGCCATGTGTTCAACGACGGCGACACCTTCCTCTTCGGCCTTATGGGCAAGCATAGGCCCTGCGACGACATCACCAATAGCGTATACGCCAGGAAGGTTTGTTTGGAAGTGCTTGTTGACGGCGATGCGCTTACGCTCATCCAGCTGGAGGCCGGCAGCCTCTGTGCCGAGGTTGTCTGTATATGGGCATCTGCCTACAGCAACCAGGATGACGTCTGCCTCAAATTCCAGGGCCTTGCCGTTTTTCTCTGCTGTTAGGAATGTTTTGCCCTTATCTTTTTTCATGCCGGTGACTTTTGCCCCAAGCTCAAAGTGCATGCCCTGCTTTTTGAAGATACGCTCTGCAAGCTTGCAAATATCATCATCAAACGTGGGTGCGACTTTGGGGAGAAGCTCAACGACTGTAACCTCACTCCCTAGGCGCTTCCAGACAGAGCCAAGCTCAAGGCCAATAGCTCCAGCACCAACGACAACGAGCTTGTTTGGCGCTTTTTTAAGAGCGATAGCATCATCACTTGAGATGACCGTTTTGCCGTCAAAAGGTAAAAAGGGAAGCTCGATCGAGGTTGACCCTGTTGCTATCAGGATGTTTTTGCCTTCGATGGTTTGCTTCTCTTTGTCACCCCGGATGTTAACTTTGCCATTCCCTGCAAGTTGGCCCGTTCCTGAAAATAGAGCTATCTTGCGGCCCTTAACGAGTTGCTGGATGCCCATGCGGAGCTTGTCGACTACGGACTCCTTCCGCTTCATGAGCTTGGCAATGTCCATGGAGGCTCCCTTAACAGAAATGCCGTGTTCAGCGCTTTGCTCTTCGATGAAGTGGTACATCTCCGTTGAGTGCAAGAGAGCCTTGCTTGGGATGCAGCCAACATTAAGGCAAGTGCCACCAAGATGAGCATTTTTTTCGACAAGGGCTGTTTTGAGGCCGAGTTGTGCGCCGCGAATGGCTGCAACGTAGCCCCCTGGGCCAGAGCCGATAACGATGAGATCAAAAGATGTATCTGCCATAGTAAATGAATTAGATGTTAAGGAGCATGCGTGTTGGGTTTTCGATGCATTCCTTGACTTTGATGAGGAATGTCACGGCTTCCTTACCGTCAACAAGGCGGTGGTCGTAACTTAAAGCAAGGTACATCATTGGACGGATAACAACTTCTCCATTAACTGCAACAGGACGTTGCTGGATGGAGTGCATACCTAGGATGCCGCTTTGCGGTGGGTTGATGATCGGCGTTGAGAGGAGCGATCCGTAGATGCCTCCGTTTGAGATGGTAAATACACCGCCTTCGAGGTCGTCCATGGTGATCTTTCCTGCGCGTGCGCGCTTGGCGTAATCGAGAATTTGCATTTCGATTTCAGCGAAGCTCTGCGAGTCAGCATCACGGACAACAGGGACAACGAGGCCTTTTTCTGTGCCAACGGCAACCCCAATATCAAAATAGTTGTTTTGAATGATCTCAGCCCCGTCGATTTGCGCATTGATGGCTGGCACGGCTTGAAGCCCTTGGACAACGGCCTTTACGAAGAAGGACATGAAACCAAGCTTGATGCCGTGCTTGTCGACAAATGTTTCTTGGTGCTGTTTGCGAAGATTCATAACAGCACTCATGTCGATTTCATTGAATGTTGTTAATATCGCTGCTTCGTGTTGAGAGGCAACGAGACGCTCTGCAATCTTTCGGCGGAGCGGTGTCATCTTCTTGCGCGTTTGGCGCTCACCACTAGGTATGCGTGCAGGCGCTGTGCTGGGCATGCTTGAGCTTGGGCTCTGGCTGCCTGCAGCGAGCATGTCACCCTTGGTGACGCGGCCGTCTTTCCCTGTGCCTGTTACGTTCTTCGGGTCAATACCTGTTTCTCCTGCAATTCTGCGGACGGCCGGTGATGGAGGCAGGTCTTTGCCGGGTGTGTTAGGTGCGGCGGGAGTGGGTGCTAATGGAGCCGATGATGCGGGTTCTGGCGTATTTGGTGCACTGCCTCCAGCGGGTGCCTTGGCCGACTCATCAATCACTGCTACGACTTGGCCAATTTCTACCTCGTCGCCTTCGGAAGCTTTGAGGGTGATCGTGCCGCTCACTTCTGCCATTGCCTCTGAAGTGATTTTGTCTGTCTCGAGTTCAAAGATGGCCTGACCGCTTTCAACATAGTCGCCATCTTTAACGTGCCAAGAGGCCAAAATACCACTGGTGATAGATTCTCCCATTGCAGGGATTTTTACTTCGCTAGCCATAATATGTAATCAGTCTTTGGTTTGGTTTGATTTAAAGGTTAAAAGCACGCTCGATGAGTGCAGCTTGTTCAATTTTGTGGACAGATAGAGCGCCTACAGCTGGGCTGGCTGCAGCCTTTCTGCCAGCATAGGCAGGTTTCATCCCGGAGATGGTTTCTAGCTCAGGTGCGATGAAGGACCAAGCTCCCATATTCTGAGGCTCTTCCTGACACCAAACAAAATGTTTGAAGCCTTTGTACTGCTCAAAAAGTTCTTTGAGGCGCTTTTCGTGAAGTGGGTAGAGCTGCTCTACGCGAAGAATAGCTGTGTTCTTAATGCCTTGCTCTTTACGGTAGTGAACGAGATCGTAGTAGACCTTGCCGCTGCACAGGATGATACGTTCAGCTTTCTTAGGTGCTGCGGTGTCATCCAAAATTTCTTCAAATGAGCCCGAGCTTAAGTCTTTAACTGAAGAGGTGCAGTCTTTATGGCGGAGCAAGCTCTTAGGCGTCATGATGATGAGGGGCTTTTTAAAACCGCGTTTCATCTGCCTGCGCAGTACATGGAAGTACTGGGCAGGTGTGGTCATATTGCAGACTTGAATATTGTTTGCTGCGCAGGCCTGCAAATAACGCTCAAGGCGTGCGGAGGAGTGCTCAGGCCCTTGGCCTTCATAGCCGTGAGGGAGGAGCATGACTAGGCCGCTGAAGCTCTTCCATTTGGATTCTCCACTTGTTAGGAACTGGTCAATGATGACTTGGGCGCCATTGGCAAAGTCTCCAAATTGAGCCTCCCATAGGCAAAGCATTTGTGGGTAATCGAGTGAATAACCGTAATCAAAGCCTAGTACCGAAGCCTCAGACAAGCAGGAGTTGTGAACGCAAAATTGTGCTTGGTCCTTTTTAAGGTGAAGCAGTGGTACGTAGCGTTCGCGTGTTTCTGCATCGTAAAAGACAGCGTGCCTGTGGCTAAAGGTGCCTCGTTCGCAGTCTTGCCCTGAAAGGCGAATGGGTGTTCCCTCCTCGAGTAGGGTGCCGAAAGCAAGTGCTTCGGCAAAGCCCCAGTCGATGCCTTCGCCGGCTTTCATGACTTTCTTTTTGCCTTCAAGTTGGCGAGCAATTTTTGAGTTGAGCTTAAAGCCGTCAGGCACTTCGGTAAGCTTTTTGGCGGTCGCTTCGAGCGCTTTTGCGGTGACGCCTGTTTTTACCGGATCAAATGAAAAGAGCGGTTGTGGTGGTTTGGTTACACTTTTCTTTTGCTTGTTTGCCTTGGCTTCCTCTTCTTGGACGGTAGTAAAGGCGTTGTGGAGAATGTCGTGATGCTCCTTTTTAAGGGCCTCGATTTCCTTAGCAGAGAGCTCACCTTCTTCGAGTAACTTTGCCTTCATGACTTCGCTGACAGGCGGGTGCTTGGCAATCGTCTTGTAAAGAGTGGGCTGCGTGAAGGCAGGTTCATCGGTTTCATTGTGACCGTGCTTTCGATAGCAGTACATGTCGATGACGACATCGTCTGCAAAGCGTTGACGGTACTCTAAGGCAAGCTCGGTGACGAGTGCCATGGCCAGTGGGTCATCTCCATTGACATGGAAGATGGGTACTTCGATCATCTTGGCGACATCGGTGCAGTAGGTGCTCGAGCGGCCTTCTTGAGGGTTGGTCGTAAATCCGATTTGGTTGTTAACGACGTAGTGTAGGGTTCCTCCTGTGGTATAGCCTTTGAGGCGAGATAGGTTAAAGCATTCGGCAACAATGCCTTGACCAATCATGGCAGCATCGCCATGGATGAGCACAGGAAGAGCTTGCTTGCGCTCCATGTCCCCAAGGATGCGTTGGCGTGCGCGTGTGCGCCCTTCAACGATGGGGTTAACAGCTTCCAGATGGCTTGGGTTGGCAGCAAGGTAAACCTCTACCGGATCACCAGAGCTTGTTTTATGGACACTTTCAAAGCCGAGGTGGTATTTGACATCCCCATCACCGTAAATCGTGTCTGGTACAAAGTTGGTCGAGAATTCTTTAAAAATGTACTCGTAAGGCTTGTTGAGAATGTTGGCCAGTACGTTTAGGCGCCCGCGGTGAGCCATGCCCATGACGACAGCTTTGATGCCTAGCTCAGGACATTTTTCCATCAATACATCTAGTGATGAGATGAGTGTTTCGCCACCTTCAAGGGAGAAGCGCTTTTGGCCAACGTAGCGTGTGTGTAAGAAGTGCTCAAAAGCTTCAGCATCATTGACTTTCTTTAAGATGCGGAGCTTTTTCTTGTGGTCATACTTAGGCGTATTTTCGCTCGATTCCATTTTGACCTGAAGCCAGTGGCGCTTTTCAGGGTCTTGAATGTGCATGAATTCACAGCCGATGGTGCCGCAATAAGTCTTTTTTAGGCGATTAAGAATGTCTTTTCCAAGGATGTTAGATCCATCTAAGTAGTTTCCAGTGAAATATTTATTGTTAAGATCTTGCTCCGATAGATGAAGTGCCTTCAGTGTTAGGCGAGGATCTTCTTGAGGGCGATCCTCAAGGGGATTAATATGAGCCTGTGCATGGCCAACGGAGCGATATTTATCGATCGCGCTTAGCACATGGGCTTGCTTGATGGCATCCTCCCCTGAGAGGGTGCCTCCGGTACTTGGACTGCGTGTTTGCCCCAGTTCAAAGCCTTCAAAGAAAGCCTTCCAGTCTGCTTCGACAGCATTGGGATCTTCGAGCCATAGTTCATATTTCTGATCGATGAGATCAGCATTCCAGCGGTTAGCGACGCTTAAGTTTTTCATGTATTTTTGCTTAGCTTGTCCAGCGATTCTACGGCCTTCTTTTGCCCGAGCGCAAGTCTAGAGAG
>DCBD01000130.1:982-4062 GCA_002313355.1 Opitutia bacterium UBA1116 | reverse complement strand
CGCTTATGGCTCGAGTACACCCTGTGTTTTTGAGCATTGTACAGGGCGAGGAATTTTTAGGCCCTCGAGAAATATGGGAGCGATACAAGCAAATCCCAAAAGGATTTTTCGAATGGGATGTGGATGCGCGACTTTTTGCAGCGGCAAAGCTTAATTTATGGCATTTTGCCCAGCAAGCTTTGAATCGTGGGGTCAGGGTAGATGCGGTTAACTTCGATGATCGATGGAATACAGCTTTACATTATGCTGCTAAAGCGGGCAGTATTTATGCTGCAATGATGCTACTTAAGCATGGGGCCAGTATAGATGCAGCTAATTCGTTGGGTAACACGCCGTTGCACGAAGCTGCAATTTCGGGAAATCTAGAGGCAGCCAAATTTTTGTTGGAGCAAGGTGCGAATAGAGATGCTTTGAATAGTCGGCGCTATAGTGCTCTACATTTGGCAGCGCAGTGTGGGAGTGCTGTTATTGTTCGCTTGCTGCTTGAATGGGGTGCTGCTGTAGATAGTTTGGGCGGTCATAATGCAACGCCGATGCTTTTGGCTGCAAGAGCTGGGCGAAGTGATGTTGTTGCTGTACTGATCGAATATGGTGCTGGTTTGCGGTTTCTTGATTATCAAGAAAGATCCGTTGTTCGCTTGGCTGCTGAAAGTGGAAATGCAAGGACTTTACAACAGATCATTAATGCAGGGGTGCAGCCAGAACCCAATGAGATGATATACTGTTTACGTTCTGCGGTCTCTTTTAGAGATGACAAAATTATTTGCATATTGCTTCAATTGCGTCCTGACGTGGCTATTGCTAGGGTTGCTCTTCAATCTATAAGGCAGTGGAATGCCTCGATAGGTGATGATGAGCCTGAGCCACATGAACATTTGCTTGAAGCTTATGTTCAGGCGCAAATGTTGATAGGTAGCGAGCTTCTTGTGAGGTGCCAAGTTCCTGAAGAAGCTAGAAAGTAGTCTTTAGAAGTGCTCGACAGGGCGCCAGTTTTGGGTTTCGATGGAGCCTATAATACTATGTTTCAAAATTCTATCATTGCCGTAACGGGAGCGAGTTCTGGCCTTGGGCGTGCCCTAGCGATCGAGCTGGGTGCACAAGGAGCCGAGTTGCTTTTATTCGGGAGGTCAGAAGAGCGTCTCGAAGAGACGCGGGCACGCATTGTTGGCGCGCATTCAGTGACATGCATTGCTTGTGACTTGGGTTCTGCTGAAAGTATTGCAAGTGCGGGTGCTGCTATGCAAAAAGCTTTCCCTAGAATGGATGCACTCGTACATTGTGCTGCAGGATGGCTGGATGGCCCGATGGAGTCTGCAGATCCGCAGGCGGTTCAAGATTTAATTCACCCAATAGTTTCAGGAACTTTTTTAATGATTCAGGGCCTGCTTCCTTTGTTAAAAAAATCTGACCGGGCGCATATTGTGAATATTCTTTCCACCGCTGGTTCGCTTTATTACCCCATTTCTTCAGGTATGGCCGCTTACCACGCTGCTAAGTGGGGGCAGGCGGGCTTGACGGAGGCTTTGCGAGAAGAGTTTAAGTCTGATAATATTCGTATAACAGGCCTTTATCCAGGCTACTTTACAGAGGCAGGAGGTTGTGGAGCTCTTGCGCAAGCTTCGGTTGTTGACGGGATTATATATGCGCTCAGGCAACCTAGTACTGTTTCGGTCGACAATCTTGCTATAACAGCCGTAGAGTCTAAGTCTTCATGAATGCACCGAAGTCCTTTGTTCCCGAGCCGTTTGACTATCACGAAGAAATCGAAATTGCGATAGACACACTGACGAACTTGGGCGTTGGCTTAGGCCGCGTTGATAGTTGGGTTGTGATGGTTCCTTTTGCTCTTCCTGGCGAGCGAGTGCGGGCCCGGGTGTTTCGCAATTACAAAAATTATTCTGAAGCAGATCTTATTGAAGTTCTTCAATCTTCGCCCAACAGAGTAGAGCCAGGTTGTAATCTTTTTGGTATTTGTGGCGGGTGCCAGTATCAGCACTTGCGCTATGAAGAACAGCTCAAGTGGAAGCAGTCTCAGGTGAAAGAACTTTTCGAAAAGGCACTAGGGCATTCTGTTGATGTGGCTCCGACGCACGCTTCGCCGCAAGAATACCATTATCGTTCGAAGTTGACACCCCATTATCCGAAGCCTCGAAAAGGAGAGGAGCTGCCCATCGGGTTTTTAAGACAAGGGCATAGAAATCGAATTGTCGATGTGCCGACGTGTCCTATCGCAATGCATAGCATTAATGAGGCCTTACCTTCGGCCAGAGAGCAGCTTGCAGCAAAGCGAAGCTCGCTCAAGAGAGGGGGGACTCTGCTTTTGCGTGCGACAAAGCAAGGTGTTACAGATAACCCAAAGGAAACGGTCTCTGAATATATCGGTGACAAAGTATTTCAATTTGAGGCGGGAAGTTTTTTTCAGAACAATCCTTATATTTTGCCGGAATTTGTGGACTATGCCGTTAAGGAAGCTAGATCTGAGGGCATTCACTATTTGATTGATGCTTATTGCGGTGTGGGCGTTTTTGCCCTGTGTGCCAGTGAGCATTTTAAGCGTTGTGCCGGCGTTGAAGTGAGTGCAAGTGCTGTCCGTTGGGCAGGCGGCAATGCGTGTATTAATGGAATTAAAAACTGTGAATTTATTTTAGGTGAAGCAGAGCATATCTTTGAGGAAGTTGACTTTCCTTCCTCGGAGACAGCGATGATTATCGATCCGCCGCGTAAGGGCTGCGATGAAGCATTTCTCAAGCAATTGATTGCTTTTGGGCCGAAGCGCTTAGTCTATGTTTCTTGTGATCCTGCAACACAAGCAAGAGACCTAACCTTTCTTGTGGGGCGGGGGTATACGATTGAGCGTATTCAACCTTTTGATCTCTTCCCTCAGACGCGACATATTGAAAACATTGTTACGCTAAGGGCAGATTAACGCCTTTTCTGCCAATTATCTGAGTTGTAATCGTTTTCGATAGCTTTGATTTTAGGTTCTTCTGCAGAAAACCTTGGGCAGTGCTTTGGGGCTAGCGCCCAGTCTTGAGCGAGGAACTGAGCAAAAATACTTAAAAAAGAATTTTTGTCTGAAA
>DCBD01000130.1:0-671 GCA_002313355.1 Opitutia bacterium UBA1116 | reverse complement strand
TAAAAAAGAATTTTTGTCTGAAATTGCAGTGCCTTGGATAGATCCTTGAATTAAAAGGCCATGGCGAGTTCTCTTTTGCGCTGCACCGGCTAGTTTTTGGTTTGTGTTTGTATCAATGATGTCAAACGGTGAAGGCGAAGGAAAGCAGGCCCTATTGTGTTTAGAGGCATCACATTTTGAGCATGGGAAAAGTTCAGCTAAAAGACCTATGCTTTGAAGGGCCTGGAGGAGGGCTTCGTGTGTCTGCTTATAGGAGCTGAGCGCACGCTCCGAATAATGAGGGTGTTGCGGTGGAATGATAAGACTGTAAGTCCAGTCATCAGTGTGATCTACAATACCTCCGCCTGTTGGGCGACGACAAAGGTCGACACTGTCAGGAGTGTCTATGCTGACATCAGTGTAGCGTTGTCTATAGCCAAAAGTACGTGACGGTTTGGCCCAACTATAATGGCGAAGCATCACAGCATTGGTTTTAGGTGCACTTTCAAGAAGTGCTGTGTCCACGGCCATATTACGCTGTGCATGGCATGCACCTACTGGCTGAATGTGCAGTTCCATTTAAGGCTTAAAGGCGCAAACAGTTGGGAATAGTTTAGCTTGATCGTAGGTGAAAGAAATTTTCTCAAATCCTGCATGCTCAAGTTGAGCGCGAACATCTTTTTCCATGCGGT
>DCBD01000151.1 GCA_002313355.1 Opitutia bacterium UBA1116 | reverse complement strand
GAAGGTGATGACGATGATGATGGGGATACCTTTGAAGAACTCTACAGTGATGACGATGATGGCTGGGAGTATACAGAGACTGAATATGTTGACCCAGGCGTAGAGCGTGTGCGCATGAGCGGAGAGCTTGAGGATTTTGGTGATGCTATGCGGGGTGTTGACTTTGGCTATGGCGAGCACGGAGAAGCGCATCGCAATGGGGGTGCTCATCAAGGTGGGAGCTATTGATATAAGCATGAAGCGTGGTTTAACTTGATTATCTATATTATAAATAATTTTAGCTTACTGAGTGTTGCTTCAGTGAAATAGAAGGTTCTTTGGATGAAACGATTATTGTTGATACTGCTATGGGGCGTTTTAGGGGGACTTGCTTCGTTTGGGGCTAATGACCGAGATGAAGAAGAAACAAGGGAGTGGGATCCGTCGGAAGTGTTAACGTGGGCGTGTCAAGGAATGGATTTAGATGCTGGGGTCGATACTCATCATAATACCCTTTTGCATTTAGCTGCCGAGGATGGCCACTTGGGTATGGTAAGGCAGCTCATTCAATGGGGTGCCAGTGTGAATGCTTTGAATAACTTCAATAAAACACCTCTTCACTATGCAGCGGGCAGCGGGCATGCCGATGTTGTTCGGTTGCTCTTAGCTCATGGTGCAGACCCGCAGATTGAGACGGATTTTTTTTACTATAGGGCCGTGCAGCATGCAATGGGGAAGGGTTACCTCGATGTTTTGGATGTATTGCTCTCTTATGATGATTTTAAAGCGTTGATGGGTTGGGCTGTTCAGTGTCGACTGACTTCGGTTGTTCTATTTTTACTCGAGCATATGGATGATTATTTAAGCGATGAAGATCCTGAATACAATACGCCGTGGTATTTGGCTGACTTAATCATTAATATCGGGTTGCGTGGTATTAATCAGAA
This sequence comes from Opitutia bacterium UBA1116, assembly GCA_002313355.1. GTDB lineage: Bacteria > Verrucomicrobiota > Verrucomicrobiia > Opitutales > UBA1977 > UBA1977. Next base: position 26,292 of record DCBD01000151.1, on the reverse strand, counting down.
GGTGGAATTGTTTGAAGCGATACTGTCCTCAGAGCCTTGCAGGCAGTCTTGTATCCCCGTGCTTGTTGATATTAGTCTGGGACTGGATGAAGGTGATGCTTCAAAGCCCTGTGTGCTTGCGCTGGAATTATTTAAGGCCCTAGTGAACAGTCGCCACACGGATGATGATCGTCAAAATCTTATTCGCATAGCAGATGTTATACTCGGACATGAGGCGCTTATGAAGCAGCTCAATGAGTGGATTTTAGGTGATGACGAGGATGTTGACGTTGTGATGACAAAGATAAAACAACTTGTCAATGAGCTCAATTTAGGGAATGATGCAGCTATTATACAAAGTATACTTTTCTCCACGAAGGTGCTCGAAAAGTATATCCGAGTGTGGATGAGTGAGTCCAAGTCAAAGAGTGCTCGGAGTGTGTGTGAAGACGTTCAGGACGTAAGTGAGGAGGCGATGGAAGATACGGTCAGCCTGGTTGAAATATTGGGTAACTATCTGAATGCGGTGAGTGATACGGGAACACGCATTGCAATAACGGCTGCTTTTTGGGAGCTACATAATCGAGCAAAAGCGTATCAACCGATGCCGATGGGGTAGTTTTGCTTTTGGTCAAAAAACTAAAAACTAAATGTTAACAAAAAATAAGAAAGTTATGAAAAGTAAGTTATGGAGTGTCGTTGTTATGGCTCTTATCGCACTGAGCGGAAACGCATTTGCCGATTGGAGCCTTTTTGAAAAAGATATGAAGTACTTCGGTTATACGAGGGCAGAATATCAGAAAGGTGTTGCTGAATATTATAGCATGAATGCTGATGGCTCTGTCATGCTGTCTCAAGCTCAAGAGGCTTTAAGCAAGAAGTCTTTTGTTGAGGCAGGCGATAAAGCTCTTGCGGCTGCTATCTTTTATGGTGATAGTTATCTCGGCTGTAGTACACTTCTTTATCTATATGAGCTTTATGGTTTGAATCTTAATCATGCTCAGGAGCGTTTTCTCGATGCAAAGATTCAGATGCTTGTGGAAAAAAATATAATTCCTGCGCTCAATATAGCTATAGAGGCTTATACGATAGCTGGAGAGGGTTATCTATTGGGTAAGGCTCAGGAGCTCTTGTTAGATATGCAAAAAACCCTTAGGGACCAAGAGATCGAGGTTGAGATCGTTGTTGATGGCGATAATGATGACCCTGCGATGCCTATTGCTTTGCTTATCTCACGGAGTCTTGATGCAGGTTTTAAGCAGCGATTGGTGGATGCCGCTGAGTACATCGATGGTCCTCAGGTTGAGACAAAGTTGGTGCTGTAATATTATATCTTGCACGCTTAATACATTAAATAAAAACCCTTCAGCTAAATGAAGGGTTTTTTGTTGGAAAAATGAACCTGCTGAGACCTTATTGCTTGCGGCGTTGTTGGCGTTGGTCTGAGAGGGTGACGCGGAAAAGCTGAAGGCCGAGCCAGAAGACCCCTGTCAAACAAAGGGCGGTGAAGCAGGCGAGGATGGTGCGCGTAGGCTCTACCTCGATGAATACGTGCGAGTCGCAGACCCAGACCATGCATACGAAAAATATGGCTGTTAGGAAAAGGTCAAAAATAACGGCTTTAGTGGAGATGAGTTTTTGTCGGATAGTTTGCATTGTATTTAAAGGGTCTTCATTAAGCCCAAAAAGGGGTTTTCTGTCAAGGGGCAGTTATTCGCAATTATTCACGGCCTTCTGTGGGGGGCGGGCCTTTAGGCTCAATGCGATTTAAGTGCATGAAATAGAGCGAGATGAGGTTGAATGCTGATGTATGAGACTCCGTAGTGTAGGGTGTTATGGGGAGGTCTTCTGTGTGACCGTCCCAAGCGAGAAGGCAGGCGCGGATGAATTGATGGCGTGCTCGAGCAAAAAGTCGGGCCATGTAGATGATGTGAGGCTCCGTGCTAAGCTCAGTGCCGCCGTTTTGGCGCATGAGGCTCTCGGCAGTGTTTGCTTGAGGGTCAAAAATGCCTGAACGACGCAACCTAAGCATGGCGTTGCGGAATTCTTCATTACTTGGATGGTCTATGTGAAGGCGCAAGAGATGCAGGCGGAGCTCGAATATCGTGTGCAGGGCAATGTTTAAGGCGAGGTCTATTGTTTCGCGCGAGGGTGAGTCTTCGTTGCTTAGGAGTCGCACAAGCTCGTTTTCAGCAGTCGCTTCTGCACTGGAGAGCCTTGATAGCAGGGGGAAAAGTATCTCGTCTATGGGGATACTTGCTTGGACGAGGAGTGCTGCCTCAAGGACGAGGTGACCAAAAATGACATTGTCTGGGAGGTCGTTCGCGTCTCGCTCGCGGCTTTCATGGAGATTTTCGATGAAGCTTTCCATGGCGTCTGTCGTGCGGTTGTTTGGAGAGGGGGGCTGCAGGCCATAAAAGAGGGCTTGCATAAGATTTTCGAAGAGATTGGTGGCCAATGTATGTGTGCCCATCCCGTAAGGCTCGCCCTGGAGGCGCTGCCACCCAGAGTCAATCTCTTCGGCAATCTCTTCGTGGGTTGTTTCGGCGAAATTGGTTGCATATTCTTCGGGGATGTCGTGCAGGGAGCGCAGAAGCGGAAAGGGTGTGTAGGGGCCGTGGCTGCCAAAGGCGTGGGCGAGCTGGCGAAGAAAACGCTCTAGAGCAGGGGCGAAGATGGGTGTATTTCCAGGAGAGGGCGGTGTCGGAGGGCCGCCTCTTGCTTGGTAGATGATAGGAGCTTCGCCTCCTGGGATGAACGTGATATGTGGGTCGTCGTCATCGGGATTGCCGCCGGTTATTAGAAATTGGCCTCCTCCAAAGTTAATAGGTGGGTGCGGGGTACCATCGGAGACGTGGTCACCAGGTTCATCTTCGCTGTCACTGTCTTGCAGGGTTAAGGGAAGGGGATGCTCGGGGTTAAGCGTCGTTGCAGTATCGATGATGCGGGGGTTCTGCTGAGTCGTTGTGGGGCGGAAGAATAGATTCCAAAGGTAGGTAAAGGCGTTGGCGGTCGTCGTGGGGACTTGGATCTGACGGGGTGGCTCGAGAATGGCAGGAGGGTGAAAATTGATGCGCTGTTGGAGGTTGAGGGGATTGAAAAGGGCGTCGTTGTTGATGGGGTACTCGAGCTGTTGTATTGGGTATGGAGGCTGGTGGAGGTTGTCTGGAATGAAGGCTGCGGGCGTTATCCTTCTTTGTTGGCGGAAGTATTGGGTAAAGATATTATTGAAGGGGGCGTTGCCTGTATTTCTTGGGACAAAGCGGGTGAGAAAATGTTCTGCGTATATGACAGCTCTGCAGGGAGCGGGCTGTGCGTGTGTGAGTGAGCTGAAGGCAACGAGTACGACGAGGAAACGAGGGAATACTTTTTGCATAGGGAATGTGAGCAAGCCGGGATGCTAGGCAGCGAGGGGGCGGAAGGTCAACCCGATTTGCTAGATGCGCTTCCAATGCGGGCCGATGACTTCGCGGTTGGCCATGGGGTTGTCGTAATTGACGAAGTAGTTTTTAGTTGCGATGCGGTCTCTCCAGGAGTCTACATGGGCGACGAGGTCGTTGATGGAGAGAAAGACAACTTGGAGCTTTGTTTTTTTAAGGTCGATCGTGCGGCAGAAATAGAGCATCTGCTCTTTACGATCTGCGGCGAATACCGCGCCGTTGGTGCCTTGGGCAAAGAGATTGGCCCATAGGAGAGCGCCTAGGAGACGGCGGCATTCTTTTTTGTCTGAGGGAAGGTGTGCGATGGCCGTGTAGAGGTAGATTTTGCTAGGATCTTTGCTGTTTTGCTTAATTTTTAGGCGGGTTGCCTCATCGATTTTGAAAATGAAAACACCTGTCTCATCCGGACGCGGATTGGGCATGCCGAGTTTCTCTCCAATGCTTTTGATGAGGGCCTGGAATTGCATCGTATGCTTAGCTCCTTAATAGTATACTATACGACCTAAGGATGGGTTTTTCAATGCGGGACCCCTGTAGGTCGCTGAATATGAGGGGCTTGGGGTACTAACAAGTGAGGCTCCCCAAGTCTTCACACTCTGCGGGGAGGCCGCCGGGGATGCCTTTGCTCAAAATGGCGATGGCGTTGTGCGGGTGTATCGACTCCATATGGATGCAGATGATGCGAAAGTCGCGAATGCGCTCATCATCTACAAGCTCTGCGTAGAGGAGGCGGGCGGCATCTTCAACGAATTTGACGTAGGCGCCGTTCATCTCGGCGAAGGCCTGCTCATCCTCGCGCTTGACGAGGACTTGGGTTTCTGTCTTCAGGGCGGTAAGGGCGTGGCTGCGGAGGTCTTCGAGAGAGAGAAGCTCTGCAGAAGGCTCTAGCTCTACGGTGATACGGGCTTTGCTGCGCTGGGAATGGGGGATGGCGTAGACGGAACGAGTGGCTTTGGCGTGCTCTGCAAGTTCTGCGGAGCAAGGGCAGGCTGAAGAATAGACAAAATCCATGTGGACCCAGGTGCGGACTACCCCCTCAGGCTCTACAGCTACTTCGTAAGCGGCTGGGTAGTATTGGTAGGCCTGAAGGTCGCTGCGGAGGCTTGTTTGGATGAGGGGATAGTTGAAGGTGATTTTGAGTTGGGCACGGTCACTCTCGAGGTCTTCCTTGAGGGACTTGGCAATGGCTTGCAAGCATTGAGGGGTGAGCGGACGATCTTGATAGGTGTAGACTGTGCGCAGGATCCGAGACATGTTGATGCCTTTGGACTTTGCGTCTAAAGAGACGGTGCCCGAGACCGTAGCCTCCAGCGTGAGAGGAGCGTCTTTCTTGCGGGAGAACTTGAGCGGGAGCTTGAACTCAGAAATGCCGACTTGGAGGATGGGGACGGCTGTCCCTTGGATGGTGTGCTCGGGGGCGTTTTGGACGTCTGGGAGGCTTTTGCGGTAGTCGCTACTTACGGTGAAGCTAGCGTCATAGCCTGTTGAGGTTGACTTAGAAGGGTATGTGGAGTCGAAAAGAGAAGCTTTGTGCTGAGGCTTGTAACGCGTATCCATCTGAGCGTCACAGTAAATAGGCTTTCCCTTGCTTTGCCAAGCAAGAAGCGGATTTATTGGGTGTTTTCCTTAGGTGGGTAGTACTCGCAAAGCTGTATTGGTCAAGAAGGGGCTTGATTTGGGGATTGAAAGTACTCATAAAAAAGCTTTCATCCATGCATTTGAGGATCCTAGGCAGTAGTAGTTCGGGGAACTGTGCTCTTTTGAGTACGGCAGGGACCAAGGTGCTGATCGAAGCAGGCTTTTCAGGGAAACGCATTGAAGCCATGCTCGCCGAAGTCGGGGAGTCAATTCATGATATCGAGGCGATTTTTATCTCGCACGAACATAGTGATCACATCGTCGGGCTTCGGGGGCTCGCACGGCATAAGCATATCCAATTTTTTGCTAACAGAGAGACGGCTCAAGCGGTAGAGAAAATGTTCGGAAAAAAGTTTTCATGGAAGCTTTTTGAAACAGGCTCGACGTTTCGCTTTAAAGATATCGACGTTGAGAATTTTTCCATTCCACATGATGCTTATGATCCGGTTGGGTTTATTTTTCGTTCGGGGGATGGGACTTTGTTTGCTCCAGATAGGAGTCTTGCTTGGGTGACAGACCTTGGCTACGTCTCCGATGGGATTGCCGAGAAGATTAGAGCCGTCGACGTGCTCGTGTTGGAGGCTAATTACGACGAGGGATTGCTTGATGAAGATACGAAGCGGCCCTTTTCTGTGAAGCAGAGGATTCGTGGGCGGCATGGACACCTCTCTAATGAGGCCAGCTGTGCATTGCTTGCTCGGTCCGAGGGGCAGCGTTGGCGCCATGTGGTCTTAGCGCATTTAAGTAAGGAGTGTAATAGTGTCGAGCGCGTGCGGTCTGCCTTTGCGCCGCTTTTTGAGGCCTCGAATCGATTTCAGCTCAGTGTCGTTGATCCGCTTATGCAAGGAGGGCTAGCGCTCGATCTTGCTCATTTTTGAGAATGCACTCTTTTCATATCCCAAACAACTTGCGCTTTCGTTGTTTATCGAGTATCTTAATCAGTCAGGGTTTTTCTTTACTCTTAAGGGAAAAACACCCAGCTTGATTAGCTTCTTATGGAACAGGGATATCGGCATACTAAGATTATTTTTACTATTGGGCCTGCGTCTTCGGATGAGGCTGTGCTTGAGAGGCTGATTCGAGCAGGTGCTGATACGTGCCGCCTCAACATGGCTCATGCAACGCATGAGTGGACACGTGAGATTATCCGGCGTGTGCGGCGAGTGAGTGAGCGAGTAGGGAAACCCGTGGCTATTATGATGGATGTCAAGGGGCCGGAGATTCGCACGGGGGTGCTCGAAGCGCCGATTGCCCTTAGCTTTGGGGATCGGATTGATTTCGTCCTTGATGGGGCTCCTGCTGTGGATGGTGTGCCTGCAGTGAGTGTCAACTATCCGGGCATCTTAGAGGATGTTGCCGAGGGGGCGATTGTGCTTGTTGACAATGGGCTCATGCGCTTTCGCATTATTGAGATCCAGGAGGATCGCCTGAAGTGTGAAGTGGTCATAGGTGGAATGTTGACGAGCCGGCGCCATGTAAATCTTCCCGGGACGACAGTCAACTTGCCCCCCTTGACTGAAAAGGATAAGGAAGATATCGCGGTTGCAACTGAAGAGGAGGTTGACTTTATTGCCCTTTCATTTGTGCGTGAGGCCCGCGATGTTGAGCTGTTGCGAGATCACTTGCGGGAGATTGATTCTCCTGCGCGCATTATCTCGAAGATTGAAGACCAAACGGCTATTGCCAACATGGATGCGATTATTGAGGCTTCCGATGCCATTATGGTTGCTCGGGGAGATCTGGGGATCGAGTGCCCTTATCAAACCTTGCCCGTTATTCAGCGAAAAATTATCCAGACGTGTATTCGCCGAGGTAAGGCGGTGATTGTTGCAACGCACATGCTCGAATCGATGATTGACTCTCCCATACCCACGCGGGCTGAAGTCTCCGATGTGGCCAATGCTGTTTTTGAGAAAGCAGACTGCATTATGCTTTCTGGAGAAACAACCGTCGGGAAGTATCCAGTTGAGTGTATTGAGGTGATGTCTAAGATCGCCCTTGAGATTGAAAATACAACCGAGCACAATGGTGTCGCTGGAGGGCCTGAGGTTATGCTGCATCGCCCCAAGGATAAGATGCTGCGCTCGGCGGTTTCGCTTGCGCGTGACTTGAGAAAATCTGGTATAATCGTTTTTACCCGAAGTGGCTACTTAGCCCAGATGCTAGCTTCCATGCGGCCCATGGGCTGCCCGATCTCTGCTTTTACCGATGATCCGGTTCTTTACCGCCAAATGAAAATTTTGTGGGGGATTGAGCCCTTTTTGCTCAAGTTTTCAAAGGATGCTGAGGTGACGATTCGTGAGGCTTTTGAGCGCTTGAAAGAAAAAGACTGGGTGCAAGAGGGCGATTGGCAGGTGATCATCATTAACGTGCTGGCTGGTGAGCAAGTGATTGACAGCATCCAAATGCGCCGCGTTGAATAAGCTTCTATGCTTAAGAGTCCCATACCCCTGGATGTAGCGCCTTCTAAAACGAGGCCTTATGGGGTGCTTGTGGGTAGGTTTTCTTCTGAAGCAATCCGTGCTTTCGTTGAAGATTATCCTGCCGGGATTTTGTGGTTTGTTGATGCTTCGTTTGTCGGGGAGTGTTTTTGGCCCGATACCGTCCAGATTATTCGTCTGGAGTGGTTGGGTGAAGGCGAAGTCTTTGGCGTTGTGAGCCGATTTCATCAAAAAATTCCTTTTGGCGAGCCCTGTGTGCATAGAGGGGAATGGCCATCTCAGGAGAGTGTGTGGCCGGGTATGGTGAATTCTGTAGAGGAGGCCGTTGCCAGTGTGATGCAATATCGTGGTGCGAATACACCCCACCTTTTCTTAAAACAGCGTTATTCGATCGAGCATCTGAAGTATTATTTTGAACAACCTTTGCCAAAGGCTCTTAAAAATACATTTTCTGGTGTGCCTGCGATGGTTTTTGGTGCTGGGCCATCGCTGGATGTTGCTTTGGCTGAGTGTGCTGCTTTTCAGGATCGGTGCATTGTCATTGCGACGGACTCAGCTTTGCATGCACTGCATCACTATAGCGTTCGGCCTGATTTTACGATTAATATTGACGGAAGTAAGCGAGCGGCTGAGCTGTGGCCTCAAGGTATGGATGTGGGCAAGCTGCTTCTTTCAACGCGTAGTGCACCGGATTGGTTTGAGAGTGGAAGCGATCGATGGGTTTTGATGGATAAAGTTTTTTTGGGGCAGTACTGGATGCATGATCTCGGGCTGCCTGAGGCACCAATGCAGGCTTGGTGTAATGGGGGTTACACGGGCTTGGCATTTGCGCGCTTCTTGGGGTGTTCTAGTGTGACCTTACTGGGTATGGACTGCGCCTCGGATGCTCAAAGGCCTGAGTCAGCGTATTCTCGGTTTAAGCGCGATAGTTACCCTGATTGTTTTGAGCGATTTCGGTCAAAACAATCAGTGAAGCTGCTGCCAGGTAACTATGATGAAAGGGTACCCAGTATTTTTGAGCAGGCGTGGGTATTGCTATCAGAACTGGTTGCCGAGGTGTGTGCTGATATGCCTGTCTATAATATTACAGATCGCGGTGCAAAGCTTGAAGGGTCGGTGCTCGTGCATCCAAGCGTTGCACAGGAGGCGCTTGGTGATCTAATGCGAGAAACAAGCCCTTGCGTTCGATCTTGTTTAGAAAAAATAAAGTCAGACCCTGTGGATGAGACGGTGCAAGATGCTATCTGGGGGGAGATTGCCATACTGGCTTCTAAGTGGCGATTGATGAGTGAAGGCCTTGATGTGTCGCATAAAAATACACTGTGGGCTCAGCGCTTTTATGAAGTCCTTGCAACTTACCTAAGCGATGTGCGTGTATCTGGATTCTACGATTTGCTCGCACGTTACTTTGTTGCAGAGTATCCAAACCCGCTTTTGATATCTCTTGAAGAAGCAGAGGCTCTGTATGCTGAAGTGAATGCTTTGGTTGAGGTCACCGAGCGAAGTAGTCTTAAAGAAGGTTGACGCTCGCTTGCTTTGCTTTACTTATTAAATTAATGGCTGTAGAGCTCGATACCCCAAGCCCTTTGGCTTACGATAGCTGTTCGAATGAGGCGAGAACATGCATTCTTATTGGGCGTGTTCCATTGTGCCTTCTTGAAGCGACTCTCGAGCAATGTTCTCAAGGGGTTTTTTGGCTTGTTGATGAAGCTTTTGAACCAAGTGTTTCGCTGAATGGGTTGCTTCGTGTTCCGGTAGACTCGGTGAGTGAAGAAGACTTTATGCAGGTGTTAGGGCGCTTTTTATTTCGGGCTTCTGGTGTCTTGCCTGGAATTCGTGTTGGGGATACGACCAACCTAATGCACGCCGAATGCTACGAATGTTTTTCTCAAAAAATTGCCGAGCTCTTGCGGTCTGCTGTGAGCTTCATGCCCTCTCAGCAAGTGCGTGCAGAGCCTCCCTCCTTTGAACGTCAAGTTTGTGTCCTTCGCAATATAAACCACTGGATGCAGCGACGTGCACCTGCTAACCTTGGAGGTGCTTTGGCGGGTAAGCCCGCGCTGATTGTGGGTTCGGGGCCTTCTCTAGAGGTATCTTTAGCCAGCTTGCGCCCTTGGTGGGACCGCTTTATTGTATTTGCTGTAGACTCTTCTCTTAAGACCCTGCATGAGGAAAGCCTTCGTGTGGACTGCGTTGTTAATATCGACCCAGATAAGGTGAGGCGTGTTTGCGTTCCTGAAAGTATGGAGGTGCCTCGTGTTGCGCTTACGCTTCAAAGCTCAAGTGACTGGCTGAATGGCATCGAGCAATCCTGGATGCTTTCTTTGTCTCTATTCACTGAGCATTGGTTGAAGGACCACGGTGTTGCTATGAGTGCTTGCCCGGCTGCGAGTAATTGTGGTCTCACGGCCATGCTGTTTGCTCAGTACTTGGGTTGCCAACAGATCTTTCTTGCTGGGATAGATATGGCTTGTGACTCTGTAGACCCAAGTAAAACGCATGCGAGTAAAGCTAATAACCCTTTTGACGAGGCGGTTGCAAGTGAGGTTGAAAAAGTACGATCTAGTGCTGAAGTGTGTGTCGTGCCTGGCAATTATGCAGAAGAGGTACCCACTATTTTTTATCGCTTTTATGAGGAGACCAATGCGTGGCTTCGCTTGCATGGGGACATGCTTGATGTTGTTAATGTAAATGATCGTGGGGCTGTGCTTGAGTCGACGCGTTTAGTGCACCCTAAAGATTTGAAGACTTATGTTGAAACTTTGGATTTGCAGCCGATTGAAGGTGATTTTGTAGTACATACGTTTGCACGTGTTGATGGGGAGGTTGTCGAAGATGCTGTGGGTGATCAGGTTTTTCAGCTCATGGAGGCTGCTGCAAAGCGAGGGCTTATCTTGCTAGAAGCTTTTGAGAATTTTATGGAAGATCAATCGGCTGATGCTGTAAAGGCACTACGAAAGCTTGCGCTGGATCCAGATATTTCAGCTCTACTTGGGTGTTATTTTATGGATCGGATGACATGCCTTGCTGCTGATGAACCGATGAGTCCTGTGCAGATTAAGGCCATGCTTCATTATGTGCGTGGCTTGCTCTGCGTAGCGCAAGACGTTGCTCAGAGCCGGTAATTGACTGGTATTGCATTGCATTTGCTTGCAGGAATATTTTTGCATTGCATTTGCATCTATATAAGCACGAAGGTTTGTTTTTGTTAAGTTGTTGTATTGGATGAGCTTAATGAATTATTTTTTGTTTTTATTATTTTGGCACGGGCTCTGCTAAAGATGGGGTAAGTAGTTATTTTAATCTCAAATGAGCTTTTTGCCTTAATTATCATGTCTATTGTAGAAAAGTCACTGGAAAGACCCATTCGCATCGTTGTTGTGGATGATGATGAAGTCTTTTGCGAGAGCCTAACGAAGGTTCTTAAGCCTCATGATATGCATGTCTTGAGGAGTGAGAACTTGATGGATGCCGGAAGAATGGTTCAAGAGGAAGGGGCTGAGTTGTTGCTCGTTGCTTCTGATAGTATGGAGCGCTGGGGAGTGCACCACATGGATGAAATTGCAAGGGATTATCCGGGCCTTCGCATTGTTTTAACTGCATCCGGAGGGTCTGTGCATTGTAATGTAGGCGGGTTGCGACGTGGAGCCTGGGGGTGTTTGGTGAAGTTTTTCCCGAAGCATTACTGGGTGCAGGTCTTGCAGTCGGCCTTATCTGTTTTTGTTGTGGGCGGCTTAGTCGTAGGGAGTATCGTGGCGCATGTGCGTCTGTGAGGGCTGGTATAGGATATGGAAAATAATCGTGATATATGGAGGTTGTGATTGGTGGCGGGGCGTCTTGGGAGGGGCGTCCCGCTGCTCTTTCACAAAGGTTTAGTTTTGATGAATTCATTGAATTTTGATAATCAAATGTAATCTTGGGTGGCTTCGTTGACAAAGAGGTTTTTGTAGAGTAGCTTAAGTGAAGAGCAGCTACTTTTGTTGTGGAAACTAAATAGAAGAAAGGAAGAGCCATGAAGTTAGAGGACTTATTAAAACAGCTTGGGGAAGATATGGGGATGGGCGAGATCAAGCTCGATGCTAAAAAAGGTTGTTCCCTCGTTATGGATGGGCGTTTGCGGGTGTTTATTGAGTCAGCCCCCGATGAGAAATCGTTTTTTGTCTACGCTGTAATGGGGCCGATTCCTGCAGACAATGAAGCGCGCTTGGCTTTGTATGATGTGCTCATGGAAGCGCATTTATTTGGACTGTTGAGTGGGGGTGCTACCTTTGGCTCAAGTCCGCGCTTTGGGGGCGTTGTGCTTTCGCGTTCTTTTGATCTGAACCACGTCACCTATGAGATGTTCTATCACTCTCTTGAAAAGTTTATTAATGCTTATGAGATGTGGACAAATCGTTTAGGGGCCAAGAATAAGGCTTCTGAGGAAGCTAAAGCAGAATAAGGTTCTCATTTTAATGAACTGGAGGCAAACGCTATGACTTACGAAGAACTTTTAGAAGGCATCCGAAGAATCCTTAATATTGATGTAGGGAAGCTTAAGCATGAAAAAGGTTTTAACTTTGTCTACAAAGATGATCTTGTTGTTACGCTAGAGCCGGCTCCAGGAAGGGACGGTTTTTATCATCTATATTCTCCAGTGTGTGATCTTCCTTCGGATAGAGCAATGTGTGAAGATCTTTATCAGATGCTCATGCAAGGGCATTTGTTCGGTTATGGTACGAATAATAACTATTTTGGTATCGATAAAAAACGCAACAAAGTCTTCATGTTTAAGCTCATGAACCTCGAGAAAATGAGCTTGGATGCTTTTCAAGCGAAGCTAACACGTTTTTTAGCGGCAGAAGAGTTTTGGCGTGAGCGTTTTAGGGATCCTCGTAAATATTTAGAGGCTGAGGCTCGCCTTGAAAAAGAAAATGTTAGCCCGGATGATCCGGACTTTGTAAAGCGTTTTCATCAGTACGTATAAAGGAGGACGATCATTATGGATGTACAAACACTATTGGGTAATTTAGGTCGTGATCTGGGTACTTCCTTAGACCTTGATTCAGAACGTAAGTGTAGGATTGTTTACGATAACAGAATTGAGATTTTTCTAGAAGCTGCAAAAGACAGAAACTTGCTTCACGTGTATGCTGTACTCTGTCCTGCGCCTAAAGAAAATGCATTTGAACTTTATGAAACACTGCTTCATGAGCATCTCCTCGGCTATGGGAGTGGTGGGGCTGTTTTTGGCCTTTGTCCAAAGATTAACGCCATTGCTTTTTTTCGTGAAATTGACCTCGATGAGATGGACTACCATGATTTTCTCATTGCATTGCAGAATTTTGTCAAAGGCTTTGAGTTTTGGAAGGAGCGGATTCGCGAGAAGTTTCATTTAAGTCATGATGCTTATGCTTCTCCCGATGTCCTGACAAAGTAAGACCCTTGATCATTTTACATTGCTTGTAGAGTCTACCTTGTAGAGGTCTGCTTTCTTTGGGTTGTCAAAAGAGGCTAAAGCATTCTAGTCTGGTCTTGTATGACGGATTTGCCGCCACTTTATTTTTCATCGTTAAAGCCCGCTGCATGTATTCGTGTTTCCGGAGAGGATGCTGCAACTTATTTGCAAGGGCAGTTTAGTAATCAATTAGAGCGCTCTGAGCGATGCGCTGTCACATATGGGTTTTGGCTAAGTTACAAAGGTAAAGTCGAGGCTGATAGTTTTGTGCTCGCTTGTGAAGATGGCACGTTTTTACTGCTTAGTTATGACTGCAACGCATCTCAGTTGATTGAAAAACTCGAGCACAATATTATTGCCGATGATGTTACGTTGGAGGATCTCACGGGGCAGTTTGTGCTCTGGGTTTTGGGAGGCAAAAAGGCTCCATTATTTTTTGAGCATGTGGAAGTAGAAGTGCCTCAAGAGACTGTTTTTACCCATGCAAAGGAAGGCTACCTGTTTCACGGGAAGCATCTTCGAGAGCCTCATTATGACTGGCTTGTGCCAAAAGATGCTTTTGATCTCAAGGTTGAGCTTGAAGTATGGGGCAAGCTCAAGGCTGTAGAAATCGATCTTGAGTCAGCGCGCGTGCTAGCTCGGGTGCCTGCAGTTCCAAAAGATATTGGCCCAGGAGAGCTTCCTCAAGAGGGTGGGCTTGCTGATGTCGGTGTTTCGCTAAGTAAGGGCTGCTATTTGGGGCAAGAGGTGATGTCGCGCTTAAATTCGATGGGCTCGACGCAGCGGCAATTGTATGGCGTTTCTTTTTTTGGGGGGATACCGCAGCTGCCTGCAAAGCTTTTTTATGAAGGACGCTGTGTGGGTGAATTGCGTAGTGCGGCTCAGTCTGAACAAGGAAGTGTTGGTATTGCCCTCCTAAAAAAGCGTGTTGGCGAGCTTACTCCAATACTTTCTTTAGGTGAAAATGATACTCCTTGTGTTGTTGTTAATAGTTGTTTAACCTTATTGAAATGAAAGACTTAAGGTCGTTAGTGGAGCTATGTTTGAAGCTGGGTTCAACTGAAGAGCAAGCGCCTATTCTTGCGAAGCAACTTCTTAAGCGCTCGAGTCAACTTGCCGAGGAGCGAGGCATTACGGAGACTGAGGCTATGGATCATTTATTAAGCCTTATGGTGTATGGAAGTCGTGGGGAGGTGCCTCCGGGATATGCATCGCAAGCGGGACAAGAGGGATCAAAAAAATAAAAAAACGCACAAAAGCATTCTTTTAAGATTGCTTTTTACCCTGTTAATAGACACATTCCTCTCTTGTTAACCCTTACTACTAACATCAATCCATTAAGACTAAATCCTATGAATAAGGCAGCACTAATTCTCGAAGTTCAAAAATTACTTGGCAAAGATACATCTAAAGCAGCTGCAGAGCGCGCTGTAGATGCTGTTATCGAAGGCATTAAGAAGGGCATTAAGAAAGAAAAGAATGTCCAGCTCGTTGGCTTTGGTACTTTCTCTGTCGCTAAGCGCGCCGCACGTATGGGCGTTAATCCTCAAACAGGTGAGAAGATCAAGATCAAGGCTTCTAAGACCGTCAAGTTTAAGGCTGGTCAAGCTTTGAAGGATCTCGCTTAAGTTAAAGAGATTTCTTAAAAATAGAAAACCCGCAGAGAAAGCTCTGCGGGTTTTTTTATTACAAAAATAAATTAGGCTGGTCTGTGCGGATATCTTTACCTTGTTTAGGCGCTGGCTGTTTCTTCCGCTGGTTTGCTGCCTAGGCCATAGGCTTCGGATTGCTCTTCTGCGTGGTAGGAGGAGCGAACAAGTGGCCCTGATTCAACAACGCCAAAACCAATGGAGAGGGAAAATGCTTTCCACTCCTCGAATTCTTCTGGAGTTACCCAGCGATCCACAGCGACGTGTTGAGGTGAAGGCTGTAGGTATTGGCCAAGAGTGAGAATGTCACAATCGACGCTACGAATGTCTTGGAGGGTTTTGGCTATTTCGTCTTTTTGCTCACCGATTCCAAGCATGAGGCCTGTCTTGGTAACAAAGCCACGTTGTTTGGCATGGTTGAGCACTGACAGCGAGCGCTTGTATTGGGCTGTTTTGCGAATAGGTCTTTGGAGGCGCTCAACTGTTTCGACGTTGTGGTTTAGGATGTCGGGCTTGGCATCCAGCACAATATCTAGCGGATCTAGGTGGCCACGAAAGTCAGGAATAAGGACTTCAATGGATGTGTTAGGGCATTTGTGGCGAATGGCCCGAATGGTTGCAGCCCATACGGAGGCGCCACCGTCTTTGAGGTCATCTCGGGCAACAGAAGTGATGACAGCGTGCTTGAGGCCCATTTTGGCAACCGAGTCTGCAACGCGTGCGGGCTCTCCAAGATCGTACTCTGTGGGACGCCCTGTCTGGACGGCGCAAAATGTGCAGGAGCGCGTACAGACATTGCCTAATATCATCACCGTTGCGGTCCCGCGAGACCAGCATTCACCCATGTTTGGGCATTGAGCGCTTTGGCATACAGTGTGTAAGTTGTTGGTATCGACCATATCGCGCACTTCTCTGTAGCGTTGGCTAGTAGGGAGTTTTGCGCGAAGCCAAGAAGGTTTTCTGTTGTCTGTACTCACGATTTCTTAAAGATTTTCCAAAATTCTTTTGCTAGGATAGTTTTCAGTTCTGAGAGGTCAAGCTCTCTGCCTAGTTCGATTTGCATGGAGGTTATACTCCCTTCTTTGGGGCTAATACCACAGGGAATAATACCTGAAAAGGGGCTAAGGTCAACATTGGCATTGAGGGCAAACCCATGGTAGGTCACCCATTTGCGAACAGCTACGCCCATGGCTGCAATTTTACGAGTGTCGAGCCAGATGCCCGTCTTCCCGGGACTGCGTTTTGCTTTCAAACCATAGTGTTTGAGGGTTTGAATGAGGACGTCTTCGAGGCTTCGCAGGTACGCGTGCAGGTCTTTTTTTTCGGTAAGGCTAATGATGGGGTAGCCAACGATTTGCCCTGGGCCATGGTAGGTGATGTCACCTCCGCGATTTGTTTTAACGAGCTCAATGCCTGCTTTTGCAAGACTAGCAGCATCGCAGAGCAAGTGCTTGTCGGCCTCTTTCCTGAGGCCTAGTGTGTAGACGGGAGGATGCTCCGTAAAAATAAGTATGTCTCCTTGTCTCCCTTGGATGCGAGCGTCAACATAAGTACGTTGTTTTTCGAGGGCCTCTTCATAGGGAAGAGTCCCCCAGTCGATGGTTTTGTGTTTACTGGCTGTTTTTACTAGCATGGAGCCTTAGAAGGAGGCTGAGCCAAAAACGCTCCAAGAGAACCAGGTGATCATAAAGAGTGCGATGGCCAGCTTAGCGGCAAAAGCTATGGCATTGCCAACAACAGTTCCGAAGCCAGCCTTACTTGCATCGCTGAAGGAACGACCTCCACTGAGCTCCCCCACAATAGCGCCGAGGAATGGACCAATGAGTAGCCCGAAGAAAGGTGTTAGAATGAAGGGGAAAATAAGGATGCCCAGTAGCGCTCCGAGCCCGCCACGCCAGGATGCTCCAAAGCGACGTGCTCCCCAATAGGTTAATACAATATCCAGTACTTGGGCAAGGAGTGTTAAGAGGGTTGCAAGCCAGA
The DNA here is from genome assembly GCA_002313355.1 of Opitutia bacterium UBA1116. Classification (GTDB taxonomy): domain Bacteria; phylum Verrucomicrobiota; class Verrucomicrobiia; order Opitutales; family UBA1977; genus UBA1977. The sequence goes on along the minus strand of DCBD01000151.1, from coordinate 9,725 downwards.
AGAACTTCCAGCTGATGGACCCATCGGGAACCCAAAGTTTATGAGCCAAGATCCCTAGCCATACAATGAAGCAGCCTGGCAAAATTGGGAAAAAACAGCTGAAAAAGCCTATAATAAAGCAAAGGACTGTGAAGATATCTGCTGTGTGCATACTGAATTTTGTTGAATTATTGTTGGTCGATAGCCAGACAGTTCAATCGAAAAGTGATTTTCATTGCAAGCTTGTGACTTCGGCCTAGAAGTGCTGTGTTGCCTTGATTGAGTGATCTTGTGTATAATTGATTGAATAAGATGATCTTATGAGGTGTTCGATTGCTCGTTTTCTATGTTGTTTTAGTCCTCGTTTTGAGTGCCTCTTGGGTTCTTTTATATGCCGGAGACGATGATGATATTAAGCTTTTAGAGGGTGATAGTCATAGCTCAGGCTTTTATGAAAAGAGGCTTGAATCTGCTGAAAGCAAGAATGCGTCATCATCCAAGAAAAAAGCTACGACTATTTACTGCATTCATACCTCAGATGTTCTATTCGAGAATGCACAGGTTGTTCCTTGGCCCAATGATCAAGATTTAATTCAGGGGGGGTATCGAGTGCCACCTCCCAACCTTCCTCTGGCTATGCCTTTAAATATGGCAGGGGGTGTTTTAGACCCCGCACATTTTGGCTTTCTGTTATGGATGTTTATGGAGCAAATTATGGCCCTCATGCACAGCAGCAAGCAAGGCTTGAGTTGTCTACATTTGAAGCTTACTTGGTTGCAGAAAGAGAAGCCCTGTTTATAGAGCTTCAAGAGATTTTAGATCTTCATGGTTACGGCCATATTGAGAATCGTCTTTAGCGTCCACTGCTGGAGGCCCCCTATTGGCGAGAGGCAGCGACGTCCTGGGTTTTTCTTGTTGCTCAAGGAGAAAGTGAAGAGAATGATGATTTAGGTGAAATCGTTTCGGATGATGATGAGGATAATGATATTTTTGCCATAATGCCTTCTCAGCTGATTCATTATCAACAGCATAATGCGACTCATGGCAATGCTTGTCCTCTATTGGGTTGTCCCCTTGAGTGTGATCGGTAGGTCCGGGTACGCTCTGTATAAGCTTTTGCGATAAAACCGTTGCTTTTTGTCGCCAAAATCGCTGATATGACCCTCTTATGACGGTGGCTACGACTATGAGTGACAACCCAGGTAATGATGTAAGCGATAACTCCCACGACCTCTTTGCTGTGCGTCTTGCAAAGCTTGAAGAGATGCGTGCCCAAGGTGAAGACCCATTCAGCGCCAATTGGGATCAAAAGCATACCTCTGTAGAGGCCAAGGCCTTGTTCCAAGAAGGCGAGGAGGCCGGGCCTGAGATATCGGTTGCAGGGCGCATTATTGTTTTTCGCCTCATGGGGAAGGCTAGCTTCGTTAAAATTCAAGACCGTGCCGGCCAAATCCAGCTTTATGTGAAGCGTGATGAAGTGGGTGAGGATGTCTACCAGGCATTTAAAAAGTGGGATTTGGGGGATATTGTTGGCGCTAAAGGCACCTTGTTTACCACGAAGACAGGGGAGGTTACCGTGCGCGTTCAATCCTTGGGGCTCGTTTCAAAGTCCTTGCGGCCTTTACCTGAAAAATGGCACGGCCTTACCGATAGTGAGCAAGTGTACCGCCAGCGTTACCTAGACCTCATTGTTAATGCCGAGTCCCGAGAGCGGTTCAATAAGCGCAGTCAAATCATCCGTGAAATTCGCAAATTCCTCTGGAGCCGAGATTTTACAGAAGTAGAGACGCCTTGCTTTCAGAGCATTGCAGGAGGCGCAGCAGCCCGTCCTTTCACAACGCACATGAACGCCCTTGATTGTGATTTTTATCTTCGCATTTCCCTTGAGCTTTATTTGAAACGCATGCTCGTTGCCGGTTGTGATCGCGTCTTTGAGCTCGGTCGCATCTTCCGTAATGAAGGCCTTTCACGCCGCCATAATCCGGAGTTTACGATGCTTGAGGTCTATCAAGCCTATACGGATTACCGCGGCATGATGGAGCTTATGTACTCCATGGTTCAACATTTATGTAAGGAGGTTATTGGGTCCACGCAAGTTACCCGCCCGGACGGTGAGGTGATCGAGCTTGGCGGTACCTGGCGTGAGGCTCGCTATAAGGACCTTATCCTAGAGGTAACCGAAGATGCTGACTGGTTCTCTCGCTCCAAGGAGGAGAAGCTCAAGCGCTGCGCGGCCATGGGTATTGAGGTGGATCCGTCTCTGGAGGATTTTGCCATTACTAACGATGTTTTTGAGAAAAAGATTGAGCCAGGTTTAATTCAGCCAACGTTTGTTACGCACATCCCACGAGAGCTTTGCCCATTGGCTAAAATCAATAAGGACGACGCAAGCGTTCTTGATGTTTTTGAACTTTGCATTAACGGCCAAGAGATTGCTCCTGCTTACTCCGAACAAAATGATCCTTTTGTTCAGCGAGAGATGTTCGAAAGCCAAGTTGGCGAAGATATTCAAAATTTAGATCAAGATTTTCTTGCGGCCCTTGAGCATGGCATGCCGCCTGCAGGAGGCATGGGTGTCGGTATTGATCGTCTTTGCATCTTATTGACGGGAGCTTCTAACATCCGAGATACCATCCTCTTCCCCACACTAAGACCTGTCTAAACCCCATTCATGCCTTGGTATTTTTATCTCGCCTTTAAGCAGCTTTTCCCAAGCGGTCGGCCGTGCTCTTTTTTCGCTTTAGTGTCGATCGTTGGGGTTATGCTTGGGGTGATGATTCTTATCATCGTTCAAACGGTGATGAATGGTTTTGGCTACGAAATCCGCAAAACGCTTATTGAAACCAGTGGAGATATTCGCATCGAAAGCAATGCGCCTATTTATGACTTTGAAGAGGTGATGAGTGTTGCTATGAGTCTTCCTGGGGCTAAGGCGGCAACACCCTATGCCCAAGGGGTTGTGATGCTTCAGTACGGTAACCTTCCTGCCTTTCCATTTATTCGCGGTATTGATCTTGAGCGCGAGAAGGGTGTTGTTCCCATTGAAAAATATCTTTTAACAGGAAGCCTCGATGACTTGGACGATGAGCGTGTTTTCCTGAGCTCTCAGCTTGCAACTAGCCTAGGTGCTCACCTAGGCTCTAGGGTGGACATTTACACCCCACTCATGATTGATCGCCTCAATGAGGATGAGGTTCTCTTGCCCCGAGAGCTTGAGGTCGCCGGTATTTTTGAAACCGGCTGGAATCAGGTCGATAGCAAGACGGTTCTCTGTTCGCTCTCTCTAATGCAAGAGCTCTACGCTTTAGACGGTGGTGTTCATGGTATTGCGCTTCGCCTTCACAAATCAGCAAATGCTGACAGGGTTGCTCGAAAGCTTCAAATGCTTCTTCCTGATTACCTTCACGTTCATACCGCTTTAGATCTCAATAGCGATTTGCTCTTTATCCTTCAGCTCGAGAAAAACACGCTCTTTTTCATTATTATCTTTGTGATCCTTGTCGCTGCATTTTCGATTGCAAGCTCCCTGATGACGACTGTCTTGCGCAAAACTCGTGAGATTGGCCTCCTCAGCGCGCTTGGGGCTCGCCCACGTCAGGTAGCCATGAGCTTTTGCATTCAAGGCTTTCTCATTGGCGTTGTAGGGGCTGCGCTCGGCACGGGCTTTGCTTGTTTAGCGCTTCATTATCGCAACACCATTGTTCACGCCTTTGCTCGTATCACACACAGTGAGGCGGCACTCCTTAAATACTATCAATTTAGCGATATTCCCATTCATTATTTAGCGAATGACTTTTTGCTGATTGTTCCGCTTGCCATTTGCGTTTCAACTTTAGCAGCGCTCCTTCCTGCTTGGCGTGCTGCCTCGATGAAACCTTCGGAGGCCTTACGTAGTGAATAGCACTGTACCATCTCCTGTTCTCGAAGCTCGCGGCTTAAAGAAGTCTTTTCCTGGGCCTCGTGCATCCGTTGAGATTTTAAAGCAGGTAGATTTTTCAATTTCCGCCGGGGAGAGCATTAGCATTCGGGGGGAGTCTGGCTCCGGAAAGACAACTTTCTTAAACCTTCTCTCAGCGCTGGAGCAGCCCAGTGGGGGTGATATCCTCTGGCGTGGGGAGTCTATTATTACTAAAAAGCTCCGTTGGCACGCTCAATGGCGAGCTCGCTTCATGGGTCTTATCTTTCAGGCATACTACTTGATGCCCGAGCTCAACGCCCTGGAGAATGTCTTGATTGCAGCCCGCATTTTAGGGCGCTTCAAGAGAGGGGGGGCTGTTGCTCGCGCTGAAGCATTGCTACGCCGAGTTGGCCTTCAAGATCGCATGCAGTACTTGCCTTCTTTGCTTTCGGGGGGGGAGCGTCAACGCGTCGCTATCGCTCGGGCATTGATGAACCAACCACCCCTTATCCTTGCTGATGAGCCGACAGGCAATCTTGACGAAAAAACGGCGCAGTCCGTGCAATCCCTTCTTGTCGATCTTTGCTCAGAAGAGGGGGCAAGCCTCGTTTTGGTCACTCACAATCCTCAATTCGCAGCCACTACAGATCGTTCCTTTCACCTTATTCATGGTGCTTTAGTTCCTGCTTAAGGTTTTTGCTTTTAGCATCTCTCGGCTTGTCAATTTTCAGCTGCTGCCTACAATCCTTATTCTTATATGGCGAAAAAACATGCGATTGCTTGCGGTGTTGCAGGTGTAGGTTATTTGGGGAAACACCACGCGCGCCTCTATCACGAGTTGCCCGGTTGCGAGCTGGTTGGCATTTACGAGGTGAATGATGCGGCCGCCAAAGAAATCTGTGATGCTTATGGTTGCAAGCGGTTTGATAGCCTTGAAGCTCTCGGTGCTGCTTGTAAAGCAGTGAGTGTTGTCGTTCCCACAGATCTTCATTGTGCCGTTGCCGTTCCCTTGCTCAAGGCAGGCTGTCATTTACTTGTCGAGAAACCCTTGTGCACGTCTTTAGAAGAGGCTGAGGAGATTCTCGCTGCCGCTAAGGCTCATGACTGCTTGGTTCAAGTGGGCCATGTAGAGCACTACAACCCGGTGATGGCCTTCTTGGAAAAGTCGGTTAAAGACCCTCGCTTCATCACTGCAGACCGTTTGGCTCCCTTCAATCCTCGTGGTACAGAGGTCGGTGTCGTTCTCGACTTGATGATTCACGACATCGGGGTTATTTTGCAGCTCGTACGCTCTCCGGTCGAGCGTGTTGAGGCAATCGGGGTTGAGGTACTCTCCAAGAGTGAAGATATCGCCAACGCCCGCATTGTTTTTGAAAATGGTTGTGTCGCAAATATTAACACAAGTCGCGTCAGCCTCAAGAAAGTCCGTGAGATCCGCGTTTTCCAGCCTAGCACTTACCTTTCGCTCGATTTCATGAACCAAAAGGGCCATTTGCTCAAGAAGGGTCTCATGGGTCTTTCTAAGAAAGACATCCCAATAGAAAAGGGGGAGCCCTTGCGCATCGAGCTTGCATCCTTTGTTCATTGCGTTCAGAATAGCTCGAAGCCCAAAGTCGGGGCGGAGTTAGGTCGACAGGCTTTAGAGCTTGCCATAGAAATTTCCGAACAAATCCGTACACAAAAAATTCGCTAACTTGGATGACAGAGGTTCTTGCCGAATTTCCCGCTCCTGAAAATTTTAGCTCTCCAGATCTCCTTATTATCGCAGGAGAGCATTCGGGGGATCAACATGCTGCGCGCCTTGTGAAGCGCATGAAGGTCAAGGCTCCTAATTTGCGGGTGTGCGCATTCGGAGGTCCAGAGCTTCGTCAGTCTGATGTAGACTTTATTTACGACATGATGGCCCACTCCGTCGTTGGTTTTGTTGAAGTCCTTAAGCACTACAAAGAGCTAAAAGCTGTCTTTAATAATATCCTCACGTGGATTGATGTCTACCGCCCTAAGGCGATTTGTTTTGTCGATTATCCCGGCTTCAATCTTCGCCTTGCTCAAGAGCTTTTCAATCGCCGCTTGAGTATCAAGGGCGGAGGTACCATGCAGCTCTTTTATTACATTGCTCCTCAAGTCTGGGCCTGGAAGCCCAAGCGCCGCTTCAAGATGGCTAAGACGCTCGATGCACTCGGTGTTATTTTTCCTTTTGAGTCTAGCTGTTTTTCCGATACAGACCTTCCGACATCCTTCGTTGGGCATCCTTTGGTAGATGAGGAAGAGGATCTTCCCATCGCTTACGATGGAAAGGGCCCCTTGTTACTGCTTCCTGGGAGTCGTCGTCAAGCCGTCTCTAGAATATTCCCTGTTATGCTCAGGACCTTTGCAGCCCTGCTCGAAGATCATCCTGATGAGCGCGCACTTGTCATTTATCCGAATGACTCTATCCGCGATGTCTTGCTTCATCATTTAGATCGCTATCCAGCACTCAAGGAGTGTGTTACCTTAGAAGCTGATGATCCCTCTAAGCGCCACTGTGCTAAATTCACTTTGACAAGCTCTGGCACCATGTCTCTCGTTTGTGCTCTTGCGGGTATTCCTGGCCTTATTGTTTACCGTGCCAATCCGCTAACGTATCTCATCGGGCGCATCCTGGTTAATATCCAATACCTTGGCATTGCCAATATTCTTCTCGATGAAGAAGTCATGCCTGAGTTTATTCAGGGCAATGCCACAGTCCCTATGCTTTTGCGGCACGTAAAGCTCGGGCTTGAGCCTGAGAAAGGCCGCCAAAAAGCACTTGAGGTTGAGGCACGCTTGCGCAAGTTGCTTGCATGCCCCAAAGGGTTTCTTTCAGCAGATGAGTGGCTGCTTTTCTTTATGAAAACAACGCATCACATCTTCGAAAAAGTCCAAGAGGAAGCCTAGCCAAAATGCTGGCAAGCAATGCCCTGCCTCAAGTTGCACGAGGAGTGCAGGATCTTATCACTCTTTGCCATAGCCGCAATGGTAATTAAAATCGTGAGCGATATCGGGAAGACGTCTGCACGTGGCGCAGGTAATCCAGGAGCTGCGTCGCTACGCATGTTTGCAGGTATCTTGGCTAAATCATCCCGGAGTGATCTTAAGCGTTCAAGGGGTAGCTCGCGCGGTGATGCCTCAAAGGGTAGCCCGTCTTGATTGGCAAAAATGAGCCGTGTGATCGTGCAAGCACCACTGGTGCCGATAAGGGGAAGATCTTCTTGGGAGAGCGAAGAAAGTGATTTGTCAAAAACGCTTTGAACGACTTCAGCAGCTTTCTTAAGGCTTTCAGGTGGAATGGGTGTTTGCAGATCATTCAGTACGCTTTCAGCTAAGCGTACTGAACCTATAGGCAGGCTTTCAAGTGTTGTAATGGTACCTTCTTTACAGCGAATGCATTCGAGGCTACCTCCTCCAAGATCAATGATGGTAAAGTTTTTGTTTGGTCTGCTCTCTATGCTTTGGAGTACTCCAGTCGCAATGGCTGCGGCTTCCTCTTCACCACTGAGAACACGAACAGGCTGGCCAATATCGGCCTCAATCGCTTTGCAGGTGGCCTCTCGGTTGCTTGCATCGCGAATAGCGCTTGTTGCAACGACGAGGATTTTCTCAGCACCGTGTGCTTTCGCTTCATCGGAAAGTATTTTGAGGGCGGGTAGGGCACGCTCTAGGGCACTTGCTTCAATTTCCGGTGTTTTTTTTGAAATTCCCGTGCTGATGCGCACTTCTTGAATGCTGCTAAATATAGGCTTAAGGGGATCTACTTGGTCAAAGACGGAGACCTTGAGGCTGTTGCTTCCAATATCTAAAACACCGAGTTTCATAGGGTGAAGGATGCAGGTGCAATCATGAGTACATACTCTCCGCGGGCCTTTTTGCCTGACATTTTTTCTCGAATATCAGCTGCTGTGCCTGTCCAAAATGTTTCGTAGAGTTTGGTGATCTCACGGGCGAGGCAGATAATACGCTCAGATCCCAGTATTTCAATGAGGTCGTCCATGCACTTTTCTATGCGGTGGCAGGATTCGTAGAGAATGACTGTATGGGTCGCTTCACGTTCGGCTTCAAAGAAGCGCAGGCGTGCAGCGCGTTTAGGCGCTAGAAAGCCAGCAAAGAAAAATTGATGCGTTGGGAGGCCCGATGCGCTGAGGGCTGCAATAGCCGCACAAGGCCCGGGAAGCGGTATAACGGATAGGTCTTGTTTGCGGCAAGCGCGCACAATGCGAAAACCTGGGTCACTTAAATTGGGTGTGCCTGCATCGGACAGGAGTGCTATGGATGCACCTGCTTTCAACTTTTGGGTGAGTTCTTCAGCGAGTGTTCGTTCGTTGGCTTCCCTGTACGATATGCATGGCTTTTGGATGCCAAAATGCTTGAGGAGTTTTCCTGTGACGCGTGTATCTTCGCAGGCAACGAGGTCGCAGCTCTTTAGCGTTTCAAGGCTGCGTGCCGTGATGTCGCCTAAGTTTCCAATCGGTGTTGCTACCAGATAGAGATGACCTGCTTCGGTAGTATTATTATTGCGTATGGAGGGTTCTGAGCTCAAATGTTGCGAAAAGCTTAGTAGCGTGGAGGAGCCCCTGGGGTTTTGATATTGCCCATGCCTGCCGGCGTTCCCTCCCAGCTTGCAGGCTTTGCCCAAGGGATTTGAGAGTCTTCCTCATCGGCACAGCCACTTAGGCTTACAAGAATGGCAAGTACGAATGTCTTGAATGCATATTTTCCCCAGTTTTTCATAGCTATTGCAGGTAAAGGATTTACAGCTCCAAATCAACTCGAAATGGGAAGTGAAACATCCTTATTGAATATAAAATAGGGTAGTACAGTACCTTTGTTTATTCTAAGCAATTGATTATTAGTAGGTTAAATTTATTTTTCACATTATTTGAAATATCTCAAATATAGGGTATATTTCTTATAGGTAATTAACACTCAGTCAAACGGAGGAAATGACAATGTATATAAAAAATTTAGTGGGATATGGGCTTGCTGCCTGTGTATTGAGTTTGCCGTTGCAGGCTCAGCAACTTGTTTGGACGGATGACTCGGCTAATGTCGTTCAAAGCGCTAATGTCGACGGGAGTAATCTGCAGACAATTTCTTCTGGCGGAGGTGCTCCAAGGGGTGTTGCTATCGACCAAGCTAACAGTCATGTCTACTGGGCAAATGCCATTGGGCCGAATAGTATTTTCAGGATAGATTTTGATGGGTCGAATCAAACAGTTGTCGTTACGGGTGAAGCACCTCGAGGTATAGCACTAGACTTGATCAACAGCAAAATTTACTGGACGGATAATTTTAGTTCTGTGGATCGCTCAGACCTTAATGGTAGTAACATCGAGAATTTGATTTCGGGCCAAAGCGGAAATAGGTCTATTGCTGTAGATCCTGCTGGAGGTAAGATGTATTGGACCGTTGACTCATCAACAGACCAGATATTCGTTGCGAATCTTGATGGAACGGGATCTTCTGTTTTGCTTTCAACATCAGATCCTAATTATGTCGCACTGGATTTAATTAATGGGAAGATTTATTGGTCACAGCAAAATGGGACTTTGCTGCAGCGTGCTAATTTATCCGATGGAAGTAACATTGAAACGGTGGCTGATATCGTCGGAGGTCAGACAGAAGGGATTGCGTTAGACCCAGCTAATAGTTTCGTTTACTTTGGAGATAGTGATAATGGTTCTATTCGACGGGTTAACTACGATGGTACAGGCCTCACAACGATCGTTTCGGGCTTGAGCTCACCGCATGCTTTGGCGTTTATTCCAGAGCCTAGCACTTACGCACTTCTAGTTGGAGCCCTCGCTATTGGGCTGGCTCTCTATTACCGTAA
>DCBD01000055.1 GCA_002313355.1 Opitutia bacterium UBA1116 | reverse complement strand
GAGAAAGAGGAAGAGGAAGAGGAATATGAAGAGGAAGAGGAAGAGGAAGATGAAGAGGAAGAGGATGATGAAGAATCTGAAGAGGAGCTCATGGAGGATGATGTAGCTCCTGTTTATGTCGGAGCGACTCCAGATATTCTTTATCAAAATAGCGAGGCTGTTCAAAGGTTTCATCGCATGCAGCGAGCTCAAGAGTTGCGGCAGGTTGCTGAGCAGCAGGCCAATGCTATATTTTTAAGGGAGCAGATGGCTCAACGCATGCTTGTTCGGGGAAAGCAGGTAGATAAACAGATAGAAGAAGAGGAGAAGCGTAAAAAAGAAGCTGCCAAAAAAGAGAAGCTAAAGAAAAAAAAGAAAAGCAAAAAAAATGATGAAGATGATGAAGAGGTTGTGCAGGCGGAATATAAAGAGCGGGAGCGCGATGAGGCTGTCATTAAATTCGAACAAATGTTGATTGCCCAGCGTGCAAAGCTAATCGAGCGTAATTCACGGTTTAATGAGATTAAGAAAAGTCGTACAAGGAGTAACAGTGCCCATACTATTATAACGGTAGATTCTCGCCCAAAGCCTTTAGATGATGAAGGTAATCCCATGTCTAATTCTGAGACATTCGTTCAGAATGTCAGTAGCTTTCTTCAAGAGGATGAAGAAGATGTTGATAGCAAAAAGGAAGAGGATGCCGAGATAGACCAAGAAGAGGAAGAAGATATTACCATAGAGGAGACTCTTCAGTTAGATACAGATCCTGTTGTTACTAATAATGAGAATCCTGCTGATCCACATGTAGCATGGGGTTGGCGTGCGATTGGCTACGGAACGCTTTGGGGTACTGGTCAAGCTGGAAATAACGAGGAAAACGAGCAGAATGAAGAGGAGGTTGTCGAGGTTACACCTCTGGAGGAGGCCTTGAATGGTATTGCCCTCATTGAGTTTATTCTCCGTGTGGGTACGCCTACAAGTATGCTAGATTCTCAATTGGGAATGGGTATCGGTGTTCAGTTCTATCAGGCTATTCGCTCGCGTGTTGATGGGTTCCGTACGGTATATTATATGGAGGCCCTAGTTGCCTTGATTGAAGACCTTTATAAACAGGTTGCAGAAATCTTAGGCAATAATGAGGAATTGTATGACAATGCGGTGATTGGGGATGCGCTTAACGATATCCAACGTATCATTGAGGCGATTGGCTCTCAGCGCTCCATTCCTGAAGATGGCCTCTTTCATCAATTTCCCAATATACCGGACCGGTCCTTTAGCCGTTTGAAGGCTTTGATTGCAGCCTTGGCCATGAAAAATGAATATAGTAAGTCTGATGAAACGCTTATGGCTGCAGCTCAAAAATTAGTCGTTTCTCAGGTGGAGGCAAAAAAGGAAGCTTTTGAGTCTGCGGCCAAGCAATCGACCGACGAAGATAATGATAGCAATGTGATTGTCGAATAATGAGGCCTACTTGAAGGTGGTTTGATGCTTTAAGGCGCTCCCGCAGAATTTCGGGGGCGCCTATTTCAACGTTGACCTTCAAGGCTCGATTCCTCATGTAACCATCCTGAATGGCTGAATCCATCCAGTATTTTAATCGTTACACGAACCGCATCGAGACAGAGCGCGTCTATGGAGAGCGCTGGCTGCGCTGGATGTATGGGCAGCGTTCGGGTCGTTTTGGCTTGGCTATTGCGGCTAAGCGGGCCTGGTTCTCTCGTTGGTATGGCGCCAAAATGCAAGATGCCTCCAGTGCTGGCAAGATTGAGCCCTTTATCTCGAAATACGGGGTTGATGTAGACTCTATGGCCCAGAGGCCAAGCACTTACGAAAGTTTCAATGCCTTTTTTATGCGCCGGCTAAAACCAGAGGCGCGCCCTGTAGCTCAAGGTCTCAGTGAGGCGGTGTTTCCTGCCGATGCAAGGCACCTTGGTTTTCCGGATCTAAGCGTGGTCGACCACGTTTTCGTGAAAGGTCAACGTTTTGATATTAAAGAACTTGTAGGAGATGGAGACCTCGCTGAAAAATACGCCCACGGCACGCTGCTGCTTTCTAGACTGTGCCCTGTAGACTACCATCGCTTCCACTTTCCTGTTGCCGGAACGCCCTCTCAGGCGGAAGAGATCGACGGCTCTCTCTATTCGGTGAGCCCTATTGCTTTGCGCCGCCGTCTTGATATATTATGGGAAAATCGCCGGATGCGCACGGCGATCGAGACGCCCGACTGGGGGACGGTCCTCATGATTGAGATTGGAGCTACGTGCGTAGGAAGTATTATTCAAAACTTTACTTCAGGTGCGCCTGCTGAAAAGGGCAGTGAAAAGGGTGTTTTCTCCTTTGGCGGCTCATCAGTGATTACTTTATTTGAGCCAGGGCGCATACGCTTGGCGGATGATTTGCTCGAGCATTCAGCACAGGGCAGAGAGCTGTATGCTCATATGGGCGATGTGTTTGGTGTTAAGCCTTAAAGTCTTCCTTGATTAAGAGACTCTACCCAGGCAAGCACCTCAACAACGGGGCGAATTAGATCTTGAGGAATATAGCTTTTTTCCTGCGCATCATTATAGAGTGAGTGGGCAAGAGGGACATTGCGCATGATGGGTACATCCGATTCTTTGGCGGCTTTCATCATCATTTGTGCAAGATAGCCTTGCCCCTTCGCGGTGACGATGGGGAGCTCTGTCTGGCCCATTTTGTAATAAAGTGCGACGGCGTAGTGCGTCGGGTTGGTGATGAGCACAGAAGACTTTCGCGTATTTTCTACCGCATCATTCATGACAAGTTCCTTGTGGAGTTGTTTGCGCTTACCTTTGATCTCTGGGTCTCCTTCCATTTCTTTGTACTCGCGTTTGACTTCATCCTTGGTCATGCGTAGCTGCTTAATATGATTTTTCTTCTGAAAGAAATAGTCGAAAACCGCTATCATAATATACCCTAAAACTACATTTTTTACAATATCACCGATAACGGGGCCTGTGATAGTCAGCAGGCCTTGAAGGCCTGTGAAGGGGATTTTTATGATGGGGTCGATCTCTTTTTTGACAACAATGTAGACCAGAATGCTGATAAAAATAATCTTGATCGAAGATTTTAGGAATTCAACGAAGTTCTTGACAGAGAAGATCTTCTTGACCCCTTCGATGGGGTTAAGCTTTTTGATGTCAGGCTTAACACTCTCAAAGGAAATGACGAACCCGACTTGTACGAAGTTGATAAAGAGCCCCGCGGCAATCGTTACCAAAACAAAGGGCAAGGATACCATGACAAATTGGTAAACGGCCCCTCGCATAATGCTATAAATGGCATCTTTAACGGGAGCTTCGTAAAAATGAGGAGCTAGAGTAATGAGATCCTTGACGCGATTTAGATTGTGGTCCCAGCTGGCGGCAAAGGTCATGAAAATCATGATGATGATAAACGTGGAGCTCACGTCTGTACTCTTTGCAACTTGGCCCTTCTTACGCGAGTCGCGCAAGCGTTTTGGTGTTGGGTCCTCGGTCTTTTCGCCGCTTTCACTACCGCTCATGAGAGAAGTGTGTGTAGGTATTTAATGATGATTAGGCTGTCGTTGAATTCTGTTTTGATGAGTGCAAACAGAGTGCCCATGTAAATGATGAGGATAAGCATCCCGATGCCGCTCTTTAAAGGGAGGGAAAGGAAGAAGACCTGGAGCTGAGGGGCAAATCGGTTAATGAGGCCCAGACAAAAGTCTGAAAGAAACATAATAAAGACAACTGGGGCCGAGTAGAGGACGATGCTGCGTAAGAGATGATCCCCAGAGGCGAGGACAAAGAGGGGGAATCGACCGTCGAAGGTCGGGTAAAAGGAGAATATGGGCCAGGTCACATAGCTTGCGTAGACAATGGCAAGGAAAGATACAAAGCCTCCAATGACGTAGAAGAATGCAGTGAATATGACATTAAGGCCGTTGCCAAGCGGGGATGTCGTTTGCCCAATAAGGGGATTGAATACCGAGGCAAGTGTTGCCCCTCGTTGGTTGTCGATGAAGAAGCCGACACTCTCACCAATCCATAGTGCATAGGAACTGTAGAAGCCAATGAGTGCCCCGAGAACGCCTTCTTTGACAAGGAGAGCTGTTAGCTCTAGAACATTAAAGCTGAATTCTTCTGGTGGGAGGAAAAGCGGAAAGAGAATGAGTGTGAGCGAAAGGATGACGGCATTGCGCCCTATGCCTGAGATGACTGAGGAACTCGTAAAGGGGGTGATGTTTAATATTACCATCATTCGTGTTAGTGAGATGGCAACAATCATGAAGTACTGCTTGAACTCCGTAAGGCTGATGAAGGCTATGCAAGATGAGGTCATCTAGAGAGATAGGGAAATGTCTCCATGATGTAAAGGGTGAAGTTCACAAGCTCGCCCCCGATCCATGCTGCTGTAAAGAGTAGGGTGATAATAACGACGACGAGTTTAACACCAAAGGAAAGCGTTTGCTCTTGAACTTGTGTAAGTGCCTGAAACAAGCTGACGATTAGGCCTGTTAGCGTTGCGAGGAGAATGGGGGGCATTGAGAGTAGTAAGACCAGGAAAATGGCCTTAACCGTGTACTCGAGTACAATGGCTTCTTTCATGAATGGATCAAAGGAGGGTCGTTATCGTAAAGGGCAGAGTCTAGGACTATCTTTAAATGTAGGATGGTAGGCTGTCAAGTGAACACACTTTTGCAATAAACGTATATTTTCCTCCAAGTGATTCCGCTCAAGATACTTGGGATGAGAGTATTGTCGCATGTAGATAAAATGCTTGCTGAAAGAAGGAGTAAATTGTTATCCTACTAGTATTAAACTATCCCCGGATTTGCCCCCTCTAAGCTTAATCCCGAATATCTGATGGAATTTTTAACATTCATCCGGAGTGCCCGCGTTGTCATAGGTGTGTGCCTTTTGCCTGTTCATATTAGCTTGTCTCAGCTCAAGGGTCAAAGCGATGATTCTACTTTAGATTCTTTGGCTAATCAGCCTCATTTATTGTCTTCTCAGCATCCATGGATTGGGATAGGCGAGCATCATACAGTTTTAATGAAGCAAGGGCATGTTTATTATGCTGGGAAGTTGGATTATTCGATAGCAACAGCATCTTCTCTATCGAATAGTAGAAAAGCATCTGGATTTTGTCGGGCAGAAATAGAATATAGCCCTAAAGGTGTTTTAGCCTCAGGCGACTTGAGTTATCTTCTCGATGATGAGGGTGTCTTGAGATGTTTTCAGGGGTTGGACTTGAATTATTTGCTTTACCAAGAAAAGCCTATATTGAATGTGGAAAGCCTACGTATTCCCTTATGGGCATCCTCTTCAGATGGGTTTTTGCTTGCGGGGAAAGAAGAGGTTGATTGGTACTTAAATAGCACACTGGATACGAGCATTACACGGAAAGAAAAAATCATTCTTCCAGCGTCTCCACTCGATGTGACTATGCAAGGAGAGCGCCCTGTTTTCTTGCTTGAGGGAGGCTTGGTTGCTTCATATGAGCCGTCAGGTGTGTTTTCCTATCAAGGAATGTTTAAAAATCCTCTTTCCACCAAGACTACCGAAGATGCTATCTGGGTTCTTGATGAATCCGGCTCTGTTTACCGCATTCAAGAAGATGATCGAAGCTTAGTGCTTTCTAGTGTGCCCTTTACTAAGATAGCTGCTGGTATGCACCATGTTTTGGCTTTGGATAAGAATGGCTTCGTTTGGGCTTGGGGGGATAATGAATTGGGGCAACTCGGATTAGAAGATGCGAGCATGGTTCGAGTTCCTCGGCGCATTGATAAGCTGGGTAGTATTGTGGATATCGCTGCAGGCTATGACCAAAGTTTTGCCTTAGGTTTAGACGGTGAATTGTGGGCATGGGGGAACAATGCTTCAGGGCAGCTTGGTTTAGCCAATGCTAGTAATGTTCAGCGTGTTCCTGAAGTAGTAAGTACACTTAATGATGTGTCTAGTCGCTCAGTGGATTTGGGCGATAAACAAGCGCTGAAGAAGAGATTTTCTTTAAGAATTCTATATCCTGAAACGGGTACTGTTGTCCGAGGGGATGCTCCGTTCTAATTTTTATTCAATGCTTACGTCCATGTTTTATGAAGCAGGTTTTTGTCGTTTTCAATTTATATTTGGCTGTTTTGCATGCCTTTTAGCATCGTTGGGGCATGCGGCCCAGGACCCTTTTAGCACACGTACACGATCTGAACTTGTTTCTGCGGGCTCTTCGATTGAGGGATGTGCCGTGCTTCCTTTGAGTGGGCAAACAGGTGTTTTGATGGCCTCTTTAGAAGAGCGTAAGTTAGTTCAAATTCTCAATAAAATTGCCCCGGGGAAGCGTATTGGTAGGGCTGACGGATCAACAGCCGTGCCTCTTATCTCTTTTGGAGGCGAGAGAGGAGCGACGCCGCTTTATACGAATCAAAAATATCGTTTTCGGGCTTATGCAGGTGATGTTTTCTGGAAAAAAGATGCTCACTGGTCCAAAAACTTAGATTATTCGTATCAAAATGGAGAGCATGCTTTAGGCCAACCTATCGTGCGTATTATTGCATTTGATAAGCGTGCTTTGAAGACGTCCTCTGTCGATTCAAAGCCGAAATTGTCAACGATTGCACTCCCCCAAGAAGGCACTCCAGAGTGGTATGAGCTAATCAGTAAAAGCGGCGTTGTCACTTTGAATGCTGATGGATTGTTAACGACGATCCGTATTGCTCATGGAGAAGGAGGGCGTTATTGGCTCGAGCTGTCGCATATTGCTGAGTCTTCTAGATATGCATATAGTGTCGAATTGCTAGGTGTTCATTCTGTAGAGGAAGAAGATTCCAATGCTTATCTGCCTTTGACAGTTCGCGAGATTAAGCAAGGTTCGGTGTTGGTACATTATCCAGATTATACTCCGTTGTATACACTGTCTTTTCAGGAGCGACCAGCTTGGTCAACGACTTTTGTGCGCGTCTTGAGCGAAGAGGATAGCTATGTTGTGCGTAGTCATTCAGAGACCCCTCCAGAGCCACCAAAGCTCAATAGCCTATCGCTTGAGGAGGGCTTGCGCTTAAATCACGTTCCCGAGCTTTATCGAGACTCTGAGCTAGATAATTTGTTAACCATGCTCGATGGAGATCCACTTCGCGCCGTTGAGTATGTTTTTAATGAAACTATGGTTACAGATGCTTTGGTTTACGATGATCAAGGTATAGAAGCTTTCGCAGAGTATAAAGTCGGCAGTTTAGCTCGGAGTGCAGCTGATGTTTACAAGGAAAAGCAAGGTTCTCCACTAGAGCTTTGTGCATTGACGGTTTACTTGTTGCGCGCATTAGGAGTCCCTGCTTGGTACATTTTTCCTAAAGATCAAGGCCTTAAGGTGGAAACAGATCGTCTTTCAAAAATATTAGGTCTCAAGGCAAAGCCGCTTTATCGCGGAGGAGAGCCTTTAGAGTGTTCTCAAACTACAGAAGTCTTCTATCCAGGCGTGTTGGCCTATATTGAGGGTAAATTTCAATATATTTTTCCATGGCTGAAACAAGTAGAGTTTGTCGAAAAACAGCATTTGTTTGATCTTCTTCCTGAAGAGGGCGCTCGTGGTCGCGACTGGGTTGAAGGTTATATCCTGAATCGAGTTGATATTTCTGAGAGCTCTGTGTCTGTTTGGGATGCCTATGAGAGTTTTCTCAAAAACACACTTGCTGCTTCAGGTAAGTCTCTCCGTGATTGCGGTTTAGATACATGGCCTCAGAAGCGCTACTACTACCGTTGGGATCGATTGCCTAAGCCTGCAGGGTTTCCAGACTCATTTGAAATTAAGGACTCTATTGGCAAGAGTTTTTATGAGACGCTCCGGCTCGATGTTGTTTTGGATGATGGCGATGGTCCTATCACTTTAGGTACTTGGCCTTTAGCTGAGCTCACTGAACGCAACCTCACTTTCTCATGGAAGGAGACGGCTCAAGTGCCCACCTTTATTGTTCATCTTGCAGCACGTGAAGCTGTGTCTAGGCCCTCGGTAATGGCTACAAGTACTTATGAAGAGCTCACCGAAGAAGAACGATCCTCAGCGATTAACTGGGTTTTCCCTCTGAAAGAAACGGCGACTTCTGCAAAGCTTCAATTTCACTATGGTCGACCTGTTCAAGGGAGCGAATCAACCGTTTGTGAGCTTTTTGAGTCTCGTGAACTTCAATCGGGTGAGTTTGCTTCCCTGTGCATTAATTTGGGCTCAGTTACACCACTTATGCTTCAGAAGGAGGTTGATGCCTTCAATGCGGCTGGCGAATTTTTAGCGCAAGCGGGTCAAGACCTTTCAGCCGATGTGCTGATTACAACTTCAACATCGCTGCTTGGCATGGAATATTTCGAACGCATGACGCGCTTTGAAAAAGCAATGCTTCCGTTGCATCACGGTACGCGCAGTTCTCTTCGAGCATTTGCCTTAGCAAAGATGCGTCCTGTTTCTCGTTCAGGCGGTTTGTCTTTGGTGCCTATCCTCGATGTTTTTCATCTTAAGTTAGGTTTACTCAATGAGTGTGCTAACTTTGCTTCTACGAGTGGCTACTGGGACGCTCGTTCAGACTATTGGGCCTTGTATGCAGCTGAGGCTTCCCTGAGCGAGCAGTGGGCAATTAATCACTTATTCTCTCAGACAGACGCGGTATCTTCAGTAGACGTTTTAAGGACTTTGGAATTTTATAAAGGTGAGGAGTCCCCAGGTGTTCTTGTTCTTGATAAACATAATATAAGGAGTGCCGGTGATCAGTTGGTCAACGGTGTTCCCTTGCGTATGCATAGCCCTAAATTATGGAGCCATGTCGAATACCTGTTGAGAGACGACACCATAGAGTCTGCTGGTACGCGAGTTATCATAACACCTGGAAAAGTTCAGTTGGGTGCCTTCTCGGGGGTGGCCGCTTTTGTGATGATGCCTAATAGTGCTGAGGCCCTGCTTGAGCATGAGCATGGTGGATTGGGTGCCCCAATCAATGCAGAGTGGGCAAGTCCCAGTGCAGCGGGTGGAATTTTGAAGGCAGTATTGGATGGAGATAATGGAGTTTCCATTCAAGTTACCCCAAAGTCCGATACACTTAATAGTAAAAGCCTTTCAGAGAGTCGCTCTTATATGAGTGATCCCATTGCACAGTCTTTGTTGCGTCGTGATCCTGTAGAGATTGCAAAAGCTTTTGTTCATCCACGCAGTAGCAGTGTGGCTATTGTGCCACATCCGTCCTCTGGCGAGATTCCTTATGTGCATCGTGGTGTCCATCTCCAGCGCGGTTCTTTTGAGTATGCAGCTGAAGACCTTACTTTAAATGGTATCTTGCCTCTTACGGTGAAGCGCACTTACTCGAGTAGTTTCCTTGGGGACGGTTTACTTGGCTATGGTTGGCAGGTTTGGTTTTTAGAGGGGCCTCGCTTGAGTCGTGAAGCAAAGCATCTTTTTGTTACAGTGCCTGACCAGGGGGTGTTAGTGCTTGAGCAAGATAAGGGCGGTATTTACAGGGCCTATCCATCATCTCGGCAAGCCATTAGTACGGAACCTTCTACAGAGGTGCTTTCTTTAAATCTTCAGGACTCCTCGCCTGAGCTTCTTTTGAAAAGCGGTCATCGTTTGATTTTTGATCATGTGGCCTCAGGTATTCGTTTGAAGCAATGGCAGGATGAGCAGGGTAATGCTTTTGACTTTTATTATAGGGATGGGCGCTTAGAGCGTCTCGAGAGTACGGATGGACGCATCCTTAAAGTGCTCTATAACCGCTCAGGCCGGGTGAGTGGTTTTGCTTCTGGCGATGGTCGAATGGTTCAATACACTTATAGTGCAGAGGGTGATCTTATTGCCTGCACGCATGCTGATGGATCGGTGGAAACTTATGCCTATCGCGAGGGTTATCACTTTAGTGCAGAGAGTGAAGTCATTGCTTCTGGGCACTTGCTAGAGGCTTGCACAGACCCTGTCGGTCGTTCCCGAAAGATTGTCTATGGCCTTTGGAATAGAGTCGAGAGTCAATATATCCAGGGGAGCGATGGGGCGTCGACGAGTGATCATTTTAATTACATTTACGAGGATGATAGCTGGGGGTCTAATTCTG
>DCBD01000022.1 GCA_002313355.1 Opitutia bacterium UBA1116 | reverse complement strand
TTTTTGGTGGGGAGAGTTTTAGGGGGTTTTGAAAAATTGTTTTGTTAGCTGTTGTTTATGAGTGGGTTGTGGAGGTTGAATTTTTGGTCAAATTTCATTTCTTGTGCGAGCTTTTTTTCAGTGCAAAAACGACTGCTATGTACAGCTATAGATAACACTTATGCATGGACATATTGGCTATGCATAGGCACCCCCCCAAAGAGGTTTACTAGATCTTAAAGCCATTTCGTTGGCCTTACTTACTTGGCAGCCGTATAGAAAGCTTGTGCCTTCTTGAGCCAGGTGGCTACCGCCCCACTCTCCAAAGCATTGCGGGCGCGGGTGATACCGGCCTGAACATCAACGTCTTTATTAGCGGCCCAGAAAGATGCGCCCGCATTCCATAAAATCGTGTCTACGAGGCCTGTTGGGGCCTTGCCCTCTAGAATGTGCTGGCAAAGTGTAACATTGTCCTTCACCGAGCCGCCTGCAAGATCCGCCTGAGGGCAGGGCTTGAGGCCGAAAGCTTCAGGCTCCCAGACTTCATCGAAGCCCTCAAGCTCGCCAAAGCCAACTACGCGGTTGGCCCCTGAGCAGGTGAGCTCATCCATTTGGCCGCCTTCGCGGGGTTTACCATGGACAACGAGGCCGCGGCGCAGGCCAAGGCTGGCCAAAGTCTGCGCGGTGGGGACGAGCCACTTTTCGTCAAACATGCCGAGGAGCTGGTAGGCGGGACGGCCAGGATTGATTAACGGACCAAGGAAGTTGAAAATCGTCCACGGGTGGCCTTCTTCACCGAGGGCTTTGCGGACAGGGACGATATTGCTATAGGCGGGATGAAAAGCTGGGGCAAAGAAAAAGGCGTAGCTCAACGCTTCGAGAGAGGCGTGAATGCGCGCATCTTCCAAATCGAGCTTAAAGCCAAGAGCTTCTAAAAGATCTGCACTGCCACACTGCGATCGATTTGAACGGGCACCGTGCTTGAAAACGGGCACACCCTCTGCAGCGAGGATGAAACTAACAAAAGTTGAAATATTGAAACTGTGAGAACCATCTCCCCCTGTGCCGCAAACATCGATAGCGGCACTGCGCCAGAGATCGACCTTAGGATCTCGAGCTAAGTCGCGAAAAATTTCTGCAAAAGCAGTGACTGCAGAGAAAGGCTCCCCACGATTTGAGAGCGCTATTAAGAATGACTTCTTCTCTTCAAAATCTTCATTAGGCAAGGCTAATGCCCGTGCTGCCGTGGCTGCCTCGCCCACGCTAAGTCGTTTACTGCGAATTAGTTTTTGTGTTAGTCGATGTAAAACGTGTGCCCCCTTACGCATAGTTTTCTAGATTGGCCTCTTTTCAAGCATTTCCAAGCCTAAAAAGGTACACAGCCATTTGCAATTTTGCCATCCATGCAGTATCTTTTAGTTAAGCAAATATAAAAACCCTGCAGCCAAGGAACTTTCAAGGAGAATTCTCTGTCTAAAAAATAAAGGGAAATATTTATAGGAACGCAGTAATAGGAGGATTGAAATTATGAATACAGCTGGATTTGTAACCATGGGCGCAGCTTATGCGGCAACTCATTTTATAGGACAAGGCTTAGACAAAATCACACTCGGAGTCATCGACCTGAGTACCATTAAAGGCTGGATTGCAGCAGACCTTAAAGAAGAGGTTGAAAGGCGTGCTGTGGATGCAGCTTTTGATGTCATGGTCGAAGCTGGTGAAGGGACGCTCGTTTCTTTCCTCAAAAAAATCTGTGTTCCCGAGAGTGTTGCAGAAGGCGCTGTTGGAGGATTAAAAGACGTCAAAGAAGAGCTTGGCACAGAAACAACTCTCAAAGCTGGACTCATGATTGTCGAAGGCGTCAAAGGCGCCGTTGTAGGCGGTGTAAGTGCAGCTGGTACAGGCGCTATTGCAGGACTTGCTGGGGGCCCAGGAGGCGTTGTCGGGGGTGCTGTTTTAGGTGGAGCTGCAGGAGCTGCTGTGGGTGGGGCCAAAGGCGTTCTCCTTATGTCCGCTGCAACGGATGATGAAGCCCATGCATTAAAAAATGCTCTTCAAGCATCAGGCATTAAATGGGTGCTTACTGAATTTGCAACTTACATGAAAACCCATGGCGAAGGTGGCCGCAAGCAAATGGGCAATATCATCAACAAAAGCTTGAGCGGGTACACGGTTCTTTCGGATGATTTCTGCTGGGGAGCAGGCAAACAGCTAAGAAAATTCGTTACAGGAACGATTGTGTTTTTGATCAAGCATATGGTTGTCGAAAAGTACTACTCCGACGATCCAGCCGTACGCAGACGTGCCATGTACTATCGACTAGGCATTGCAGCCATTGGCCATTCCCAAGGACTTGCAAACTTGATGAGTAACTCTATCAGCTACTCAAGTGGCGTGATAGGTGGACTCTTTGAAAAAGCAGACAAGGATGAGTACAAAATAGAGGATACACTCGAGTACCGCTATAGTTTTGTCATCAATGAAGCGCTTGTCATGGATGCCAAAAAACGCGCTGAAGAACTCGACCTTGAGGCAAAGCAAATCCAAAGAAACATCGAAGGACTTAAAGCTGAGCTCAGCAACGCTAGCATGGCTCGCATGAGCGAAGTCGACTATATTGACGAACATTTTGGCATCTTAGGCGAAAAGCTCGAAGGCAAAGACAGAACAACGTATGACCAACATTCTCAAAAACTCGAAGCACTCGAGAAAAAAGAACTGGAAATCACAGAAAAGATTTTAGCTCACGAACAGGCATTGAAAGTTATTGAAGACAAGAAAGTCAGTGCGGAGATCTTAGCTCCATGCTCTGTCTCTTACAAGGCCGTCCGCGATGCTAAAGAAAATCTTGCTATCCAGCAAAATATTCGTGGTTCAGCGGAGTTCTTTATCGAGCAAAATGAAATGCGCCTACAGTACTTGCAAACGCCCACGTACTTGGACGACCTTCAAGATGAAGTTTCTCAACTTCGAAGCAGTCTAAAACTTATTCAAGATGAATTGCGAACCAATAAGGACCTAAGCGATGAGCAAAGGAATGCATACCTCTCAAGAGAGCGCGAGCTTATCGGCCAAATCATCCAACATGATTCTCATGTGCAGCACCTAGAAAGCTGGGTTAAGACAGATGTGCTCAAAAAAGATGGAACCCATAATGACCACGACAAGCTCACAAAGGCTCTTAACGAGAGCACACAAAACTATCAAAGCTTGAAAGCAGATGCAGAAAAGGCAATCCCGGGCCTTGAAAAAGCTGTTAAAAAAGCTGAAGCGCAGTTTGAAAAGGACAAGGCAGCTGCCACTGAGCGGGCTTTAAACCATGCAACGACATTGGCACAAACCCCTGTGGGTGAGGCTAAGAAATTGATTCGTCTTGGCATGCTCTACCACGATGGACACATCACCAAAGAGCAGTACAACGATGCGATCGACAGCATTCGCGGTAAGATTCAAGAACTACCAGAGAGTGCACCGCATAAGGCAGGCTGCATGAAGGCCCTCGAGCGCTTTACACTCGAAAACTTATTCCCTGTTGGGTATCGCAATACATCCACTGAAGAGGACAAGGATGGCAATCTCGTCATTAAGGTCTTCAACACGGAGATCCAAAGCTTCCAAGAAGAGACCGAAGCGGCTACAAGGAAGTCTGTTGGCAGCTCGATCCAAGGAACACTTGCGCAGGATATTGAAGATGCTCAATCGGTCTACGGCTTTGATACGGACTTTGCGGTTCATCCACAGTTCTTAAGCGATATCAACGATGGAGCGATCAAACT
The DNA here is from genome assembly GCA_002313355.1 of Opitutia bacterium UBA1116. Lineage (GTDB taxonomy): Bacteria > Verrucomicrobiota > Verrucomicrobiia > Opitutales > UBA1977 > UBA1977. Next base: position 18,824 of record DCBD01000022.1, on the reverse strand, counting down.
TGAAGTGCAGGTGCCCAAAAGTGAAGTCCGTAATGCCCGCGATGCGATGGGGAATGATGCACTTGATGATAACGAATTGCTCGTTGAAAAATTATTCGTTGCTAGTGGTTACGATGCAGGCACCGTGAGCAAAATCACACAACTCGTCACGAAGGAATCTGCAGAGGCCATGCTGGCACCACTCATTGAAAGCGTAAAGAAAGGCAATGACGAAACAGGCCTCGGAACAGAGCTTAAAATCACCGACATCGATAACCCAGAATACGTATGCCAAATCAGCGAAACAGACACGGGTGTACTCATTACCTTTACGGCCAAATGGGATGTCGAAGGCCACGTCACGAACGGACGCGAACACGAAGTTGATGGCGAAAGTAGTGTTGAAGCATCCATTTCGATACACTTAACTCCAGGGGAAATTCGGAAGGAAGCTGTTGAGATAGATCCTGAGTCCTTGCCAAAACCAGGGATGGTCGGGGCAGCTATCTCAACGGTTGGCGGCTGGTTTGGACTGGGCGGCGCGAAGTCAGAATCCGAGGCTATAGGACCTATCAAGAAAATTGTTGAAGTCCAAGACCTACCCGAAGCGGAAATGCGTTCATGTGCACTGGTTCGCGTAGTAAGGGACACATTAGAAATTAAAAATTAAGGCACACACATTAAACTGATAAAGCACCCTCACCTGGGGGTGCTTTTTTTATGGAAGCATTTGATATCTCATCATTCTGAGTGTATATTAAGCCCTAAAAGGAGGTACTCTTATGCCAGCAGGTCTCGTTAGCAATGCACTCAGTTTTCCCGTCGTTCATGCAGTGAACTCTATTGCAGATACCCTACATATAGGCAGTGCTTCGCTGCATGCATGTGAAGATCGTATCGCCGCAGAGCTGCACGATACATTTCTTGATATGGGTATCGACTTTGCCCTAGGGCTCGGAGATGAAAAGACGAGCGGTCCAATAGAAAGCTTTCTTGGACTCTTCAAAAAGAGCGACTCAGGCATGGATATACCCGACACAAACATCAGCGAACGCGATGTGCGCAGGGTCCAAAAGCGTGCGGGCGTCATGGCATGGCAGGCACTCGAAGCAGGCTACAAAGGCGCTGAAATGGGTGCAGCAACCGGCGGAGGACTTGGCCTATTGGGTGGGCTATTCGGACCAGGAGGCATGCTTACGAGTACACTAGCGGGTGCTACTGTCGGCGGTTTTGCCTTTGGGTGCTACGATGCCTTTAAAGCAGGACAAGAAGCTTACAACATGGGCGATGCCGAACTCGAGAAGGCTGCTCAAAAAGCACAAGATGCAGCCCTCAAATTGGCCATTCAGGAATTTGCAACGCTCGTTAAAAACGACCCCGAAACCGCCTGGACTCAAGTAGACCCCATCATCGACGGAAAACTCGACAGCATATTCACCAAACAGGGCTGGGACCTCAAGAACATACCGGGGCAAAGCTGCTTACGCTACGTGGCTAAAAAATTCACGCACTTTCTTGTCGAACAAATATTTGTCAAAAAGTACGCCCAAGATGGCACTATGCCCTACATGCGTTCTCAAATGTACCGCATGAGTATTTACGGCATGTCCAAATCTAAAAGCCTGCTCAACGCGACTAGCTCTATTTGGCAGGGCTCTCGCAATATCGCTTCAAATATCTACGAGAGCATGGAGCGGAACTTGTTGGGCACACTGGAAGACCGTGACACGATCACCGATGACATGACCTTTTTTGACAAGAAGTACTCCCTACGCATGGATGACCGCGCACTGCAACGTGCACTTTACAAAGTCAACCAGGCTAAAAAGAGAATAGAGGTTCTTGAAAAAGTTGAAGCTCAAGCAAACCAAGAGTTAGCAATCGTCAACGATGCTCTGAGTAAAGCAAAATCGCCCGACGACACTCAACGTCTCACTCAACAAAGAGATCAACTAGCAGCAACCGTTATGGAAGCGGCAGAATCACTCGATGTCTGTCGTGAGCGCTTAGGAAGACTGGAAGACAGTGTCCGGCTTGAACGTGGAAAAATAAAAATTGCAGAGAAGACGCAACCGGTCCTATCTTTTGGAGAGATTGTTCAAGCCAAGAGGGAGACTGCCATCCGTAAGGCAAAGATGAAAGAGTGCTCTCTAGAAATTGCCAAGCTAGATGAATTCGTTCAGGCTCAAAAGCAACTCATCACGGACTACAAGAATGCTGTCGCTGACAATAATACGGCTAAAATTAAGGAGCTAGGCAAGCAGCTCATGGAAGAAACCTCTAATAGCTTCCAAACAGAACCTGAAGCAATCGCCCATTTAAAGACCGTCGTTAGCCAAGTTGAGTCCGACATTGTTCATTTACTCGAAGAGATTCAGGAAGTTACCGACAAAGCTGTCGAGGCTCAAGAGGCAGAAGATGAGGCCTACCGAGTATTTAAAGAAAAAGAGAAAGTAGTCATCCAAGAAACGGTCAAAAACTGCACACAACTTGCCGACACGCCCAAGGAGCAATCGGAAAAAATGAATCAACTTGCCTACCTCCTCAACAAGGAGCTCATCACACGAAGCGAGTACGATGAAGCACTACAAACTATCGAAACCTCTGTTCAAAAAATTAAGGACCCCAAGCAAAAGCAGCAATTTGAACATATTGCACGCACGTTTACGTACGATAACATCTTTCCTGCGAACAGCCATCGCTATAATACTTTTGAGGTCGAGGATGGCGATGACATGAAAGTCATGATTGAAAACTTTGATGCGCACAAAATTGAGGGTCAAGACACAGACAGCCTCAATAAAAATAAAGGCATCCAATCCCACGTCGATCAATGGAAGGGGCAAGACCCAGACTGGACAGAATCTGTCCATGGGCTCGATCGAAGCTACACCGTTGACAGCCGTTTTCTCAGCGGCTTAAGCGATATTGATATCGAGATTACCATCCCCAAAGATGCTGTACTCCGCCATCGGGACGCCATGGGCATGGATGATTTAAGTGACGAAGAATTCCTCGTCGAACAACTTGCCTTTGCCTGTCATGGCAATGCGCCCATGGTCACCAAACTCACGCAATTTCTTACACCAGAGACAGCCAAAGCAATCCTAGAACCCCTTCGCGAACATATGGAGTCCATGCAATTCGTCTCTGAATCGGGAACAGAATTGCACGTAAAAAACATAGCAAAGCCAAAAATCAGCCTGAAAGTTGCCCAGACGGGCGAAGGAACGCTAGTCACAGCCATTGCGAGCTGGGAAGTCGACAAGCATACGAATAAAGATGGCGCAGAACGCACACTTGAAGGTGTAAAGCCAAGCACTATCCAAGTTGGAGCTAGCATCGTTATTACACCGAACATCATTGAGGAAGCTCCAGAGCCCACAGGAGCTTGGTACAACCCCCTCTCATGGTTTGCTGGTCCACAAGACCCTGTCATTGGGCCACCCGATTGTGAGATACGCATGTGCTGGGAGCAGCGATCTGTCTATGATACACTCTCCACAAAATTAGCCTAACAAGGCACAGAAAAGCCGTTGCAGTTTTGAGATAAACGCGTTAGCCTAAGGCCCATGCGTTTTCAAAAGCGACTCCGCTCATTTTTATACTTCTATGCATTCACCCTAGGTATTGCCTACAGTCTCAGCGCAAACGATCAGCCTTCAACACAAGACAACTACCCGCCCAACTATCCAGAAGCCTTTCTGCTTGGTGTTGTCGAAGGCGTCACAGAGTATCTGCCTATTTCCTCAACAGGGCACCTCATCCTCGTCAACCACTACCTCAAACTGGACGAACCAACACCCATTTTGGACGGCAAAGGAGAGCCGATTCAAATCAAAAAAAATGGCACGGAGCGCACACTCACTCTTCAAGATGCCATCAACGCCTACTCCATCGTTATACAAGGCGGGGCGATCATCGCCGTTGTGCTCCTTTACTGGCGCCGCATCGTGACGATCCTGCAAGGCATACTGGGCCGTAACCCTGAAGGGCTCCTCCTAGCGCGCAACCTGATCTTTGCTTTTCTGCCAGCGGCCATCCTAGGGCTCCTCCTGGACGACATCATTGAAGAAAAACTTTTCAACCCCACTTCCGTCTGCATTGCTCTGGTTGCAGGAGGCATTCTCATGCTTGGCACTGAGTACTGGAAAAAACGTTCGGGCAAAGAGCAAAGCGAGCTCAGTCTTCACGAACTCTCTATTAGCAAGTGCCTCATGATAGGCTTCCTCCAGTGCATCGCTATGTGGCCTGGAACAAGCCGCTCCATGATGACGATTGTTGGCGGCTACTATGCTGGACTCAGACCCGCGCTTGCTGCAGAGTTTAGCTTTTTACTCGGCCTCATCACCCTCTCTGCGGCCTCTGGTTACAAAGCTCTCACCATGGGCAAGGCCTTGCTTATTCTCAACGCAGGCCCTTTACTTTTTGGTATTATTGTTGCAACGATATCAGCAGCCCTGGCCGTTAAATTTCTCGTTCACGTGCTCACCCGCTACGGCTTATCGGCCTTTGCCTACTACCGCATCGTGCTTGCCGGTGGTATCCTCCTAGCGCTCTCTTAAAGGAGCTCATCGATTCTCTTGTACAGAGCATCGATATCAGCCTCAAGCTTCCCCTTCGGTGCACCGAATTCTAACATGGCCCCGAGTGCCTCAAGACAAGCCTCGCGCACCTCTGCATCACGAGTGCGGCTGTGAATCCGCTGAATGCCTTGAAATAAAATTGTAAGGCCCTGCTCATCGAGCCGCTCTAAAGCAGCCACAGCTACAGCAATGGCATTTGCCTGGGCGGTCAAAAACGATGCCTCTCGAGTGCGACTTGGAGGATTGCTCAGCACTTGAATCATCATCGGCACGTGCTTATCACTCAATTCGCAACGATCTGCAATCGAGCCAAGCACACCTGCCGCTAACGTACAAATTTCTGCATTGGCGGTTTTATTTTCATAAATGTGCGCTACAGCCTGGAGCAAAAAGTCTGCGGTTTGATCGGAAAGCTTATTCGCCGTCTTTAAAAGGCTAGCAAGCAGATGGGTGATGGTCTTTAAATTGTTTAGCTGAAGACGTGCATCAGCCCCTTCCGCCTGAAGGGCCTTCGCCAAAAAGCAAAGGGTTCTTAAGATCAAATGGTATTCTTGAGATCCTGCAGGAGCCAAAGCCAAGCGCTCAGCCAGAACATGCAAGAGCTTTTCAACATGTTTGGGACTCTTCTCAAGCGCTGACCATGCATTGGCATTTTCAAATAAGAGAGATATGCACTGTTGAACTTCCCCCCAGGCCTGGACACGTTGCTCAGCAACACGCTTACTCAAGGGTTGAAACTGGACCGCACGCAGCCCACTAGCAAGACGCTCTGCAGCTTTAGCTGGGCCTGCAATACCGCGCTCAACCGTCCTCCTAGCGCCCCCCTGGACAATCGACTGCCTGGATGTTGATTTATCTTCAGGCGGCTGCGGCGCTTGATGACTAGGGATTTTATCTAGATTGTCGGAAGAATTCATGCCATCGCGCTTTCAAATAAACGATTTAAGCCATTGTTTACTAACATCTTAATATACACAATCTTCGCTAAAAATCAACTTTCTAAGATCACATATCTCAACTAAATTGCTCGCTAGGACAAAGATGTAATAAAATCGCAACTCATTGCAGAATAAATATTTATAATAAAATTCAAATAGCACTGTATAGATCCCTTCACCTGAAAACTCGGGCTTGACGAGGACCGACTCACCTCTACACTACTCGCTCTTATATAAATAAACCGAGCTGTATCAGCAGCTTGATTCGAAATAAGCTTATTTTACAATTATGGCACAACCAAAACGCAAACAGTCTAAGCAACGTAGCCGGAAACGCCGCGGAAGTCAGCCCTTCCAAGCTCCTCAGCTCGCAAAAGACCCAACCGATGGGACACTCTTCATGCCTCACCGCGTCAACCCAATGAACGGGATGTATCGAGGCCGTCAAGTCATTGATGTTGAGGTTTAATCATACCCGCTAACGCGTTCACTTCAGTTTTTTCAACCAGCACCGAGACCCAAATATGAGCACCAAAATGGCCACTATAGCCTTGGATGCAATGGGGGGCGATGCTGGCCCTGCAGAGGTGGTTGCTGCGGTCAAGCTCGCATTCGAGTCCATCCCAGAACTTAAAGACCTTATCCTCCTGGGAGATGAAGCCATCTTACAGCCACTCGTCGCTGAAGCCGACCTTAGCGAAAACAAGCGCCTAACCATCCATCATGCACCCGAGGTTATCGGGATGGACGAAAAGCCCATCCAAAGCCTCAAACAAAAGAAAAACTCCTCGATGGTGCAGGGGATCCAGCTCATTAAAGAGGGTAAAGCTGCTGTCCTGCTCAGTACGGGCAATACAGGCAGTCTCATGGCAGGAGGCACTATCAAGCTACGCACCCTTCCCGGCGTTGAGCGCCCAGCCCTGGCAACGGTTTGGCCTAGTCAAAATCGCCACTTTATTTTGCTCGATGCAGGGGCTAATCCCGAAAGCAAGCCCGAGCATCTTGTTCAGAATGCAATCTTGGGCTCACACTATGCTCGCGTCCTTCTTGGCCTCCGCGAACCACGCGTAGGGCTCCTTACCATAGGCACTGAAGAGGGCAAAGGCACCGAGCTCATCAATACAGCTCATCCCATGCTCAAGGCCATAGGTAACCTCATCAACTACCAAGGCCCTATCGAAGGGTTCAACGTCTTCGACGGCAAGGTAGATGTCATTGTCTGCGATGGCTTTACAGGCAACATCCTCTTAAAAACCTGCGAATCTCTCTTTCACCTACTCAAAAGATTTCTCTCCGAGGAACTCAACAAAAACTATATTCGCAAGTTTGGCGCCTTTCTTGCACTCCCTGCATTTAAGGCTATGAAGCAGCAACTCAACCCAGACCAATACGGCGGCGCACCGCTGCTAGGGCTCAATGGCCACGTGCTCAAAGCTCACGGCGCAAGCAACCGTGTCGCACTCAAAAATGCGATACAAATTGGGCTGGACATTGTAAAGCACGACATGAATGATCAAATCCTGCATGACATCGAAGCTGCCAATAGCATCCTCAAAAGCCATTCAACAGACGCATCGTAACCCGTCCCAATCCTTTCAGGCGTCAGGCGCCCTATGAGCATGCAAAGCTCTTCCATCATCATCCGCGGACTGGGTTCCTACATTCCCAAAAAGCAGCTGAGTAACGATGATTTGGCCAAAATCGTCGACACCTCCGACGAATGGATTCAAACGCGCACGGGCATCAAAACCCGGCACATCGCCTCCATGGAAGAAAACCCTTCTGACATGGGTACCCAAGCGGCCGAAACTGCTATTAAAAACGCAGGCCTAAACAAGAAAGACATCGATCTTTTAGTCGTGGCCACGATGACACCAGACCTTCCCTTCCCTTCAACAGCCTGCATCACCCAAGCAAAGCTCGGCCTTCGCACAATACCTGCTTTTGATATTTCTGCAGCCTGCTCAGGTTTTCTTTACGTTCTAGATACTGTCTACCACTTGCTTCGTTCTGGCCCCTACAAAAATGCCCTTGTCATCGGCGCTGAAAAAATGTCCAGCACGCTCGATTGGCAAGATCGCACAACTTGCGTCCTCTTTGGAGATGCTGCCGGGGCCGCTGTCCTAAGCAAAGTAGACACTCCCAACGTGGGCATTCTAGGAAGCACACTGGGTGCAGATGGCACAGATCCATCCATCCTTCACATGCCAGCAGGAGGCGCTGCATGCCCTGCTAGCGCAGAGTCTATCGAAAAACGCCAGCATTACCTCCGCATGAACGGCCGAGAAGTATTCCGCCTTGCCGTCCGCGCAATGGAGCAAGCAACACGCACCATTTTAGACCAGTTTGACCTAAAGCCCGAAGACATTGCCTGCATCATCCCACACCAGGCCAACGTTCGCATTATGCAATCTCTCGGCAAATATCTCCAAGTTCCTGAAGAGAAGATTTTTATCAACCTGAATAAATACGGCAACACCTCTGCCGCATCCATCCCTGTCGCCATCACCGAAGCCCATAAACAAGGCCGCATCCACCCGGGAGACTACGTCATCCTCGTTGCTTTTGGAGCTGGGTTGACATGGGGCGCTACTCTCATTAAATGGCATTCATAAACCTATGACTAAATACCTATCGCTTCCCTTAGCACTCTTTGCAACCACGATGTTCCTGTTCAGTGGTTGTGCCACTAAAGACGAGCACTCCGCTGAATACGCCTATGCGGTCAACTTAGGTAAAGAGCTCCTGCCTCCACCTCCCGAGGCACAAACGCTCATGGCAGAAGCAGAAGCTGCCGAAGAAGCTGGGAAGCTCGGAAGGGCCACAGACCTCTACAAAAAAGTCGCTGCTGACTACGAAGACACTTCACTTGCCCCTGAAGCCCTCTACCGCGCAGGCCTCCTCTACAAAAAGCGCCATCAGTATTCAAAGGCTTTTGACCAATTCAGCGCTATCCTCGCAAACTATCCAAGCTATAGCAGGTTCAACGAAGTCATTAATGAAGAGTTTGAAATCGCCTCCTCCCTCATGGAAGGTAAACGCCCTTACTACTTCGGCGTCATCCCTGGCTTTAAAAACTATAAAGAGGCCATCAAGTTCTTCCGTGGCGTCGTTGATAATGCACCTTCCAGCGAATATGCGCCTGTCGCCCTCATGAACATCGCCCTTATTTCGGCAAAGCACGGTAAAGACACTGACGCTATTGATGCCCTCGAGCAATTAATCGACGACTACCCATCCAGCATCTTAGCCCCCGGTGCCCACATCCAGCTTGCAGACCTTTATGCATCGCTCGTCCAAGGCCCAGCTTACGACCAAGGTGCTACCAAAGAAGCGATCCTCTACTATCAGGACTTTCTAACACTCTACCCAAATAACGACCGAGTCCCCGAAGTAGAAGCTAAACTCAAAAAAATGCGTGATATTGAAGCTCGCAACCGCAAAGAAATCGGAGACTTTTACTACGCACGCCGCAACAACCCTGAGGCTGCTCGCATATTCTACCAAGAAGCAATCACAACAGCACCCGAGTCTAAAGCTGCCGCTGAATCTGAACAAATGATTGTCGCCAAGCTAAACAAGGGTGTCCCTGCTCGCAGAACCTGGGTGGACTTTGTCCTAGGCCGTTACAAACGTAAGACCCTTAAAGAATACCAGGAAGACGAAGCCGTCGAGCATTACGAAACCGAAGAGTTTCTTCTTCGATCAACTGAAGGTCTCGTCGCCGAGGGTGACGACACTGAATGGGTTGAAGAAAGCTTCGCCCCTGACCAAGTTGACGAATTTGAAACCATCGAATCAACCAATCCGTTTGATCCACTCGATCCACTCGATCCAGCCTTCAACGAATTTCCGATTGATCCACTCCCTACAGACAATATCGATCCTAACGAGCCGATTGGGGACAACTGGGAAGGTGAGCATCGCTTCTAATTAAACCATGAAACGATCGTTCCTTTCAGTCACTTTTTTACTGGTAGCGCTTTTTACCGGGTGCACTCATTATCACATGGGTGCACCCGCTACACTGTCGTTTCAATCGATCTACATAGAGCCCATCCGCAATGAGTCTTATGCTCCACAAGCCCAAGCCCTCCTTGCAGATCAGCTTGCGACAGCCTTCATCGAAGATGGTCGTGTTCGCATCACATCGCAAAAAAAGGCAGATGCACTGCTCGAAATCACACTTAAGGATTTTGAAAAGAACGTCTCTGCCACCGAAGAGTCCGACACTCTCGTAGGTCGCTCCTTCAACATTACTCTGGTTGCGCAGTGTACACTCATTAACACCAAAACCGGAGACATTCTCCTTCGCGAAGTGCCCATCTCCTCAACTATCGATGCCTTTGTCGACACTGGCTTCCAGCAATCCGAGTACCAGGCTATGCCTGTGCTAACGCGAGATCTTGCTAAAAAGATCCGAGACCGGGTCCTTAGCGGCTGGGATATGCCCGCCCCAAAAGCACAGGCAAACACCGCTAGCTAAATATTTATTGAGCTCCCATTTTTCGAGACCATCGACGCCCAAGCGCGATTCGATGAATCTTCGCGTTATGACGCACATCGACAGGCAACCGTCGCTGAAAGAAAATATGCTCGATGGCTTGTGTATGCTCGTATTGCGCACCTAAGGCACGCAATTCATGAAGAAAGCACCTCCTAGATAGGATCACATGCTTCCAATGCTTTGGCTCAACGACAAGTGCTGGAACGATCTTACTATCAAGATTCAAAGAAATCAAAGCACTACGGCACACCCATCGGTGCACATTAAATACCCCTTCACAACAATCCGGATAAAACAGCTGCCCCCCAGAGACGACACACTCAGCCTTGCGTCCACAAAAAAACAATCTGCCCTGGGCATCCTTATAGCCAAGGTCTCCCATTCGATGCCAAAAGGCATCACCATCGCTTATCTTGGCCAAGCGCGTCTTCTCGGGCTCTTGGTAATAAGCCCGTGTCACCGAAGGCCCCCTAACAACGATCTCACCCACATCGCCACAAGAGACTTCCTCAACATTTCCCATAAATTCAATCTCTCCATTTACAGGCTGAATAATTTTTACCGATACTCCAGGAAAACCTTTACCGACACACGTCCCGCAGCCCGATTCATTTAAAGCACGGGCATCATGAAGCACTTTCTTCGAGTTAATTGTACTGACAGGCAGAGCCTCGGTTGCACCATAGGGCGTGTGAACTACACCATTGGGTAGAATACTTTCAAACATCTCGAGAACCTGAGGTAGCACAGGCGCACCCGCCATCAATATCCGCTTAAGACCACTCAACACAATGCCATGCTTCTTGCAGTAACGGCCCACTTTTGCCCAGATAGCAGGTGAGCCAAAGGTAGTCGTTACCCCACAGCGCTCAATAGCATCGACAATAAAACGCGGATTTACATTCACGGGCCTGCTTGGATTGATCTGCGGCACGACTGTCGTAACTCCAAGGGCAGGATTGAAGAGGGAAAAAATTGGAAGCATTGGCAAATCAACCTCGCCGGGAGCTATTTTATAAGCATCACGAATAAGGCCTACTTGAACCTCGAACATCCCATGCTCATAACACACACCCTTAGGGGGACCCGTTGATCCCGATGTAAACAAGATTGCTGCTAAATCACTGGTGCGTGTCTCCTCAACGTAAGCTCCTTCCCGGTGAACGCCTTGAGCTACAACCCTTCGAAGCTCTTCTAAAAATGCGTTTTTTCGTACACAGACACGCGCCCGTAGAGACCCAAACACTTTAGGGAAAAGCTGGCTCAATCTTAACGCTAAAGGAATCCCTACAAGGGCATCAGGCTTTACACGCTCAACGCAACTCAAAAATGCACGCACACCCATGCCAGGATCAATCACTACGGGCACAGCGCCCATCCGAAACAATGCAAATGTAAGGCAAATAAGGTCAAACCCGGGTTTCACCATCAGGAGCACCGTTGTCCCTTGAATGATCCCATACTGCTTCAAGTAGACAACAGCTGCACTGGACAGTGTATTCAAATCTTGAAAACTATAATTGGCACAATCCCCACCAAAAATAGGTACTTGGACCGCCTTGGCATCCGGCATACGCTCAACCTGCTCCGGAAGGTACCGAGCTACATTCGCTAAGGACGGCGTTTCCATTAAATTCAACTAGTAGTCTGCCGTCCGAATCAACCCCCAGAGGTAACTTGTTTCATCGCCCGAGTACTCATGCTTAGGGCTAACTTCATCGCTATGCACATTAAAGCTCGTTGGTGGTAACTTTGCATAGGAACGCGGGCGTGTTTTCACAACTCCAAGAGCATTCGTTTGCTCTTGAGGCGGCACAACACTCTTAGAACCCGTGCAGGCACTCAAGAGACACGCGCACACTATTAAACCATAGATTTGCTTCATCATCTTAGTTATAGAGGACATCGTGCAATACCTGACTCAATTGTTCAAGCGTATATGGTTTGAGCACGCGCCCACTAAATCCATAGTCCCGATAATTTTCCATGACAGCATCATGCAAATAACCACTTGAAACAATTGCGCGCACTTGAGGGTCTTTTGCCCGCAATTGCTCAATCGCCGCACGCCCACCCATGCCTGAAGGCACTGTTAAGTCTAAAATTACCGTATCGTAAGGCTTTCCGCTGCGGGCTGCAGATTCATATTTTTGGACTGCATTCTCTCCCTCGAAGGCAAAATCAACATCATAACCGAGGTGCTCGAGCATTTCACCAGCGATCTGATGAATCATGCTTTCGTCATCCATAATCAGTACACGCCCATGTCCCGAATGCACCTTAGGCGCATCTACAAGGGGTTTTTGCCTCAGCGCTCGCTGCGCAACGGGCAAATATATATGGAAAGTTGCTCCTTGTCCTGGCACAGACTCTGCACTTAAAAAACCTCCATGCGAAGAGATAATGCCATAGGCATTGGCGAGCCCCAGCCCACTTCCTTCTGGCTTTGTTGAATAATAGGGGTGAAAAATCTTGCTCAAATGCTCCTCGGGAATACCTGGCCCATTATCAGCAATACTGATATGCACATAATCACCAGGACTTAACCCACGAGAATCTCCAGCATCGACGCGTATGTTTTGTGCCTCAATATTAAAGCGCACAGCTCCGGGGCTTGCTTCAATCCCATTGAGCAAAATATTATTGAGCACTTGACTCATCTGCCCTGCATCAACACAAACCGAAGCTAAGTCTCTGGGCACAGAAATATCATAGGCATACTTTCCTCCGCAGAGAAGAAAACGCGTCGCCTCTTCTAAAAGCTCAGCCATAGAGACCTCTTCTTTAACAGGCGTACCTCCTTTCGAAAAACTAAGGAGTTGGAGCGTCAAGTCTTGAGCTCTCACAGCAGCTTTTTCTGCAGCGAGCAAAGAGGTCTCTCTTTTTTCGGAACTCTCAAGTCCACTGCGCGCTAAAGAAAGATTTCCTAAAATCCCAGTAAGCAAATTATTAAAGTCATGCGCAATACCTGCAGCCAATAGCTCAAGGGCATACCCACGACGGTCACCAGGAGCACAACCAAGGGCTGTAGCATCTGGCACAAAGCCCAGGGCAAAACAAGACTCATTAACACCCTCAATACCATAGGGAACGACCACGATGCCAAAATTTCGTTGATCCAGTTTGCACCTAAAGCGACTACTGAACCACTCTAAGCCCTCATTTTTTGAGGATTTCCCACGAAACGCCTTCACACAGCGCTCAAGCTCTAAATCTTCAACACCAAAAAATTGAAATACATTCAGCGCTTCGAGCTCTGCCTGAGGCTTTCTCAAAAAATGAGCTGCTGCCTCACTGATGTACCGGGTTTTACCAGTGCAATCAAAGAGTACAAACATCTCACCAACGGCAAGGGCTACGGCATCCAAGTCATTCTGCTGGAGGGCTTTTAGGGTTTTCATAAGGAGGCTTATAGTCTAAAAAACTCCCTATACAAAGACAAATGTATTGTGCGCTTAAGGCCTCATATGCCCTCAATACAGCCCCCAACAATACCACAGCAAAAAAACAACAATTCACTAACCATAAACAAGATAAGAAACTATCTTACTGTGGTCTACCACAAAAAGACCTCTCCAAACCTGTGGTAGACCACACCCCAAGAACCGAGAGCTGGCGGCGTCCTTAAACGGTTGACCTTAAGCGAGAACTCACATAATCGGAAGCCATCATGGCCAAACAACCATCCAAAACCTCTCAAATGGACACTATCGTCGCTCTTTGCAAACGCAGGGGGTTCATATTTCCTTCTTCAGAGATTTATGGTGGTATCAATGGCTTCTTTGACTATGGTCCACTTGGGGTTGAGCTGCGCAAAAACATCAAAGATGCCTGGTGGCGTGATATGGTTCACCGCCGGGACGATGTTGTAGGCCTCGATGCCTCAATCATCATGAACCCCGAGACATGGAAGTCCTCAGGGCACATCGAGGGCTTTACCGACCCTATGGTCGATTGCAAAGAGTCAAAACTCCGCTACCGGGCGGATCATCTCTACTATGCACCTGTCGTTGTTGACGGAGAGACAATCGGCTACGTCTCGGCTCTCCAGTCGGAAACCTTGGATGAAGATACCCAGGCTCAAGCCGAAAAGCTCAAGAGGAAACTTGCCATCCAAGGGACTTTGGAGCCCCTTAAACTTAAGCCCTACACAGCGGCAGATCCAAGCGAATACGAAAAAATTCCTTCACCTGAAACCGGCAAACCAGGCTCGCTAACACCTCCGCGCAATTTTAATTTAATGTTCAAAACCTACGTCGGTGCTCTAGAAACAGCGACGTCTACGGCCTACTTACGTCCTGAGACGGCCCAAGGCATCTTTGCGAATTTCAAAAATGTCGTCGACACGAGCCGCGTACGCGTCCCCTTTGGAATCGCACAAATCGGTAAGGCTTTCCGCAACGAAATCACCCCGCGCAATTACATTTTCCGCTCCCGTGAGTTCGAACAAATGGAGATCGAGTACTTCATCCCGCCCGATGAAGATCTCTGGCCTAAATATCACCGTGAGTGGATCGACGCCCGGCTCAATTGGTTCGAAAGTATTGGCATTCCACGCGATATGTTGATCGAACAAGTCCATCCCAAGGAAGACCTCGCTCATTACGCCAAAGCCTGCACGGATATTACCTTTAAGTACCCTTTTGGCGTTGAAGAACTTGAAGGCATCGCAGCTCGCGGCAATTACGACCTCATGCAACACCAAGAGGGAAGCGGCAAAAGCATGGAGTACTTCGACGAAGGCCGTGGAGAACGTTACATTCCCCATGTCATCGAGCCCTCCCTTGGAGTCGATAGAACTTTCCTTGCACTCATCTGTGCTGCTTATGCAGAGGACGAAATCGACGGTGAAAAACGCGCACTACTTCGCTTTCACCCACGTATGGCACCCATCAAAGCAGCTGTGCTACCGCTCGTTAAAAATAAACCTGAGCTGATGGAAATCGCACAAAAACTCTATAAGCGCCTGCAAAGACACTGGAATGTCTTCTTTGACGTCTCAGGTGCTATTGGCCGTCGTTATCGCCGAATGGATGAAATCGGTACGCCATACTGCATCACTATAGACTTTGACACGCTCGAAGATGGTACAGTCACCCTACGCGATCGCGACACAACAAAGCAAGAACGCCTAAGCGAAGAGGATCTTCTCGCATTTCTCACCCAACACATAGATGTTTAACCTAAATCCTCGATGAGTGACGAATTGACTATTTTTCAAAAAATCATTGCCGGCGAAATTCCTGGAAAAATCGAATACGAGGATGAGCATTGCGCTGTCCTACACGACATCAACCCCCAGGCTCCTATTCACATGCTGGTCGTTCCTAAAAAAGTGATTCCAAGGCTCGACCAATCAAGCGATGACGACACCGAACTTCTCGGGCATCTTCTTCAAATTGCACACACCATGGCTGCTCGCTGCGGAGATGGTGAAGGCTTCCGCATTGTCATCAACAACGGCCGAAAAGCGGGTGAAACCGTTCCTCATTTACACATTCATGTCCTCGCAAACCGCGCCATGCACTGGCCTCCAGGCTGATTACAAGGTTACTGTGCTTCAAAAGTGCCATCGGCCCTGCGGACGATGGTTTTTTTGAGCTCAAGCATAAGAAGTGCAGCACTCACATCTGAAGACATCATGCCCGTGTTCTCAGCAAGCGCGTCGACATCGGCAATGCTCATTTCCTTTAAAGCATGGAGAACCTGTGCAGACTTAGGATCGAGATTGAGCTTGGGTGTTTTTGTTTCAGGCTCAAGCAAGTTTAGTTGCGATGCATACTGCAACTCTTCAAGCAAGTCATCAACACTACGCAACAAAACAGCCCCTTCGCGAATTAGGCGATGGCAGCCACGGCTGGAAGCTTGATCAATCCTGCCCGGAACTGCGCAGACAAGGCGCCCTGACTCACCAGCAAGGCGCGCGGTAATCATGCTTCCGCCGTGCACATCAGACTCAATCACAATCGTTGCCTCAGAAAGCCCAGCAATAATGCGATTGCGCATGGGGAAGGTTTGACGGTCTGCACGACGCCCCATACGAAACTCACTCATGAGGGCTCCTTTTTTTGCCATCTCTTGATAAAGGTCCTTGTTTTCAGGCGGATAAATACGGTCTACCCCGCAACCAAGGACGGCCACCGTGGCCCCTCCAACCTCAAGGGCTCCACGGTGTGCAGCAGCATCAATACCACGGGCAAGCCCACTTACCACACAAAACCCAAGGCGACCAAGATCTTGTGCTATTTTTTTAGCGATGTTTACACCATACAAGGTTGACCGCCGGCTTCCGACAATGGCAATACAACGCTCCCTCGGGAGAACATCGCCCTTAATGTAAAGACCAAGAGGAGGATCGTAAATTTCTTGAAGCAAAGCAGGGTATTTATCTCGATCTGCAAGGCTGATAAAAGATGCATCAGCCTCGGCCATCTTACCTCTTTCTTCCTCTAAATTAATATAAGAGGCCCAGTCTTGCAAAGCCTTAACGATAGCTGGACCCACGCGAGGCACCAACCGCAGAGCAGCTTCACTTGCGCTTAAAATATTTTTTGGATTTCCTATTTGATCTAGCAATGCACGCACCGTAACGGGCCCAAGACCTGGCAAAGCATTGAGAATTTGATAAGCATCGGCATCCGTCAAATGGGTTTCGTCTACTAAGCTCATAAATCTGTATGTACGGGCTCGCGAAGTACCTGAGCCATATAGGGAAGCACTTTTGTTGTCGTTACAGCGACTTGACCCTGAGCACGCGCGAGCGCTTCTGCAGCAAGCCCATGCCAAGCGACCCCACGGCATGCAACTTCAAAAGGGGATACGCCGCCCTGAGAGAGCAAGGTGCCGAGTATGCCAGCGAGGAGATCTCCACTTCCACCACGCGCAAGCACGGGCCCACCAAAGGTAGAGCATGCAACTTGCTCACCATCACTAATGCGCGTCACAGAGCCTTTCAAAACTGTAATAACGCCATGCTTCTTAGAAAAATCCCGCAAAGCATCCGTGTGTTGATCGGCAACATCCACACCGCTGATGCGCTTAAACTCTCCGGCATGAGGCGTAACAATAATCGGACCTGCGCTACTTGAACGTTTAGCCATTGCCTCAAAAACCTCAGGCATAAGGGCATCGGCATCGAGCACGCAAGGAAGCGGCAACTTTTCTACTAAGTCTGCAGCGAGCATTGTTGCTTCGGGCTCACGACCGAGACCAGGGCCCATCAATACAGCCGTTGCCCGCTCAGACAATGTAAGCACATTATGGCAGCTTTCAATAGAAAGAGACCCTTGAGGTGTTTCTGAACATGGACACCACATAGCCTCGGGAACACTGGCTGCGAAAGCAGCTGACAAAGACTCGGGAACGCAGGCCGTTAAAAGACCAGAACCTGCCTGCAATGCTGCCTTCACGCTCATCATTAGAGCCCCAGGAAACTGCCTTGACCCTGTCACGACAAGGAGGTGACCATAGTCTCGCTTATCCGAAATAGGACTGCGTAAAGACCTCAAGGGATCCATAATCGACTCTGTGATCAAAACCTCAGGGACAATCATCTCGACTGGATCTTCGAAAAAGCCCATATCTAAATAGCGAATGCGCCCTACATAAGGTCGTGCATCTGCACGAAACAGAGGCGCTTTTGCAATGCCAGTTGCATAGGTAAAATCTGCAAGGAACGTTGCAGGATCCACCTCATTGCTAAGGCCCGTTGGTAAGTCAACTGCGGCTCGAAATCGAATATGTGAATACTGATTAATACCCTGGAAAAGCTTTGGCAAATCGCCACGCAATGGTGGCTTACCCTGCATTCCTAGAACACCATCGACACAGATGTCAAAAATCTTACCTTGAGCAAGCTTGTCTAAATAAGCACACACGTCATCACCCATGGAGGCAATATTGTGCTGCTCGACCTGCGGATACTCAGCCAAACGTTCAAGGGCTCTTTGAGTGAGGATATTCAGCTTTTCTGTGCCCAAAGCAAAAAGAAGAACCACACGCGCGCGGGGACGTGCCTTTAACATCTGCTCTGCAGCGATGAGGGCATCCCCACCATTGTGACCCTTGCCCACGAGAACGAGCACATGGGGGTCGCGCGGTAGGGGAAAGCATTCATTCACATCCCGGAATATTGCACGGCCTAAGGCGCCGCCTGCACGAGACATGGCCTCCCAGACCTTGGCTTCATGAGCACCCAATAGGGCTTCCTCGTACTTTAGGGCTTCATCCAGGTGTAAAATGGGGTGGCATGCAGGCATGTTTATCTAGTTTTAAGGGCTTTTTTCAAAAAGTCGCGGAAAAATTCATCAAAAACAATAATTCATAAGCATATACGAATCATTACATTACAAAATAAATATGCAATAAAACAGGAAATACACCCTATGTTTTTTGAAAACCACCCCCAATGGGGGTATATTAAACCATTATCTAGCATACCGAAGGACAAGAGGAAAAACGATGCATACAGCCAAAACAATTTTAGGAACTCTTCTAAGGAGCTCGCTCATCATCGGAGCGCTGATGTTACCAGGATCTATCGCTAAAGCTGTCGATCTTATTTTCACAAATGAATCTGCCAATAGCATTCAGGGTGTTGACTTCGATGGGAGTAACTTAACAACGCTCATCAACACTGGCCTCGATGAACCACGGTCCATTGCATATAACTCGAGCAATGGCCTCATTTATTTTGCAGATACAAGCAATAGTGCCATTAAGCGGGCAACAACAAGCGGGGCAAGTGTAACCACACTTTTTTCAGGGCTTGATCAACCCAGTGGCATTGCTCTTGATGTAACCAATGGCCATATC
>DCBD01000138.1:3124-3648 GCA_002313355.1 Opitutia bacterium UBA1116 | reverse complement strand
CCTCAAAGTCAGCATCTACGACATTATCGTCGTCTTTTTTGGACTGCTCTTGAGTTGCTCCACCTCCAGAGCCATCCGCAGCGCCTTCAGGAGCTGGACCACCTTGTGCGCCTGCTTGGGCATAAAGGCTTTGAGCAACTTGCTGAAATGTTGTAGTGATTTTGTCACCAGCATCTTTCATGGCTTGCGCTGAAGCATCTGAATCTTCTAAGACTTTTTTACCTTCTGCAATCAAACCCTCGAGCTCAGCCTTCTTGTCTGCAGGAACTTTGTCCCCGAGTTCGGCAAGCTGCTTATCTGTCTGATAAACGAGATTGTCTAAAATGTTACGCGCTTCTGCCTTGTCCTTGCGAGACTGATCTTCAGAAGCATGAGACTCAGCCTCTTTGCGAAGCTGCTCTACCTCGTCCTCTGAAAGACCCGAAGCACCTGTAATCGTAATCTTATGGTCTTTACCTGTGCCAAGATCCTTAGCTGTAACATTGAGGATACCATTGACATCGATGTCGAAGGTCACCTCGATC
>DCBD01000138.1:0-2824 GCA_002313355.1 Opitutia bacterium UBA1116 | reverse complement strand
TCGATGTCGAAGGTCACCTCGATCTGAGGAACGCCACGCTGTGATGGTGGAATACCATCTAAGCGGAAGTTACCGAGAATCTTATTGTCATTGGCCATTGGACGCTCACCCTGAAGTACCTTGATGTCTACAGCTGTCTGATTGTCAGCATAGGTGGAGAAGACTTGCGTCTTCTTCGTTGGCACCGTGGTGTTGCGCTCGATCATAGGCGTTGAAATACCACCAGCTGTTTCAATGCCTAAAGTAAGTGGTGTCACGTCAAGAAGCAGTACATCACGAACATCACCGCGAAGCACCCCACCCTGAATAGCCGCGCCAATAGCAACAACTTCATCGGGGTTCACACCTTTGTGTGGCTCCTTACCGGCAAGCTCACGTGCGATCTCAACAATCTTAGGGCTACGTGTCATCCCGCCGACAAGGACAAGTTCATCAATCTCTCCCGTCTTAAGACCAGAATCCTTCAAGCAGCTCTCAAAGGGAGGAATGGTGCGCTTGTAAAGACTATCGCAAATTTGCTCGAGCTTGGAACGCGTTAGCGTAACGTTCAAGTGCTTGGGCCCTGAAGCATCCGCTGTAATAAAGGGGAGGTTAATGTCTGACTGCTGTGTTGAAGAAAGTGCTATCTTTGCTTTTTCAGCCTCTTCCTTAAGGCGTTGAAGGGCCATAGGATCTTGGCGAAGGTCGATGCCTTGGTCTTTCTTAAATTCATTGACCAGCCAATCGATCAGCATCGTGTCCCAATTATCACCACCAAGGTGCGTGTCACCATGGGTTGCTTTTACCTCAAAGACGCCATCACCAATTTCGAGGATAGATACATCAAAAGTACCGCCACCCAAGTCGTAAACGGCGATCTTCTTGTCTTGCTTTTTATCAAGACCATAAGCTAAAGAGGCTGCAGTAGGCTCATTGATGATACGCTTCACATCAAGACCTGCAATACGACCTGCGTCTTTGGTTGCCTGGCGCTGTGCATCATTAAAGTATGCAGGAACTGTGATGACAGCTTCGGTGATTTTTTCACCCAAATAAGCCTCAGCATCTGCCTTGAGTTTCCCGAGCACCATAGCAGCAATTTGCTCAGGGGCGAATTGCTCTTTTTTGCCTTCGACGTCTACCTCAATCCAAGCATCGCCATTTTTGCCTTCAATAATTTTGTAAGGGAGGCCCTTGGCTTCTTCTTGGACTTCGCTATACTTGCGACCGACGAGGCGCTTAGCCGAGAAAATGGTGTTGTGAGGGTTTGTCACCGCTTGACGCTTGGCGGGTTGCCCTACCAGACGCTCTCCATTCTTAGCAAATGCGACCACGGAGGGAGTTGTCCTTGAGCCCTCTGCGTTAGGGATGACAACAGACTCGCCACCTTCCATGACGGCCATGCAAGAATTTGTTGTTCCTAAATCTATGCCTAAAATTTTACTCATGCCATATTCTTTAGCAGGCATGATGCCAATTTATCAAAATAAAGTTAAGCACCTAATAAAGAATTATTTATGAATCAACAAACCGATAGATTCATTGCATCGCCCTCACTCGTGTCACGCCTTCTGTCCCACATTGTGACACACTCTTGTCACACTTGTCACAATTATCGAATCCCTTTACGGACCTTCCTGCTTTAGTCTCGCATTCAAGCACACTTCGCCCTATGCACATTGCTGCATGATACGCCTTTTAGAGCCTGAAGCAGTCACACCAAGTAAGCTCATAGAACTTGCCTATCAAGTATTTGCACCCAATGGTTTCTTAGAGAATAAGCTCAATCTCGAGCATAGGCCTCAACAAGTAGCCATGGCAAGGGCTGTCTCCGAAACACTCCTCAATGAAAGCACCCTTTTTTTTGAAGCAGGAACCGGTGTTGGCAAAAGCCTTGCCTACCTCATTCCTGGTCTCATGCATGCAGTCGAAACGGGCCGTCCGCTCGTCGTCTCAACCCACACCCATTCACTTCAGCACCAAATCAAACATAAAGATCTCGAGCTTTGCCGGCACTTCTTTGAAAGCGCGGAACCTCTCAATCGCTATACTGAGTTCAAAGTAGCCCTACTCGTTGGGCGGCGCAACTACCTCTGCAACCACCGCCTTACCCAAGCAATTAATAGCCACGGGGAGCTTTTTCCCTCTGAGCAACAAAGCGACCTTGAGCGCATCGCCCTCTGGGCAGAAGAGACATCAACAGGACTCCTCGAAGAGCTAAGCCCGCCCCCATCACTCGATGTTTGGGAGTGGGTCCACGCAGATGCCTCTACCTGCAATCGCAAAAATTGCTCCCCAAAAACATGCTTTTACCGCAAGGCTCGGGCCCGCATCCAAGAGGCTGACTGCATTATCGTCAATCACAGCCTACTCTTTTCACTGATCAGCGCAGGAGCCACCCCAAATAACTCCCCAGGCGTCCTCTTTCCCGAAGACGGGATCATCCTAGATGAGGCCCACACCGTTGGCGATATTGCTACCGAGCACTTCGGCCTGCATATCAGTTCAAGCGGCATCGAGCGCGCTTTGAAGCTCCTTTATAATCCCCTCCGCAAGAAGGGCCTACTCGCTCGCCATGGCACCCGGCGAGACTGTGAGTCCGTCCAAGCGGCCCTGAATGCCAATGATGCCTTTTTTGCAAGCATCCGGGAGAACTTTCTCCAAGGCCGAGATCTCGTCCGTCTACGCCAGCCTGGTTGGGCAGCGCCGACGCTGCTTTCTCCCCTCAAAAGTGTGGTAGACCACATCGGGAGCTGCATTCAGAGAGTTCCCGATGAGACTGCTCAAGAAGAGCTTAAAGACCACCGGACCCGCATTACGAGTCTCCATCGCAACCTCGGTCTGA
>DCBD01000089.1 GCA_002313355.1 Opitutia bacterium UBA1116 | reverse complement strand
CATGAAGATCCTGCTCTTGAAGTTCGTTCAATTATTGTTGCACCTATTCTTTTTCGTAAAAAAGTGTTAGGCGCGTTAGCTGTGGTTAATCCTGCTGATGGGAGTGCTTTTTCTGAGACGGATTTTTCACTGGTTCAGTCTCTTGCAGAGCAGGCCGGTATGGCTATTCATAATTCAGACTTGATGAGTTTTCAGATAGAAAAAAGCAAGTTAGATATGGATTTGAGCCTTGCAAGTAGCATTCAAGGGATGTTGCTTCCTCAGGCCTTTCCTAATCTTCCTGAGCTTGATATTGATGCAACCTATTCACCGGCCCAAAAAGTAGGGGGGGACCTTTATGATGTTTTTTTACTTGGTGAGGGGCGTTTGGGCGTTGCTATTGCAGATGTTTCAGGCAAGGGGATACCGGCTTCCTTGCTGATGGCTATTTGCCAAACTAATCTTCGCCATTTTGCTCGTCTGCTAAATTCCCCAGCGGAAGTCCTGTGTGCATTGAATCGTGAAATGAGTGCTGAGATGCGTGAGGATATGTTTATTACTATCATCTATGCTATCATCGACACAAAAAAGCAGACGCTAACGCTTGCTCGTGCAGGCCATGAGCTGCCCTTGTTGATCCATTCAAGTGATGCTACCAGTGTAGTGCCTGTTGCCTCTGAGGGTATGGCCCTCGGAATGGTCCCCAGTGAGATTTTTGACGCTGTGATTGCTGACGGTACAGTGCCTTTTGGCTCTGGTGATGTTTTGTTAATGTATACCGATGGGCTTACAGAGTCTATGAATGCTGAAGGGATTGAATTTTCCACTCAACGCCTTATGAAGGCTATGCTTACTTTGCGAAATCGTTCAGCAAGAGACTTAAACAAGGGTATATTGGAGACTTTGGAGCGTTTTACAGGTGATTCGCGTCCTGAAGACGATATCACCTTGACTACTATAAAATATCGTTAACCTGAGAGTATGAGTGCATATCAAGATCCGCTTTTGTTGCCGGATAAGCGAGGTTATTTTGGAGAATATGGAGGTCAGTTTGTTCCGGAAATTTTAGTTCCTGCTCTTTCAGAGCTTAATGATGCCTATGAAGATGCGCGTAATGATGCATCTTTTAATCAAGAATTGAAATCTCTTTTGACCTCCTATGCAGGTCGGCCTACACCGTTATACTTTGCAAAACATTTGAGTGATTATATCGGTGGGGCGCGTATTTATTTAAAGCGTGAAGATTGCACGCATACAGGCTCACACAAGATTAATAATTGCTTAGGTCAAGTACTGCTTGCAAAACGCATGGGGAAAAAGCGTATCATTGCGGAGACGGGGGCAGGTCAGCATGGTATTGCTACGGCTTCTGTTTGCGCACGTTTTGGGGTTGAGTGTATTATTTACATGGGTGCTAAAGACATGGAGCGGCAATCACTGAATGTGTATCGTATGCGCCTTTGTGGGGCAGAAGTACGCAGTGTTAATGCTGGTCAGAAAACTTTAAAAGACGCTGTCAATGAGGCGATGCGTGACTGGGTCACTAATATTCAAACAACGCATTATGTTTTAGGATCTGCACTCGGTGCTCATCCGTATCCTAAGATGGTTCGTGAGTTTCATCGAGTTATTGGTCAAGAAGCGCGCACACAGATTTTAGCTGAAAGAGGCTGTCTTCCTGACGAGCTTATTGCTTGTGTTGGTGGAGGCAGCAATGCCATTGGTTTTTTCTTTGAATTTTTAAGTGATCAAGATGTTCGATTGACAGGAGTGGAGGCTGGAGGAACTGGGATTGAGCCTCACCAGCATGCTGCTCGTTTTGCTGGAGGGCGTATGGGTGTGCTTCAAGGATCAAAGACATACATTCTTCAAGATCCTGAGGGGCAAATAGACCCTACACATTCCGTGTCTGCAGGGTTGGATTATGCAGCTGTGGGTCCTGAGCACGCTTTTTATAGGGAGCAGGGTCGTATTCAATATGTTTATGCTAAAGACAGCGAGGCTTTAGAGGCTTTTCAACTTCTTTCTAGGAAAGAGGGGATTATTCCCGCTCTTGAATCTTCGCACGGAATTGCTTATGCCATTAAACGTGCTCAAGAAACAGATAGAGATTATGTTTTAATCGCTAATCTTAGTGGAAGGGGTGACAAGGATGTGCAGCAGGCTGAGTCTATGATGGAGCTTTTACCAGGGTAAGATTATGAGAAGTATGACAGGTTATGGCAGTGCCCAGTGTTCTGTTGAAGGCTTAGAGTTGTCGCTTGAGATTTTTTCAGTGAATCGAAAGAGTATAGAGGTTAATTGCTCACTTCCTCGAGAGTGGCAAGGCGCAGAGCGTTTACTTCAAGAGATTATTCGAAAATTTGTTTTTCGTGGAAAGTTGAATGTCTTTTTAAGAGTTAAGCAATCCTCAGATGAAGAAGGTTTAGTTGTTTCTGAGGAGGCTATGCAGCAAACACTTAATCGGATGCAATCGTTTGCTGCCTCATCTAAAATAGATTTTAATCCTGATGCAGATTGTATTTTACGATTGATGATCGCTCTTAGAGATGTTGGTGGAGAGTTGCCTGCTTTTGAGCGTTATGAGGACGCACTAGTTTCTTTGGCTGAGAATGCGTTAGGTTCTTTAATTGCTATGCGCGAAACGGAGGGCGCTATGCTTGTTCAAGACTTAGAAGTTCGCATTGATTTGCTTCTTAAGTTTGTGGAGAGCATAGCCCAGTATAGTGTCGGCACTGTAAGTCGTTACCAGAGCCAATTGATGGATCGTTTAGAACAGTCTGGTATGGAGCTTGATTTAAACGATGATCGTATTCTTAAGGAAATAGCATTATTTGCTGATCGGTGTGATGTTAGTGAAGAGATTACACGTTTGAATAGTCATTTAAGGCAGATGATAGAGTGCCTTTCTGCTCAAGAGCCTATTGGGCGTAAGATGGACTTTCTGTGCCAAGAAGCCTTTCGAGAGTTTAATACTATTGGTAGTAAGGCTAATTCTCTTGATATTACCAAGTGTATTATCGAGTGTAAGAACGAGCTCGAGCGTGTTCGTGAGCAAGTTCAAAATTTAGAATGATTATTCGTCATCCAAGAAACTTTGCTGTAATGATGCATCGATTACTGGTATTGCTCTCATGACTGCTTTAGGTGGGCCTTGAACATGAATAATGAGGAGTTCATCACTTGGGAACAATAAGTAATCCTTCGCAAGAAAAGTTTCATTTTCTTGAGTTTCTATTTCATACTCTACTACCTTGTAAGAGGCTCCTGCAATGGGAAAGCTCTTATAGGGTGTAAAGTTGCCTTCATTGAGTATTTTAATGTTTCCACGATCTAGCTCTTTAAGGCCTGCAACATAGCCTTTTAGCGTTTCATCTTCAATGTCTGGAAGGAATTCATTTTGTTTGAAAATGCTGAATGTGAGTATGAGGGATGGGTAGTTTGTGTAGACAAGTCGTAGAGAGTCTTTATCTGTGGGTGTGGTTATTGTCCATTGCATTAAGGGTGGCATGCTAATTTTTAAATCCCCTTGCTTGAGTGTAAGTTGCTCAAATTCCATTCCGTCAAAATCGACAGTTTCATGTTGTGCTTGAATTGTGGGCCTTTTTTGATTGGGCCATAAGTAGAGTGCTTCTCGCTGGCTTTGACCTAGACCATTAAGTGGGTATAGCACAGCGAAAATAATCCATGAATGGAAAAAGCAATGAATGAATATTCGGTGCATAGAGAGTATTAGAGGCTGTTAGTTTCTTTATCGAACACGTCTTTAGGGAGAAATTTAAAGCCTCTAGAGTAGAACGAGCGAACATTAGGTGTCGCTGGTGGATAGATGCCCTCTTCAAAGGACTCGTAGAATCCCCAATCTCGAGTTGGTGCAGAGTAAAAGCTGAGGCTAATCGGATTATTAGCAATTTCACTTTCAAAGAGTGCAACCATAGATCCTCGGTAACGAAAAGTGGTTCCGCGCCAGTTCTCTAAAAAGCGAGGGAAGTTGTGATTTCCTCCGCTTTTTCCATTTCCTCCACCTTTTGCTGTTGGATAAATGCCTGTTAAGAACGCAGCGTTGACTTCTGTAAAGGTGGCTTTGCGTTTGTTTTTAGATTGTTTGGTTTTAGTGTAATCAAAATTGTTTGAAAGGACGTAGATGGCGTCGGCAGCTAGAGAACTTGAGGGTTCAGGGTTTTTCGATGAATCAGATTTTTGTGCACTTCCTGTTTTGGCGTTTCCGTCTGCGTTGAAGTGCCCTTTGATGTAAAGAACATTGTTGGTTGCAAGGGTGAATCCAGGCTTTGGAGGGTTCGTTTGAGTGAATCGTGGGTTAGGAACTTGTTTAGCATCTGTAAGAATAAGTCCGGTATTGTTGATACTTTTGTATATTTTATCTTTTCCTGGTTTTGTTGTGCGGTCTATAGGAAATTCAACATATACAACATTATTGTAATCTTTTGTAGGGTTATAGCTTTTTTCCCATATTTTTGTGTTATAGTTACTTGATGTATTATCGACTGTATTTCTGAATGCTTCTATGTTGAGCTCGACAATGTCAATAGGGCGTTGACGTCTCAGGTCATAGAAGCCTGATGTGGGTTTCCCTTTTTTGTCTTCGTTATATTCTTGGACGGACAGAATTTTAGAGACTTCTTCACTCTTTACTTCGATGGGGATTTCTTGGACGTTACCACTTGTGATAATGGGTGCACTTGAAGCGTTGCTGGCATCTTCTCTTGCAAGTTTATTAAAGGAAACGTAATAGTTTTTACTCAATTCGATGGCATGTTTAGGTAATTTTTTAGATAGACTTGTTTTATAAATGCGAATGATGAGTCCTGCTTGTTGAGCATATTTTAAAGATTCTCCTTCGCCCTTATGGTTTACGTTTTTGTTCGAT
Source organism: Opitutia bacterium UBA1116 (assembly GCA_002313355.1). GTDB lineage: Bacteria > Verrucomicrobiota > Verrucomicrobiia > Opitutales > UBA1977 > UBA1977. The sequence continues at coordinate 7,635 of DCBD01000089.1, read as the reverse complement.
AGGTTAGGCTCTATTATGGCATAGGGATGGTTGAGAGCATCATCGGTGGTTGCGGTATCGGGATCGTCGCGCTTGTATGCTTCAAAGCCTATGGCGTTTTTTTGTGAGATGCTATGTTCTTGACTCTGTACATTGCCATCCCATCGATTCGATGCAATGCTTTGCCAGTCTTTATCCCGACTGTCATAATAGCTTGATTCAGACTTGCGATTGCCTTTTCCCTTGTAGGTTGAGAGCCATTTCCCAGAGTCATTTTGAATGAGCACATCTCCTGTTTGTGTTGATCCCCAGCGCTCTGGAATCTTCATAAACCCCTGGTAAAAATTTTTATGAGCCGTTACTGTTGAGTGAAAATAGAGCGCGCGAGCTGCCGAGACCCATGCATTGCCGTTCGTGTGAACTGGGCCGTAGATGTGCATGGTTGGCCCTGGGCTGAATTCTACATCCATATTGTAGAAAACTGCATGAGAGAAGAGAGGGGTGTCTCTGATTTCGAGGATTTCTTTAGCGTAAAGATTTATCGTTGTGTTGCTTTGAGGGCTTTTTGCTTTGACTTTTACATAAAGAGGTACGTCTCTTTTTGAGATAACTTTTCCTTTTTCTGGATCAAACTGATTAGAGGGATCCGTTGGGTCGATATAGATTTGGGTTTCATCCGTTAAAAAGCCACCTAGGATTTTGGTTTCTTTACCTATGATATTGCTGTTGCTTCCTTCAAGAAATGTAATGAAAGTTTGATCAAGTTGAATGGGTTGTTTGATCAATTCGTCTTTTTGGAAATTCATTTGAGTTGCCCACCGTTTATTGAGTGTTGCCATTCCATAATTCATGGTCGATTCTGCAGCATTTTGTGCTTCTAGACGAAGATATTGACGATGGCTCAATCGCATTTCTGTATTGGTCCAATGCATCAGTGCTGCAACAATAACACTGAGTGCACCTGTTAGGACTAAGACCATTATTAGGGCGGAGCCACGTTTTTGTGGATGCGCTCTTTGAATGAAACCGTATTGCTTGTTGAGTTGCATTACTCTCGTGGTGACAGCGTAAAATAGAAATTGTGTGAATATTGCTTTGTTTCATTACCGGATGAGAGGCTCATATCTATAATGACATTGCGGTTGTTTAAGTTATAAAATGCTTGGTCGTTCGCCAATCCGCGTGCTTGATGAACAAGTATTTTTGTGTTCTGGGGCTCGCTTTTAGGAATTAAGTCCTCTGGGCTATTATAAGTCCCTTTGGGGTATTCAATTAAAAATCGTTTGAAAGGGCCTGGTTTGTTGGTTTCTTTGGAGCTTAAGTAATAGCCTATAAGTTTTTTAATAGGTCTTTTATTGGAGAGTCCTTGTTGATTTGTGGGTTCACCTTGAATTACAAGAAGTAGAAAATTTCCCGTTTTTCCTTCAAATAATCGATCATCCGTATTTTTATGGTCGTTTGGTGCAAAGCTTTTATAAAGTAAGATATAGTCAGCTTGCCTAGATTGTGCTGAAAAGTCTGCCATAAGGGCTCGAATGCTTCGATTAAGCTCATTTTTTTGTTCCTGTTCAAATGTTCCTGTTAGCATTTCATTGAAAAAGCTTAGGGTCATGGCAATAACCACGCCTAAAATTGCCAAAGCTACCATCAGCTCAGCTAATGATAGTCCGCGATTAAGGCTTGATTTGCTTTTATCCATTACTCAGCTAGGTTAATTTTGTAAAAGCGTAGGCTGCCCTTCCGGGTGGAAGTGCCGCGAAGGTGTCGAGCCTCATATTCAAAATCGAGCACAATTTCATAGGCATTCATTGCTGGTTTGAGATCTGTAATACGAGGCGTTAAGTAGAGATTCATTGTACGATTCTTGGTCTTTCCGTCTTTTGTTTCGCTTTCAATAATAATGGTCTTTTGGTTGCGTTGTTTAAGATAAAGTGGGTCTTCTTTCACAATGTTCTCTTTGGCGTCTTCTGAGATACCTCGCGTGGGTAGGGGATATTTTTTGCTGTTATTGATGGATTGATTAAGGGTGCCTGCAGGCATAAGGCGTATTTGGTCGAGATAGCTTTGGGCAATGGTGTAGGCAGAGGTTCTTATAAGGTTTTCTGTAGCAAGTTTTTGTGAAAGTATTAAGCTCCCTGTAAACCCGAAAGCGACAATTCCTAATACAAGCATAGCAATCATGACTTCGGGAAGTGAAAACCCAAGTGATAGATGTCTTTGCCGCTTTTTATTTATTGCATTCATTGTAGGGTAAGGAGCTCAGGCAGTCTAAAGATACTGGCTGCTATATAAGGTAGTAGGGGATTGGGGGTTTTTAAAGAGAAGGCTAAGCTTTTTAAGATTTTTTACAAATTATTGATAAGAATTTAAGTATTCTTATCTATTTTTTGTTTTTAAAGTATTTATTTGGGCGTGGTCGACCACGTTTTAGGTGCTTTTTTTGCCTTTTCGAAATAGATCACTGATAGAAATAATGACATAGAGAGTTACCCCAACAGTGATACCGCAATCAGCAACATTGAATGCGGGCCAGCGATAGCCAGGAAGATGGACATCAAGAAAATCAATAACGTGCCCATAGGCGATGCGATCATAGATGTTGCCTATGATGCCGCCACATAAAAGACCGATAGCACACTGAACGCTTGCTCGATGGAGTTCTAACTCTTTTCTTAGCAGGTAAATACATATCAGTGCTAGGGCGCCAAATGCGGCAAGCCATGATCCGTACCCAGAAAATAGGCCCCAGGCAGCACCTTCATTGTAGATGTGCACCAAGTAAAAGAAACCGGGGATAATTGGAATGGGAGTTGGGTCGTAGTAGGTGTACTCTGGAATTCTTATTTGAATCCAAAGTTTAGTTAGTAAGTCTGCAAGAAAAAGCCCTATTGTCGTGATATAGAAGCGCTTATACTTAACGATGCGTGCTAAGCGAGACATAGAAGGAGCGCTGGAGGCCTAGTCTTCAGTGTCTTCGTCGGAAAATGAAGCGACATCTTCTCCAGAAAGTTCGCCAAAAATCCCTCCACGCTCTGCTTTTCGACTATGGATGCGTTCTTGCTCGCGTTGCCCTTCAAGAGAGTAACGGGTAAATGGAACTGCGGCAAGTCGCTGGCGAGGGATGGGTTTACCGGTAATTTCGCAAATACCATAGCTTCCATCAAAGATGCGCTGGATGGCTTCATCAATTTCGTAAAGAAGGTCTTGTTCGCTAGATACGAGGCTTAAGGCAAAGTCGCGGTCGAATGTGTCTGTCCCCGCGTCTGCCATGTGCTGGCTGTAGCTGGAGAGATCTCCAGAGTCCTCTTTACTTGAGCGTTTAAGTGTTTCTTTGGCGTGATAATCGAGACCTTGCTGGACTTGTTCCCGCAGTCTTAGGAGATCTTTGTAGCTTTTGAGTAGCTTTTTGGGGACACGCGATTCGTCCATGCTTTGCCAGCTCTGTTTTTTCTTTGGGTTAAAGCCTAGGATGTCTGTAATTGAGGCAGCTCCCAATACGCGCTTTTTGGCAGAAGTTGCCTTTTTCTTCGTGCTGCCGGCTTTTGTGGCTTTTTTTTGTGTCGCAGGTTTAGCTTTCGTTGTTTCTGTCTTTCGTTTTTGGATGATGTCTTGAACATCTTCTAAGCTAAATACAATCGGAGTGTTTTTGCGAGTGCGCACGCGAACAAAGGCTGGCGTTTGAGTGCGGTTTCGTCGATTGAGCAAAATGCGTGCTTGCGAAGGACTCGTTGTTTCTTTTTTTGTTGATGCTTTTTTGGCTGGCGCTTTTGTGCCCATAGCTTTGGATGCAGCTTTTTTAGTAGCAGAGGATTTTACTTTTGTTTTTTGAGTTACTTTCTTTGTTGTCGCTTTTTTCGCAGTCTTCTTTGAGGCCGTCTTTTTCGTTGTGCTTTTAGTCGCCGTTTTTTTAACGGTGGCCTTAGGAGAGGGTTTTTTCGCAGTTTTCTTTGGGGCTTTTTTCTTTTTCATCATTCAGTAAAGGAGGATGGTTGACTATTTAAGCACAGGTTGGGAGGAAAGGCGATCTAAAAGCGCGTCTCTGCTGCGTGGTGATACACAGACACCTGGGATGGAGTCGACAGGAACAAGCTTGGGTACCCAGCGCCAGCTGTGTGGACAACGCTCACCAGTAGCAGGCTCAATCGTGACGTTTAATGTGTCGTTTTTGCATGTATCTGATTCGACGAGCTCTACTTGTGATGCAATAAAAAGTTCTGGGAGACTTGCTTCGTGTTTTTTGAGTGTTTTGTAGAGTAGGTCGTCTTTGTTTCCTTCAATCGAAATGCGGGCATCGAGTGATTGACCAATAGTCTTGGCTTGCCGAGCTTCCTCGAGCTTCTCATGGACTTTGTTTCTTGAATTTAGAATAAGGTCAAGTTCGTCGACTGTTTTTATGTCGTACCAATTTGAGTCAATTTTGGGCCAAGAGGTGCAGTGGATTGAATTTTCTGTATAATCTTCGCCTGTTAAGGCGTATGCATAAGCTTCATCTGAGGTGAAGGTCAAAATAGGAGCTAATATTTTGGTAAGTGTGTCAAAAATGACTCGAATTGCTGTTTGTGATGACCGGCGAACTTTCCAGTTTGGTCCTGAGGTGTAGAGTCGATCTTTGAGGATGTCGTGGTAAATGGCAGATAGCGTGACTGTACAGAAACGGTTGATGTGTTGGTAAACACGATGAAATGCGTATTCTTCGTAAGCCTTAGTGACTGTTTCGAGCATATGGGATGTTTGCTTGATTGCCCATTGGTCGAGGGGGGTGAGTTCGCCGGGCTTTACAGTATCCTTGTTTGAGTCAAAGTCGTACAGGTTCCCGAGTTGAAACCGCAAAGTATTGCGAATGGTACGATACGTTTGGGTGATTTGCTTGAGGATATCGTCAGAAAGCGGAATATCTCCGTGGTAGTCTTCCGAGGCTATCCATAAGCGCACAATGTCCGCTCCAAACTGCTGTACATACATGTCTGCTGTTTGAGGTTTTTCGCCACTTTTAGATATTTTACGCCGGTTTTCATCAACGACAAAGCCATGCGTAATGACTTGTTTGTAGGGGGCTTTCCCTTCTGTAATGGTACCTGTCCACAAAGAAGAGAGGAACCAGCCGCGGTGTTGGTCTGTGCCTTCTAGATAGAGATCTGCAGGCCATGTGAGGTCTGGATTGCGTTTTAGGACGGCTTTATGGCTTGCTCCTGACTCTATCCAAACATCGATGGTTTCTATGCCTTGGGTGAGCGTCTTGCCTTTCCAAGATGCGGGTAGATCAATGCCGCTTAAAAGCTCTTCACCACTTTGGGAGAACCAAATGTCTGTACCGTATTTTTCAATTTTATCAGCTAATTGGCGGACGACGCTGGCGTCTAGATAAGCTTGTTTGTCTTCATCGTATAAGACAGGAAGAGGAACTCCCCAGGTGCGCTGGCGGCTGATGCACCAATCTGGTCGAGATTCTACAGCAGAACGAATACGTGTTTCTCCCCAGCTTGGAACCCAGTCTACATCTTGCAGTGCCCTTACGACTCGTTCTCTGAGCCCATCCTTGTTGAGCGCAACAAACCATTGATCCATGGCACGGAAGATGACCGGTGTTTTAGAGCGCCAACAGAATGGGTAGGAGTGTTCGAGGCGCTCCTTATGTAGGAGTGCATTGTGTTCGCTTAAGAGTTTAAGTACGCCAATGTTAGCAGGGTTTTTGCCGTTGGTTTCGCCGACCGTGAGGCCTACCAAACTCGCAGGAATTTCTCCATCGTCGATGTAGCACCCACCATCATCAATTGGAGAGTAGATGGGGAGTTTGTATTGAAGCCCTACGATGTAATCATCAGGGCCATGACCTGGCGCACAGTGAACGCAGCCAGTTCCTGAGTCTGTTGTTACGAAGTCTGCAAGGATGATAGGGACTTTTCGGTTGATGAAAGGGTGTTGTGCTTTCCACCCTTCTAGGTCCTTGCCTTGAAAATGTTGACTGAGGATAGCCCCTTCAAGCTTACATTGTGCGATGAAGGATTCTGCAAGGGCTTCGGCTACAAGATAGGTAGAACCTTCGTGTTCAATAGAGACATACTGCAGCTCTGGGTGGACAGCGAGAGCTTGATTGGCAGGGAGTGTCCATGGAGTGGTTGTCCATATTACACAATATGTGTCTTCCGGAAGGCCATGCTTTGATGTTTCCCGAAGCTTAAACGTAACCCATATAGATGGGCTTACGTGGTCTTTATATTCCACTTCAAGCTCCGCCAGTGCTGTTTGGCAGGGGATGGACCAATAGACAGGTTTTTTGCTTTGATAGACAAGGTCTTGGTCGATGAAGCTTGCCAGGGTGCGTAGAATATCAGCTTCGTAGGCAGGATCCATCGTGCGATATTCTTGAGCCCAGTCGGCCATGATTCCAAGTCTGCAGAATTGCCCCCGCTGCTTTTCAATGAAACTTTCTGAAAATTGAGTGCAGGCTTTGCGAATTTCGATAGGGTTGAGCTCTTTTTCCTGGCCTTTGAGCTCTTTCATTACTTTGTGCTCAATGGGAAGCCCATGGCAGTCCCATCCTGGGATGTAAGGGCTGCGAAACCCTTTCATCGACTTGTAACGGACAAGGATGTCTTTTAGGATTTTATTGAGAGCTGTTCCGATGTGCACATCTCCATTGGTAAAGGGAGGGCCATCATGGAGAATGAACGGTGTTCCCGTGCTGTTTTTTTCTTGGATTTTGTGATAGAGGTGCGAAGCATCGCGCTTTTTAATCCATTCAGGCTCACGCTTTACCAGATTTGCCCGCATAGGGAAATCTGTTTTGGGAAGATTGAGCATGTCTTTCAAGTCTTGAGCCATGATTTTATTGGTTGCATGATGCCGTGGAAGAGCTCCTTTTTATGCGCAAAGTCAGGCGGAAAAAGCTCTTGGGTTTCCGTCTTTGAGTCAAGCGTATAAAGGGTGTTTAAAGGAAGAGAGTTGTCTTTCAACCCTTGAAATACTCCTTTACTGGCTTGCTTAATGAGAACGATTATGTTATCAACAAAGCCTGTACGTCCTTTTTCATGAATGGTTTTTTAGATATGGAGATCTTATGCTTGGGGTTTATCCCTTGGCATAGCCTTTCTGGCGTTTGGCTTGGAGTGCTATTTTTAGTGGGGCTCAGTTTTCTTTGCTTGGGGGGAGATTGGCTCGTTCGAGGGGCTGCGAGTATGGCGTTGCGGCTGAAGGTGAGTCCTGTCGTTGTCGGCCTTACTATTGTCTCTATTGGTACGTCTTTGCCAGAGTTTTTAACAACGGCTTTTAGTGCGTATAGGGGTAATGTCGATATTGCCATCGGCACAATTGTCGGGAGTAACTTATGCAATATTGGTCTTATTTTAGGTGTTTGTGCCTTGGTGTCGCCATTGATTGTTGAGTTGCGCTTGATTCGCCAAGAAGTTCCAGGGCTTGTCGTTTTAACTGCTGTATTTATGTTGTTTTCTTGGGGTGGGGCTATCAATCGTATTGAGGGCGTGTGTCTCGTTTTTGGAGCTATTACGTATGTCTGTTTGATTTTTTATCAAACAAGAAAGGTAGACCATGCGATTGAGGAAGAGTTTATTGATGAAATAAAGCACCCCATCCATTCTTATGGCCTATGCGGTGTGCTGATGGGGTGTGGTATAGTGTGTTTATGCTTTGGTGCCGATT
>DCBD01000001.1 GCA_002313355.1 Opitutia bacterium UBA1116 | reverse complement strand
CAACGAATTTCCCGAACTCCTCACACTTTAAACGTATATCTTTATAACAAAAAACCCGGCTAAGAGTATCTTCAGCTCTAGCCGAGTTTTTTTGTGTTACCTAACTTTAAAGGTTAAAGCTATTCTGCGTTAGCTTCGATAATCTGCACTAATTGAGCTAGTAGAGCATCTTGCTTATTGGGTCCCCAGGCAAGCTCATCAAGGTAGCTTCCCAAATATTCACAGACGCGATAGCTCGGGTAAGCTGCAGCGATCCCAATGCCAGCACGTGCCATTTTTCGGCGGAAGCTTTCTTGAGTTGCCTGACTTGCTTCAGTCTGTTGATAGGCAACTCTTTTTTGTGTCTTCTCCGCCTTCTTCACGACTTGGGCAATCTCTCTTTGTTGCGAGGCTAAACTCTCTTTTGCCCGGTTCCATGTTGCTTTAGCGGCTTCTGCAGCAGCGTGTGCTTCGTTCCATGCTGGATTTACTAGCTGGCCTGGAATCATTGGGTTTGGAACATTAAAGGGTGCCTTCCAGATGTTATTATCTTGAAGGTATTGGGCAATGGCCTTGTAGGCTTGTGTTTTCGTTGGATCCATGAATGAGGCTATGCTTCGAAGCTCTCCGAGGGAATCATTGCACGTAGTTTCAATGATTTCACCAAAGAGTTCGTCTGCCCAAGTTTTGAACGCGTTCCATTTTGTAGGCGCGCCCGCATTCATGAGTTGTATTCGAGCTATGTTCATCTTTCCGGAGTTTCCGATAGCCCCTTGTATTCTCTCACTGACTGTTTGGGCTAATTGCGCAGCATTCATTTTGAGCTCACTCTTTTCCAGTGGAATATTTTTGCTGATTTCTTTAAGTGCATTTTTAGAGGCATCCCAGGCGTTTTTTGCCTCGCTTACGGCACTTTCTAACCCCGGTAGTTTGTCTTGGAGTTCCTCGGCAGGGCTTGCCATAGCAAATGCTGCCTCAACGATAGCTCCATTGACGTCGCCCTCCATCCATGCCGGTAGATACTGTCCTGCCAAGTAGTAACTTCCGATAAAGCCACCTATTGAGCATATTGGAGCAAGCACTCCTTCAAATGGGTGTTGCTTAAGGTAGTTGGAATAGAGAACATAATTTTTTAACACATGGGTCATCGTGCCTCCGTTGAGATTAAACCAAGAGAGTGGTATTCCACCATAAATTTCAAACAATCTAAGTATAACGGGGTCTCGATTCACCACTGCAATCATATAAAAATCGATAGCGGGATTGACCTCTTCGTTGACAATTTCATTGGGGTGTATGCTCCCAAGGCAAAACGCCACAAGAACGATATCAGCCCCATTAATAGCATCAAAAAGAGACCTTTTTAAGAATTGTTTTTTAGACTTCTCGTTAATGGCTGTATAAGCTTCAATGACCTCATCGCTTGTAATGCTCAATTCTCCAGTAAGTGTTGCCTTGAGTGCCATAGTCCATGTTGTTTGTAGAGAGGGTCTGGCTCCTGCATTCCACAGTATTTCAAAAGCACCCCACTGTGATGCTATCAGTGTTTCATCAATAATTTCATGTGCCGTTTTAGTATCTGTAGGGGTTCTGTTGAATATGGCTTGTTGGATATCTGCTCCGCGCTCTATAAGCTCCTGCATGATATCTGTTTGTCCCGTTACTGCAGCAATGGCTAATGGGTTAGCAGCGAGTTCATTATAAATACCAGCTTGTTGAACAGAGGCACCATGCTCCATGAGCAGACGCACGATATCGTGACGTTCATAGATGAGAGCTCCCGACAAAGCTGTACAAGCAGCCTTTTCAGTGGGGTTAATTTCATAAGCATTGCATCTTTGATTTGGATCAAAGCCGAGGGTTAGAAGCCATTGGACAAGTTCGAAAGCCGATTCATGTTTACTTCTTGAAGCAACGCAGAGAATGGAAGAGCCATTGTCTTCATCTTTCTTCAGAAATTGAACGTTCAGTAATGCAGGGTCATGCTTGTGTAGCAGTTTGAGTATATCTAAACGCGCTTCTTCAGCTAATACGTATATGATTCCATCGATGTTTTTTATAGCCCAAGGGTCGGCCCCATAGTCGATAAGGAGTTGAGTTGCTATAGGATCATCGTTTAACATGGCGATGTGTAATAGACTCCAAAGAGTGCCATGGATCTCTATAAGGGTATTGGGATCAAAAAATCCTTCCTTCAACCAATGTTCTAGGTGGTTATGATCTTTGTTTAGAATGCAATTGAGTACCTGACTTGAGTTATCTATTGAGTGCAATTCGAGTACGCCATCGACTCCCTTGGCATAGGTGATACTACTTCCAGCAAACACTATAGCCGCAAACGCAATGTATGTTTTCTTGATAAGGTTATGCATACTTTTTTGAATTCTTTGAATTAATTATTTTGAAGCTTCCAGGGCCTATGCTATGCGCTTGATTGAAGCTTTTTTCTAAGTATTTATGCGTATATTGTAAATGGAGATTAATTATCTTTAGTGGGTTGTTAGTCAAAGGTGGGTTGTTAGCAAAGGAATAAGTGTTAGGAATCCTGTTGTTTTCAGAACTATTTCATGGCCACGCTTGAGACGGCTCGGTGCTTACGGCGTGCTTCCCGTAATGCCATTGCCTCACAGACTCATGCTAAGGCCCACTCGGTGCATGGCTACCCCAAAAATCCTCTCTTTATCCTGGGTATTAAGCCCCTATAGCTCTATCGGGTATTCTTTGGTGGACGTGCCGGACATGGCCGTCTCCACTAAAAATAATAAAGAGCGCTGGTGTTGTATTAATCCAAAAAGTGATGAGCATTGAGGTGATATTTTCCCAAGACGAATGTTCGTATATTTCTACAATAAAGCCTTTGAACACAAAGATGCCATCATGCGAGTAGCGTTTACTAATAATCCAGTCAGCCAAGTTCTGCATTGCTTCACCCATGGCTTCTACCGCCAAACTATTTTCCCCTTCGGAAGCAAGGCTTTCATGCAGTCTGTTGTCATCCGCATATACAGCTTGCCCTATGAGTCCAGCCATGCCCAGAGTAGCACTGCATTTCCAAGCCCTCCAACATCGTATGCGCGGCCTTGCTCTTTGCATGTTACAGGAACGATTCTAATATCAGGCTAAGCGTGGCCTGCGTAAGCACCCAATGGGGAACTACCTCCACACCGTGGGGCCCGACAACCATTTGCAAGCCTTGGGGGTCGTTTGCAAGCAGTGTTTCATGTTGCCTTAAGATCTGCGCCATTGTAAAGTTTCCGGCAGCTTCAGCCACTTGGCTGGGTGTTTGTCCCTCGTGGTTGGTCGCATCAAACCGAGCACCTTGCTGTCTGAGCCAGTTGATAGCTCGGCGGGTTGCCTCTGTCAGCTCACCTTGTGCAAGGATGTGCAAGACAGTATTCCCATGGGCATCTGGAGTATCCACGCTCACCCCCTTGCGTTGCAGCCAATCCATAAGATGGGTTTTGCCCTGGAGTGCCACCCAGTGAAAGAGGGGAATGCCATTATAGACCGTATGGGTATTCGCGCCGCCCTCGATCAGCAGGAGGATTATGTTATCATTTTCGTTCGCCATAGCAATCTGCATGGCAGTCTGGCCAAGGTCGTTCATAGCTCCATGGACATCTGCCCCATCCTGCAAGGCTTCTCGGGCCACGTGAGTGTGGCCGTTATGGGCAGCCCAGATCAGCCGGTCTTCAGCACTTGCCTGGCGTATCGCTTGGGGCAGCCGAGGCGTAAACCAGTGATAGTCTTGATGACTGACAATGCCATTGTCCAGTGCCGTGCCTTCTAGAATGGTCTGGTATTTCTCATGATTTGGGTCGGTAAAGCGCTCAATATCCCTATAATCCTCATCATCATCGGCAAGTATCGATCCGGAGGCCCCTCCCAAGAGTATTGCTAGGACTGCAATCCTTTTTGCCCATAGATGCGTTAATTTAATAATGAGAGACCAATACCGACGGGAGATAAGCCAATGATACATCTCCCAAGTCTGTCCTATGAACCTCCTAGCTTACAAGCCCAAATCAAAATACATGATTTTATCTATTTTTTGAAAATGACCTCGATCAACGTATCTTCATTTCGGGGTAAAATAGGGTGATTTTGGACCTCAAAAATGTCTCGAAAAAGGCCCTTTTTCGAGGGTCAAAAATGAATTTCCGGAATGAACATGACCTCAAAAAATGACTTTTGTAAGTAATTTATAAATAATGGCTAACAAAATAAATTTTGAAAAATCGTCACAAGTTCTCCAAAAGTGTGTGCGCAAAAAGTGCATTTTTTTTAAGTTTGTATAGTATTGAAATTCAATAGAATACAAAATATTTTTGCACATTTTTAAGACGTTTTTTTTCGCGAAAAAATACTTTGAATATTCAAAGTCGGGAAAATTTTTTGAAAATGGGTCAAAATTCCAAAAAAAGTGCATTTTTTTGAAAAAAGATCCCAATGCAACAAACGCAACAAACGCAACAATTGACAGGGTGAAATTTTATGATATAATGGACCCTTCACTGCAGTGAAAAAGCTAAGGCAATAACCTCATCTTTGAGGCGCAGCTTTTCGCAAAATATACCTTCTGTATATCGAGCTCATAATCACCTTCACTTAAATTTATCAAAAACAGCCAAAAACCATAAAAATACATAATTTTATTGAATTCTATTATTTTCCACAAAAAAACGCCGCATTTCGGCCCTTAAAGTCAAGATGCCTTCACTTAAACCAACCATCACACAATCACATTACTATACTATATATATGCTAACACTATTATAAGGCACCGTTCATCCTAAGGATCTCCTTAGGTTCTTCACAACGCTAAACCATCAACCACATTTTTGCCATGCACCCACTTCCACCAGAACTCATCACATTATTTTGCTCGTCGGCCTTCGGCGGCATCATGCAGCTGTGGGCTCGTTCGATCGAGGCTCGCCGCCAGGAGCGTCTCTACTCGATGCACGCCCTTCAGCAGCACTTCCACAAGCTCGCCAGCCCGGCCGTTGTCGAGAGCCGCGGATTTCAGTGGACACGCCGCGTCATCGCGCTCCTCGCCGTCCTCTTTGTCATCGTCTTCCCCAAAGTCCTCGCCGTCTGGATGCCGGATCTACCCGTCCACGTCGGCTACCCACAGCATACACCCGGTTTTCTTTTCTTCTCGGGCGTTGACAAGATCAAGTGGGTGACGATGCACGGCCTCGTTATCACACCGCTGGATACGCACCTGCTCTCGGCGATCATCGGGCTCTACTTCGGCGGCTCACTCGCCGGTCACCGCTAAACCAACGACACACCATGCATTTAGAGAATCCATTTCCCGCTATGTCATTTGAAAACACCCATTTTCTCGGCTCGACACTCATCGTCGTCCTCGGCCTGCTCAGTGGCTATCTCATGCTCCTGCGCTTGCGCGATTACTTCCGCGAGTACCCGGATCCAAAGCTTACCTACGCAACTCTGGGCGATCACGAAAAGCTCAGCGCCCAAGTGAGCGACCTTTACCGCGAGCACAAGAAGGAGCTGAGTCACCTGCGCGAAGCCATCAAGTGTGATCACGAGACCCTGCACACTCTGCATAGGAATACCGCAGCGGAGCTCTTTGAGATCACTAAGCGCAATTCCGAGAATATTGCCCGGCTCATCGCCCACAACGAGACGACGCGCCAACGGATTTCCGAACTAACCATTAAAACCGACAAAATCATAGAAAGACACTACCAATCATGAATCCAGAATACCGACAGCTCACCCGCAACGCACTCTTGCTCCAGCTTGAGGCTGCATCGCCTGCGCCACTGCCCATCGGCACATTGCGCCAAGGCATTCGTATTGCCGGCATCCAGCTCGAGCACAAGGGCCTTGAAAAGGAACTCGAGTACCTTTCAAGCAAGGGCTTTGTGGACAAACACGCCGCCACCTTGAGTGCAGGCCACCAGCTCTACACACTCACGGCCTTTGGCTTAGAATACCTAGAAGGGGAGGGGCTTGCCTAAGGATTAAGATCCTCCATCACCACACAATCAACCACACCATCTAAATGAAATATATTATGAGTAAGCGACCTAAAAAAACACCATCGATGCCACGCGATCGCCGCAAGGCTATGCTAGATCGAACTTCTGCGCCGCAGAAGGAAGTTCCCAAGACCGAGGCTATAGACCTCGATGAGGCGAAGCCTACCCAAGTACCGGAGACTGAAGCCCCCAAGGGAAATCCAATCGAAGTTGCCGATGCACCGGCATCCAGCGAGGCCCCCGTCATAGACCCTAAAGAAGAGCCAAGTGACGCTACTTCGGAGAAGACATCTGAAAAAAAAGAGAAATTTCCTGTCGTTGCAGTTGATGACATTGTGATGGTTAGTGAGAAGATAGGCAAATTGAACCATGAGAATGTTGCTCTTTATTTGGGCTCGCTTGAGTTTAACAAACATCTCGCTGCTATCGAAGAAATTCGCGACCGTACGACCTCCATACTCGATGTTCTAATCCCAGGCCATCTCTCTTCTCGCTTTATTGTCAAGAGTCTTTGGGAGGCGATTTATAACAACTTCCAAAAGCAAGACATGCAACGCATTGGTAATTCTATTGAAGAATTTACGTCCTATGCTGCAGGGATTCAAAAACTGATGTCAACGCAGGTGAACCTCGAGAACATGGAGATGAAACGCCTTGAGTTTGAGAAGGACAACCACCAGATGCTCGAGTACCTCCGATACGTTGCGTACTTTAGAGAAAATCCTCAGGAAGCTCGCAAGTCGTTATCTCCCGATATCGTCAAGACGATCGAGAGCGAGTGTCAATTGATATAGCACCAGGAAAGGAAACCTCCCATGTCAGATACATCAACATTCTTTATGCCCTATCAGAAGCGCTGGATCGAAGATCGCTCGCGTCTGAAGATCATGGAAAAGTCCCGGCAAATTGGCCTTTCCTGGGCGAGTGCCTATGGCCTCGTTCGTGACCATGCCAGCGGTATATTCAAGCTCGATACGTGGGTCTCCTCACGCGATGAGATCCAGGCTCGCCTCTTCCTTGAAGACTGCCAAGCCTTTGCGCGCATTTTCAATATTGCAGCCAAAGACCTCGGCCAAAGTGTATTGGAAGAGGGCGCTCGATCGAGTGCCTATACGCTGGAGTTTGCAGGGGGCAAGCGTATCCACTCACTGAGCTCGAATCCCGATGCTCAGGCCGGCAAGCGCGGCACACGTTTTCTCGATGAGTTCGCCTTGCACCCGGATCCACGCCGCCTCTACGCCGTTGCCTACCCGGGCATCACCTGGGGTGGACGTCTTGAAATCGTTTCTACGCACCGTGGCAAGAATAATTACTTCAATGAGCTCATCGAAGAGATCAAGTACAAGGGGAATCCAAAAAACTTCTCGTACCACCGCGTCACCCTCGTGGACGCTCTCGAGCAAGGCTTTTTGGATAAGCTCAAGTCAAAGCTTCCCAAAGAGGATGTTCGCCAATCGATGGATACAGCCGACTACTACAACTTCATCCGTGCATCGTGTCCAGATGAGGCAACCTTCATGGAGGAGTACCTCTGCGAGCCGATCGATGAAACCTCGGCCTTCTTAACCTACGAGCTCATCACCTCGTGTGAATACACAGAGGGCGAAGTCCTTCCCGAGCTCCGTGAGGACGATCCCTCGGTAGGCGATCTCTACCTTGGCGTTGATGTTGGCCGCACGCAGGACCGCACGGTATTCTGGCTCCTTGAGCACCGGCATGGCGTTTTCTTTACGCGCAAACTCATCGCTCTTGAGAATGCACGCTTTAAGGAGCAGGAGGATGTCTTCTATACACTCTTAAGGCACCCGAAGCTTCGCCGCGCCTGTGTCGACCAAACGGGCATTGGCCGTCAATTCGCTGAGCGTGCCCAAGAGAAGTCCGGCCGCTACAAGGTCGAGGGCATTCACTTCACGGCACCTGTCAAAGAGGCGCTCGCTTATCCAGTGCGCCGCGCTTTTGAGACCAAAGCACTACGTATTCCTTGCGATCGCACTTTGCGAGCCGATCTCCGTTCGGTAAAGAAGGAGACAACAAGCTCTGGCAATATCCGTTTTGCTGCTGAACGCAGTGCCTCTGGCCACGCTGACCACTTTTGGGCCCTGGCCTTAGCGCTCCACGCTGTTGAAAAACCCGCACATCTAAACCACTACGAATCGATCGATCGCACCCAGCACATCGAATCACACCGAGCATTTGCTCTCTAATCATTAACGAATAATTAACCATGAAAGAAAAACGTACCATACAATCCACACAACTCATGCCTTCGACGCGTGGTCGCTTTCGGCCCATCCGGGCTCTAAAGCCTGAGTCCCTCGCTCGCATGCTCGATGCCTTTCACTTCGGAGATTTGCGCCAAGCAGCTCTTACGTGGGATGCCATCCAACGCCGCGACGATGTTCTTCAGGGTGTTGCAAGCAAGCGCAAGAAAGCCGTCGCACGCTTAGGCTGGGAAGTCCTTACACTCGATGACTCCGAAGAAGCTATGCAGCACAAGGAGGCGCTTGAATACTTCTATAACAACCTCACGGCAACCCATGCCTGTGATGACAACGAGCGCGGTGGCTTTGCCCTGCTCGTTAAGCAGATGATGGATGCCGTCGGCAAAAAGTATGCCGTACATGAAATCGTCTACGAGTTTGAGCAAGGTGAGTCTCGGCACGAGTACCCAAAGCTCCGCGCAACTTTCCGGTTCGTGCCCCTTTGGTTCTTTGAAAACAAGACTGGCCGCCTGCGCTTCCTCAAAGAAGAGGGTGCTAGCGAAGGGAAGTCACTTGAAGAGGATGCCTGGCTCATCACCACCGGTGATGGCCTCATGGAAGCCTGCTCGATTGCCTATCTCTTTAAGCACCTGCCGCTACGCGACTGGCTTGTCTACTGCGAGCGCAACGGGATGCCCGGTGTTAAGGGCGTTACCGATGCAACGCCTGGATCTGCCGAGTGGGAAGTTGCCCGTCAAGCTGTTGAAGATTTTGGTGCCGAGTTCCACGCCCTCATGTCGAGAGGTTCGGATATTCAGCCCATTGATTTAACGACGAGCGGTGAGCTGCCATACCCGCGCCTCATCGAACGCATGGACCGCGCGATGATCGCCCTGTGGCGTGGCGCAGATTTGTCCACACTTTCAAGTACCGGTGGTATGGGGGCCTCTCTTCAGCAGTCAGAATCTGACCTGCTCGAAGACGATGATGCCCTGATGATCTCCGAAACCTTGAATGCACAGATCGACCGCGTTGTCCTAAAGACCCTCTTTGGCGTTGAGCGAGGTAAGGCCTATATTCGCCTCAAAGTCCGCGATCGCCGTGACCGCAAGGAAGACCTCGAACTCTGCCGCACACTTTGGCAGATGGGCGTCCCCTTGGCTCTTGAAGATCTGCGCGAGCGCTTTGGTATCAGCGCGCCCGATGCAGATGAAACCCTCATTGATAAAAAGGAAACCCTCTCATGAATACTGAAATAAACACAGATAATAAACACACAACACCGCGCTTTGTCGGTGCTGCCAATGCCTTCGACCCGAGCCATTCGGCCTGGATCTGCCTTGCCGAATACGGCGAGTATCCACATGCTCGCGGCCTGCAGTGCTTCACCCGTCAAGCCGCCGAAGCGATGGTTGCAGCCTTCAATTCGCTCCGCAATCGCCTTGCCCGGAAGTTCAGCGGTGTGCCGATCTACATCGGCCATCCCGATGATCCACAGTTCTCTGGTGAGCCTGGCCACCGCGATACGCGTGCTTATGGTTGGATTAAGGAGATGGATGTGCGCGAGAACGGCCTCTGGGTATTGCCCAAGTGGAGTCGTCCTGGCCAAGAACTCATCGAACATGCCTTCTATAAGCACGTCTCCCCGCGGTGGGCGATGCGCCAAGTAGACGGCAGACGCTATGAGCCGATAAAGCTGATTTCCATTGGCCTGACAAATCTCCCCAATATTCCGGGCGATGCGATTGCCAATACGTCGACCTTAGATCAGTCCGAGCTCAGTGTTCGCGAACGCTTGATTCAAGCTTGCGATCTTGAGCGCGATGCAAATGAAGACGAGCTCTTCACGGCAATCACTTCTTTAAGTGCTAAAGCAAAGCGTTGGGAGTGCGAAGGGGAAGCGTTGATTGCAGACAATGAAAAGCTCAAAGAATCTTCGAATCGCTTTTACAAGATTGCTTGCGAGAAGAGTGAAGCGCTTGAGTCCAAAGAGGCAGATCTTGATAACGTTAAAAACGCATTACAAGAGGAGCGCTCAGAGCGCATGGAGTCTCTCTTGGCATCGGCCATTCGCACGGGGCTCATTCTGCCCAATGAGGCCGATATCTGGGCAACGCGTCTTGAGGATGATTTTGAAAGCGCCGCGATTTCTCTTAAGGAGCAGAAACCGAGATTGCGCACACAGTCTGAAACAGACGGACTTAAGCTGCGCACTGCTGCCAACGGCGCTTCCAAAGAAGCCTTCCTTGAAAAAGTGCGCACGCGCATGCAAGAAACGGGCGAACCTTACGCTTCGGCGTGGAAAGCCACCAAACAGAGCCACAGCGCGCTCTTTGAGGAGATGCAAATGCATAGCGTTCGATAAGCCGAACTAAGCGAACTTAGTTCCCAAGAGTTAACCCACTAAATCCAATTTCAGCGGCTCACAGGCCACTGAACGGGGACGCTATGTCCCTAAAGCGAGAACCAAACACACAAAAATATGAAAGAAAATACAACATACAATACCTTTGTCATCGCAGCAAATTCCGTTCCCGGAACGCACGAAGGCCAACTGACCTGCACGCTCGATATGAGCATCGATAAGCACTTGTTGCTTACAGCTGGCAGTGTCGCAGGCCACGTTAAAACCTGCGGTGATCAAGACCAACCCATCGGGCTTGCCATGCAGGCGGGCACTGGAGGAGACCTCGTTAGTGTCGCTCTACTTGGAGCCACACGCGCGAGCCATCTCATTCGCACCGCTTCGCCAATTCACATGGGCGAGCCCGTTTACTCAGCCGGTCTCGGCCGCGTTTGCGGACGTCCTAAGGCCTGCGGGAGTTATCACCAAGTCGGCGTTGCACTCACCAGTGCAGCTGTTGGCGAACTTGTCGAAGTTGATACGCACGTTGGCATTAAAACCGATGTCGTCGTCAGCGAAGAGAAGTAAACCTCACAACCTAAACCACCAATAAGAAAAATCATGAATAATACATCCATCATCTACGTGCCTAATGTTGATTGTCCTCAGGACGAAGGCAGTTTGCAATCGGGCGACATCTACGCTTCGAACGAGAGCCGCTTCAGTGCAGCTCATTATTCGGAGCCTCTCACCGCGTTCACGAGTGGTTGGCAAGATGCCGACGGTCTCAAGAAGCTGCTTGATTTCATCGCACCGAGCGTTGAAGTAGGCCGCCGATTTGAGTTCAAGCGTGCTGATAGTTCTGAAGCTTTCCTTACGGAGGTTGACGACACACGCGCCATTGGCTCTGCCTTCAAGCGTGTCGACTACAGCGGTGAAAATGTCAATGCGAAGACCTTGAATAAGGGTCTAACTATGCGCATCGATCACGACGACATCGTGGGCGATAACTGGCAAGAACGCGCTGTTCAAATTCTCATGCAGCGCCTCTATCGCAACGAGCTACGCCGCGCAATCGCTGCACTGTCGGCGATTGACGAAAAGGGCACCACAAAGAAGTGGGCTGGCGATAATGCAAGCAACCCTGAGGCAGACATCCTCGAAGCCATCTTGGCTGCGGGCGATGAAGCGGGTGTTGAGCCAAACCGTGTCCTTATCGGTCGTGGAGCTTGGCAGATGCGCCACCGCCTCTACGCAGGTCAGGATAAGGCAGCTGCCTTTGCTGGTCTCACCCTCAAGCCTGAAGCGCTCGCCGATGTCTTTGGCATCGATGGCGTGAACATCGCTAAGGAACGCTTCCAAGGCGAAGGCAAGGGTAGGGAGCGCTTCTTAAACGACCTCGTTCTTGTCTTCCACGGGCATAACGTACTCGATAAAGATGATCCTTCTGCTCTCAAGCGCTTTGTCACACCGGTTGAAGGTGGTGACTTCCGCGTCTACATCGAAGAGCACGCTAAGTACACGGACATCACGGTTGAGCACTACTCAAACATCGTAACAACGTCCACACTCGGCGTTAAGAAACTCGTGATTCAAGGCTAATTACACAAGCCCCTCCTCTTTCTATGGGGGAGGGGCCCTTTTAACCATTAACACACCATACCGCCATGAGTAACACACCATCTAAATCTAATAACTGGGTTCCTTTGAAAGAAGAGGACCTCATCACCTACATTTCGCCCAATGAGCT
Source organism: Opitutia bacterium UBA1116 (assembly GCA_002313355.1). Taxonomy (GTDB): domain Bacteria; phylum Verrucomicrobiota; class Verrucomicrobiia; order Opitutales; family UBA1977; genus UBA1977. The sequence goes on along the minus strand of DCBD01000001.1, from coordinate 25,978 downwards.
CTTTGCTCTGCGCGATGCAGCTACACACGCAGGAAAAGATGATCCGCTCAAGGAAATCATTGCTGACGTCATCGTCCAAGTGCGCACAGAAGTGCATGCCGGGGACAATCGAATCGACGACGATGCACTCTTGATTCCGCGGAGTCTTCGCCAGGTGGCTTGCTACCTCGTTATTGAGGCCCTCCAGTCACGCGTGACGGGCATTAAGCTCAATCCTGCGATTGCGCACCATGCCAACGAATCGCGCCGGCAGCTTCGCCGCGTTGCCAGTGGAGCGCTTCCGATCGAAGCACCGGATTTTTACACGGAGGATTTCTTCAGTATTCCGGAAGATTTAACAGAGCTCCCGAGCTGGACGGTTCCTAAGCGGCGCCGACGCATCACGGGGAATCTTTTTGAACTCGGGTTTTAAGCATGATGAAGAAAAGCCAATTAGAACAACTTCAAGACGTCGTCGGTGCTTACCTTGCAGGTGCTCAAGAACTGCCCGTTATCGTGCGGCGCAGCGGGGATATGGAAAGCCGCATTGATGAAGCCGTGCAAACGGGCCTTGGGCTGTGTCTGCTCGTCATGCATCCGCTTCCTGCGAGTGTGCACCCGAACTTGCCAGGTCCGGTTTACGAATCGGTGAGCGTGCGTGTGCGTGTGATCGAAAATGCTTTTTCGAACCGCACGGGCACGGGCATTCTTACAGCAGCTGAGCGCGTGAGCGAGCTTCTTCACTTGTGGAGTCCACATCTGAAGGCTTGGCCGACCTCCCTTAGTCTTAACCCGCGTTCGCCGTGGAAGCTCTTGCATGACCGAGACGTCGGTACGCGCACAATCCTTGAGATCGAGCTCTTCGCTGCGGGCTTCTCAGACGAAGATTAGAAAGGACATTATGAAAATTATATTAGGAGAGACCCTACTTGCTCGCGGGCTCGCTGAACATGAGTCGCCCGTCAAGCTGCGTGTTACAAGCAAGCGTTTAGTGCAGCAAGCAGCGTTCTTGCGCGCGAGTGAAATGAAGACCTTTGACCGTGGTAATCATCAGACCTGCGTTCGCTTTGAGCTTGTTCGCCGGCATGCTTCTCAGGAAGCAGCTTCAGAGTATTCGCTCTTGCATGCAAGTCAGCTTGAGGGGTGCCGCGGTACTGCGCGCTTTGTGCACGAGCACCCAAGCGGCGAGACCACCATGACCCTTCACCATGCTTCGATCTCACGGGTCGACTCTGAGGTGAAGGGCCTTACAACGCGCCACAGCTATGAGCTTGTTGGCGGAAAACTCAGTACGGAGATACAAGCATGAACGACGAAAATACATCTATGTTAGAACAACTCGAGACGCTGCTCGATGCACTCGGCACGCAAATTGTATACTTGGAGGCTTCCATGGATCTTATGCGTGAAGACATCGATGCACTGGAGCAGCGGCTCAATAACCTGAGGAATGAAGGATGAGTTGGACATTGGAATATCATGGAGATGAGCGTAGTCTTGAGGCCTGGGGTCTTGGGCAGCTCAAGCGAACGCGCCTCAATCAGGGCCGCGATATCGTGAGCTTTTGCGAGGTGAGTGGTCGTGCTGATATCGCTGAACGCTTTGCTCCTGAGTCAACGATCACGATTCGCTATGGCGGTGTCGTCTGGTTTCAAGGGGTTGTTGTTAAGGCACCTGGTTATGGGACGTTCCGCGGAGAAGGGCACCACTACGAGCTTGCAGGCCCGTGGTGGTACTTGGAAAACCTGATCTTCCAGCAAAGCTGGGCCGAGGCCCTTGATGTTAAGAGTGCCGAAAGTGCGCTTACATCCGTGTATAAGGGACGCGTCATCTTAGGACAAGGGCCCGATGGAATGCCACTTAGTTTACATGGGCAGATTGAGGAGATCGTTCGCTATGCAGCAGAGCAGGGTGTCCCGATTTCCCTGGGCACGATCGATACCGACCTTGTCTTCCCTATGGATGAGACAAAGGACCTGAGCTGTGCTGAAGCGCTTACGCGCGTGTTGCGCTGGGAGCCGGGGGCGGTCGTTTGGTTTGACTATACGGTTGGGCCGCATCCGGCGATGCATGTTTCAACGCGTGCGACTATGCCAGATCGGACACTCGCAATGGAGGACCTGACGCGGATTGACATCACGCCGCGTGAGGATTTGCGCGTGCCAGCGGTCGTTCTTAAGTACGAGAAGCTGCATGCCGCCGATGGGGTTTCGTGGACGACGACAGAAGTGGATGCTCATCCCGAGACGGCAACGGGGCGAGAGCTCAAGGCTCTTGTGCTTACAATTGAGCTTGATGGCCTCCGTGGGCAGTGCTTGCAGCAGCCGATTCGTGTTGAAAAGATCGATGAAATGAATCCTGCCTGGTGGCGCGATCACTTGCCGGGTCTTGCTAATGTGAAGCTCGAGGATATCGAGATCACCTCAGCCGTGCGCACGAGTAAGTTGCGCAGTGAACTCGTTTCAGGAACGATTGCAAGCTGGATGCCCTGCGAGGTCGAGGAGGATGTCGTTCGTGCGCGCATTTCCTATGAGACGCCGCATGAGACGGTGATTGACCGGGATGTTGCGGTGCGCATTCACGCAACTGATGCTGAGACGCAAGTTTACGAGCACATGGTTTCGCTCGAAGAGGCCGAGGTGACGCCTGTTGGGCTTGCCAAGTCTCTTTATGAGGCAACGAGCGTGCTTGCTTACGATGGTTTCATCGAGCTTGAGACTTGCGAAGTTGACCTGAACCCTTACTTGGGTGCAGTGCTCAATATTTGCGGTGGGCGCCCCGAGTGGGCGGGAATGCGCGCGGTCATTCAAGAACTGCGCGAAGATGTTGACCGCGGGAAAATGCGCGTGCGCTTTGGCCCTGCTAAGCACCTTGGGCCTGATGACTTGGTCGAGCTTCTTCGTGTGAATCGTAGGCGTCGTGCCACGCGCCGTGCCGGTGTGCGCACGCGCGGTCGGGCTTCGGGGGCTGCGGCTCTTGAGCAGGGTACACACGGACGGCTCGACAATGCCCATGCAGGGCCCGGTCAGCGTTCGCGCGTTATTCTCTCTGACCCAGAGCACCCGGATCGTACAATTGAGCTCGATGTCGGTGTCATCTCCAAGGATATAACGGTTGCCCTGCGGCATGAGCCTGTCAGTGATAACGGGATTTTGAAGAGCCGATTGATATTGGCAAGCGATCCCTTCTTGCCTTCGTTCTCGCATGAATACAAAGGAGCAAAGCGATGAGCATGGTGAAGCCGTTTGTGGTGTCTGTGGCTGCTTCGGGTTTGCCGAAGGGGTTTATGATGTCACCCACGCGTTATGAGCGACTCCGGGGGTTAGAGCCCTCGGAGCTCACGCGGCTGTATTGGACGCTTGAGGCGGTTACCTTTGAGTACGCCTTGGTTTCTAATGGCGAGCGCATTGAGCGTTCGGTACAGTTGACGTCCAATAAAAAGCCACTGGATAGACTCGACTATGGAGCCAAGTTCATCGTTGAAGAGCAATACCCTTCGCTTCATGGGCCACGTGCAACCTATGGTCTCTTGAATCTTTCGTTTCCAAAGGAAGACCCGGGAGGGAAGACCTATGCGGTGCACTTTGAGTTTGTCGATGAGACGGTGGATGGGGAATCGATCTTAACGATCGTTCCTGAGCGGCCTGTTGATTTAAGGGTGCTCGATAGTGCAACCTTTGAATTTCTTGGGCGCACGTTTACCGTTGAATTAACGGCGATGTTCCCAGAGCAGACGGGATCGATCGAGTACATCAAGGCGACGCCGCATTACTATACCTTTGAGCCCGAAAGTTTCGCCGAAAAACTCAAGGCGCTGTGGGATCGTTATTTTGGGCCTGATGCATCGGGTCGTTTCGAGGACTTCGTGGATGCCGTTGATGCGCTGATCGAAGAACGTGATGCTGCCTGCGAAGACGGTATTTGTCAGTACAGAGAAGAAGGCGAGCGCTGGTTTGTCTGTTCGGATGAGTTTGTAAACGAAGACACAGGCTTGCGTTGGAAGCTTGTTGAGAACAAGTGCGTGAGCCGTGGTGTTGATGTTGATGCACGCGGAGAAACTTCGGTTCGGTACGATGCCGATAACGATGATGTCGTTATCGTTCATCGCAATGCTGAGCAGCAATGGGCATTAAGCGTGAGTGCAGATGCACTGCGGGACTTAGAGAAGGACGATACAGATAGACTGCACCGTTTAGCAGAGGGCATTGCGATACCCGATGCTTTCAATGGTGTAGATTGGGATGACATCGTGTTTGAGTTTCCTAAGGATGTGCAAGCATCGGGTTTTGAAAAGTCAGAGCCAGAGCTCAAACGCGTAGTGACATCGTTTGTCGCGGACTTCCTTCCGTTTGTCGGAACAGGCAAGTCTTTGTATGAATTGGTGGCAGGCGTAGATCCTATCACCGGTGAAGAGGTCGGGCGTGTGTGGGCTGCCGTTGGTTTGTTGGGATCATTTGTCCCTGGAGGCAAAGGGGTTGTTCGTGGGGTTTCTAGATTAGGGAAAGCAACAAAAAAAGCAGTAGAGATTCCTAGTGCGAAAATAAAAGAGTCGCAATTAATGGGAATTGCTGAAAAATATCTAGGAGATAATTATAAAGAAGTTTCACCTGGGAGATATTTATCTTTAGATGGAAGTAGGCAGTTTAGGTACGGTGTGCATGAAGTCAAAAAGTCTAAAGAGCATCATGCGCATTTTGAATATCTTAAAGATGGAAAAGTTATTGAAAATGCACCAGTTCAGGTGATACCCGATTAAGTTATGAGTAAGAAAATTATATCAGAAGTTTATTTAAAGAGGTCTATTGATTCATCTAGAACCCGACATTTACTAGATGGAGAAGATATTGGTCTCAAAATAGCTTTGCTTAGAGTAGTTCAGATTGATGATGACCCAGGTTATTATTTAATGAGGTGTGATTCTAGTGGAACTGAATTAACGGATACTTATCATGAATCTTTAAAAGAAGCTTTACTTCAAGCTGAGTGGGAGGCTTACGTTCCAATAAATTCTTGGGTGTATTTTTAAGTGTTTGCTTGTGCTGATGAATAAGTGATAACTTAAAAAATATGAATTTGTAAGGCTTGTTCCTGGGGCGAATATGCCTCAGGAGCTTTTGTTGTTTAGTTAGAAGGAGACTATTTAGAGCCAACAGGGGATTTCATGAAGGAGAAGGATTTTCTTACAGGTGCTAATATTCGTGTTTCTATGGACGGAAAATTGCTAGACCCGAGAGGGTATCGTGACCCTCCTAAGGATTAAGAAGTATTTGAACGTGATGCTGCCTGCGAAGATGGTATTTGTCAGTACAGAGAAGAAGGCGAGCGCTGGTTTAAAGTTGACATGGATTGATATGGTTTATTTTTTGGCTGGTAATTAAGTATTTTTATTTAGTTTTTGTGTGTTATGCGTAAAGATATTATTGTAGGGGTTTGGGGCTTTTTAGGGTTCATAAGTGGTTTATGGGGAGCAAATTTTGGAGGGTTTTATATTCATGATATAGATGCTTTGCTCGCGAGGGATGTTTCTGTGGTTGAAGAGTTTGATCAGCTACTAAATGACCTGCTTCTGGTGCCTGTTCAGTTTCAGGGACTAACGAATTTAGAAGAAGTTGAGGTGCGCACTTATTTTGCTCAATTTAGGTTCGTCGAAGATGAGATCCATTCATTGGTGGAGGCAGTGGATCATGTATTGAGGTTTGAGGGAGGGCTTGCGAATACAGTGCGGATTCGAATTTTGCTCGAGTGCTTTTGGGTAGCTGACGTTCACGATGATAGCGTTGCTCGGGTTGTTGCTCTCGTGAATGAAGGTGTTGGTGAAGTCGAGGCTTCTTTTAGAGTCATTTTTGCTAGTCTTGGTTTCGGTGATAGGCTCGCTAGGGAACATGCAGAAGCGATGCGCTCAGTTTTGGCGAGCGATCTAGGAGGCCTCAGCATGCAGTCTGTTTTTATTAAGGAAGTGTATCGTGCATTGGGATTAGCTGAAAATGAGCTCAAGAATATTCTTGTTGAGGTTTTTGGTAATCCAGATTTGCCGATTAAGGATGTGGATGCATTATGGCGTGTCTTTGCTTGTACATTTTTTAGGCATTTTTTCTTCTCTCATGATCAAGCGTTGAATGCTGCTCAGCATGTAAGGGCCTTGATTTATCAAGGATACAGTTTGATGGATGCTTTACTGCGGGCTTTCCTAAGAGAGTATCGCTCAGATGATATTATTGATCTTATTGAGCCCAATTATAGGCAATTTATTGATCGAGGTATGGAGGTTCGAGAAGCTATGCTGCGTGTTATGTTTGGCCTTTATGGGTTGGCTGGACGTGCTGCAGATAAGGCTATTGAATTTTATATTAGTATGTTTTCTAATGGGCGCCGTCATAATAATCTTTTGGGTGTTTTTTTGATGTCCCTTTACCAGGGCGGTTTTCAAATTGAGGCTGAATTGACCTATCCAATGGTGAATTATGCTTTGACTGATGAGGTGCGTGCCCCTCTTCATGTGAGGCATTGGAGAGCCGTCTTTTCTGCTGTAGACGTATTGCCTAGGCAGCAGAGGCGTGTATGGGCATTGTTTGAGCAGAATCTTGAAGCAGGGCATACCCCGTGGTATGCTTTTGCACGTGCATATTTAGTGCTCAACGGTGTGTCTGATGTTGAGCGAGTTATGGAGCAGCTTAAAGTGTATGAAAATCATGAACTCGTAGCACACCCTTTAGAGGCATTGAAGTGCGCTTTATTTGAGCAAATTTATAAGATTAAGGATGTTAGGCAACTGCTTGATTTCGTGCGACTTTATGATGGATTGAGGTTTAGTCGAATGTGATACGCATTTTAGAAGGAGAGGTTCTCCTGAATGACTGTTGCGTTGGAGATAGCATTGCCAAGCTTTTTAATTTTGCTTATATAAGAGCTTATGAGTAGGCGGATGACCTTTGGAAGGCAAGCGATGCTTGTGGTGTTTTGTTTGTGCGCTATCAATGTTTGGGGAGGAGATAGTGATGTTCTTTTCCCTGGGCTTGATGATTTTGATTGGGGTGCTGAAGTTCAAAGGCTGCTGAGTGATGAGATGGATGTTGTCATTGATTTAAATTTTTTAATGAATCCGAGAGCTTTAAGTAATGAGGAGCAAAATGAAGTTGTTCAGTATTTTAGGCAGTTTGGTTTTGAGGAGATGCTTATTCAGTCTTTGTTGGATCAAGTTGTTTCTCGGGTTTTGCAGCAGGGTGGTTTAGCTCATGATGCAGCTATTCGCGTTTTGCTTGAATATTTTAGAGTGCCGAACGTGGATGAGGCCGTGGTGTGGGTGTTTAATCAGGAGTTTATTGAAGGTGCTCAGAGTGTGCATGCCTTTAGCTATGGGTTTTTGCGTAGTCATTTTCTTGAAGGAGATGTGCTCAATAGTGCGATGCTTTCTTTGAATGATTATCTTAGTAGCGATGTTTCTTACTGCACGGCTTTACGAGCTTCTTTGTTTACAGTGCATGAGTGGTATCGCAATGAAGGTAATTTGACTCTTATTATTCGCATTTATCAAAGGTATATGGATCAGGGCTTTGACTCAGTTCGTGCACGTCTGTATAGTTGTCTGTTAACTCATGGGGCTAACCCTAGGGTTCTGGGAAATGCGAGCGAATGGTTTGATCGTCGATATACTGATGGTGATGTGGATTTGTATTTTGAGGCTTTCTTTGGTACCATTTGCAGGAGCTTTTCTTTTTCTCAAGACTTAACGGATTGCGTTGTTCGCCAGGCCTTGCTTTTGTCTCAGGTTTACCCATTTAGTTTTGATATGTTTTGGGTGGCTATGTTTCATTCACTAGGCGTTCAAGGAGACTCTCTTGTTAAGGCTTGGGCTGCTATGCGCCAACATTTACGGAATGGGTTTACTCAATGGATAGCCTTTGAGCATGCGCTGGTTGCGGTTTTGTGTGATCCTGAGGACTTTTATCGGCATATGGCAATTTTGCAAGAAGGGTATGTTTGTTCTTCTGAATACGATCGCTTGAAGCTAGTTTTTGGGCTTATTTTAGCTATGAGAAATAATGCGCGAAACTATGATCGCAGTGTCGTTCAAGGTTTTGCTCAAACGCATTTTTTGAATCTTTACCGGCCTAATGGGTCTCTTTTGTCAAGAAACGAATCTTGAATAGACCTAAAAAATCACTTAAATTCTTAGGATGAGAACGTTTCTTATGTTGGGTTTTTGTCTTCCCTTGTGTGTCTTGGGTATGAACTCAGAAAGAGGGTTTTCGCTTATGGATGTTCGTGTTGGACCAGTAGGGGAGGGTCTGCAGGGTATATTTCCTCCGGTTGCTATTGAGGAGCTTTATGATCTTTTGTTGCAGTATGATTTTGACCCGTCTCTTCAAGAAGATGTTCGACCCAGGATGTTGACTAGCGTAGAGCGTGTGGTTGCGCGTGATTATTTTGTGCCGTTTAATTTAGATCCTATTCTCGTTGATCATTTGATTGAGTGCGTTGAAACTCAGCTCATGCGTAATGGGGGGGTGCTGATAGATGCACAAAGGCGTGTTCTGCTTCAGTATTTTGGAATATGTCAGCCTGATGATTTAGCCTTTGCTATGGATAGGATGATGGCGTGTAGTCAGGTTGAAGGGTACGATGAGGTGATGTGTTTATTGACCGCACTTTTTGAGTATGGCATCGTGCGGATGCATCCTGACTATCTAGCGTACTATCTTATGCGTGCGCAGCAAAGTCTTCAATATGGAACTTCTGTAGGCGAGGTGTATTGGATGCTCATGTATCAACTTGATGGGTTGTCAGAGGCTGATGCCCTTAGGGCTTATCGCTATCAGCAAGAGCGCGTGTTGGAGGACCCAATGATGAGCCCTTGGGATGCCTATTGTCTGGGGTTTTTCAATGCTTGTTTTGTGCGTGGCGAGGTGGCAAGCAATGCATTGCGATGGGTGCATACTTATCGAGCAAGGGGGATGTTTAATAGCAATGCCATGATCTATGCTTTGTTCTTTTGTCAGGGTATAGCGGATGCTTCTGTAGAGGGTTCTGTTCAGGAATATTATCGGCTGATTGAGTCCGGCCAGGGGTTGAGCCCAGCTCATTGCTACATGCAAGTGTTGTATGAGGTGTGTGGTTTTGCGTTGAATGAAGCCACAGAGGCCGCACGCAAATTTGTTTTTTTTATGAGTACACATTCTATGGAGTTTTATGATGCATTTTTTCGTGTCTTTTATCAAACTCATGGTTTCCCTTTGTTTTTTGCGCATTGTGCAGCGACATGGGCCTTAGAGTATTTTGATAGAGGGGCGAACCTGTTTAGAGCTGCTTGGTATGGGATCTTTCACGTTATGGAGATCGATGAAGCATGCCTTGAGCTTTGTTTTCAGGCATTTTTGAAAACTTCGCATCAGTTCCGATGGCCCGCATGGCCTTCATTCGCCCGAGTTATGATGATTTTTAATGGCGTTGGTGATTTGGCTCAAGGTATGCATGATTTGCAGGTCTATGAAAGAGGTGGGCTTCTTCATGGCCGTTTAGAGGCTTTGCTCTATGTGACTTTTAAAAAACGTTATGATATGCATGGTTCAGAGTTAACTAATTACGTGCGACAATACCTTGGTGAGATGTCTATGATGATTTAGGTGGATTGATGATGTGAGCGTCTCTGACTTGGCTGTTGACTGTGTAATAACTCCTGTGCTAATCAGCTATTTTATGATTATGAAATATCAAAAGAAGGTTGTGTTGGGGCTTTGTGCAAGCTGGGTGTCGGTGTGTTCTCTTTTTGCTGTAGTGAGTGATGGTATGGGTGTTTTTAAGCCGTCTGTTCATGAGCTAGATCCAGGGAATTTTTGGGCGATACATGGTGATGACGATGATGGTCAGGTTCTCGTTAATGGTATTAACGAGATTAATGTTGACCAATGGATACAGGATCATGGGACTTTTTTAGTTGGGATGGGGCTTACTCCTCCTGAGGTAAATAGGGCTGAGGAGGCCATGCGGCTAGATTATGAGCAAGGAGTTCCTCTGGAAGACCTTGGAATGCGAGCTTTTTTTATCATGCGTGGTTTTACTGGGGAGGCTGTAACCGCTGCCGTTGACCGAACACGTGCCTTGCGGGCAGAGGAAGGAATGGCCCTCTATGAAGCGCCTTGGAGGGCTTGGTTTGAGCTTATTGGGCTAGATGAACAAGTAGCGCTTACAGCTTATAATCACGTGTGTTTCTTAAGTGGGCAGGGAATGCCTTTGAATGTAGCTTATGCCTATGGGATGTTTGCAGCTTATGGGTATCCTGGAGATGTTGTGAATGCTCTCGTCAATACTTTTTGGGGGTATGTTGGGGCTCAACGAAGTGTTCAGGAAAGCTTTTGGTATACGCTTCATCAGTGTGCAGGTGTGCCCGCTGATAGTCTTGATTGGGCGTGGGAGCGTCAGCAGTATTGGGTCAGGAAGGGTTATACCTTGAATCAGGCTTTTCGCGTTGCTATTTTTGAGACAGAAGGACTTCCCCCTGGTGCTGCTGTGCAGGCTTATGAATATGAGAATGATTATTTTCGGTCAGAGTTGGGGGCTCATCACGCTCACTGGATAGCATTTTATCGAGTGTTTCAGGTGCCTTTAAATCGCCTGGATGAAGCTTATCAATTGCATCAGAGTTTTGAGCTTGCAGAGGGTTTTTCGAATATTGAATGGCGTGCGCTTCGGGTGATTGCGTGGATCTACAGCATTAACCCTGAGAGTTTGCTTAATGCTGTGGAATGGCGGCAAAATCATGCAAAGCATCCTATGAGTTTTTTTGAGACACTCTTTAGGCATATCATGTATAGGTTAAGTGAGACATCCCATGTCGTCGCGCAGCGTTTTGTGGATCATTTCTGTAAAGATGCTTGGGATACCAATATGTTTTTGACGACTACAAAACGACGCTAACGGTGTTGTTTTGTCCCTTTGAGCCTAAGCTCCTGTGACATGGCTTTCAGGAGCTTAAGGCTTGTGGGCTTTTGGTGCTTTAAATTTTTTGTTATTAAGTTATTTTAGTTGAGTGGGCTGTTAGCGTAGAAGGTGTGTTTATGCGTTGTTGTTGGTGGTGTTTTATTGCGATTTTTTACTTGGTTGGCTGCGGCTTTTTAGCTGCGGGTGGGGGTCCTGGGTTTGTTGATTTTGATGTGGTTTTTGCGCGCGAGTTCTTTGTTCTGAATGGTGATGGCGGATTTGCGGGTTTTAATGATAGTGTTGAACATAACAATGGCAGCAATTTTACCTTAAATTTTGAGCTCGATGATGAGGTGCGCACACAGCTTCTTTATTTCATTAACTTAGTAGAAGCAAACTTGCAAGGGCATGGAGAGTATCAAGCGGTAGACTTTTTGGAGTATCCCATTCAAGGAAATCACTATGCTCAACAGCCACTTGTTGCTTGGTTGTGCAGCCATGGACTGATACCCGATCAGCATTATAGCATCTTTACGACGATTGATAACTTGATCTGCCTGCTTGTATATTATTGGGGGGGTGGCAGGCAAGCTATGGCGATTTTTGATCAACGTTTGGTGGAGACTGGGATTTCCTTGTTTGATCGAGTGTATCAGTACTTGCTTGCTCATGGAGTGATGCCTGTTTTGGCCCGTGATTATGCAAGAAGCGCGATGGAGGGTGTTCGTCAATTTGGAGTACCTTTTATGGATGCTTTGCAAGATGCTCTAATTGCTTTTATGGGAGACAGATATCGACTGATGGGAGTGCCGAATGATTCTATCGAGGTAGCTGTAGTGCATTTTCGAGAACAGCACTTTACGGCAGGTGTTGATGTTTATCGCGCATTTTTGATTGGGTTTTATGAAGCTGTCGGGGTGCCTTTTGAGCTTCTTCATCGTGTAATCGATCTTTATTTAAATGAGGAAGGGCGACTTCTCAATAATGGGGAGGGCTTGGATCAAGCTTTCATGCTTCGATGGGCTGCTTTTCGTGCTTATGGACTCAGTGATAAGCAGGCTAAAAAAGCGGCACGCCATCAGCTCAATTTAGAAGCGTTGGGATTACTCTTTGCACGTGCGCATTGGGTAGCTTTTACGAGGCACTGCAGACTGATTTTTGAGATGGAAAATGCCTATTCCTTTATCCCTGAATTTGATGCGCTTATGGATAGTGGTGAAGATGCTCTTTATGCTTGGGCTTATATTTTCTATTGGAGAGTGTTGGGTATTGCCGAAGATCATGCAGCCATGCTTGCAGCACACGTTTATAATTGGGTAAGTCCGCTTGGTTTGGGACACTGCTTGAGTTTTATAGATGCTGTGCTTGCTGTGCTTTATAGTGATCTTGGCCTTCCGGACTATGCTGTGCTAAAAGCAGTTAAGCGGCAGCGAGAAATTCTTGCAAAAAGAACAAATTCTTTTCGTGAAGCTTGTTGGCAGGCTCTTTTTGAGGCATTGGGGGCGAATCCTCACATTGCTTTACTTGAGGCCCAGAGACAGGAGCGTCTCACCTCTAAGAAGAAAAATGCCTGGTCTTTTGATCGAGCTCATCTCTTATGTTTGGCACGTTGTTTCGATAAAAAAATTGATTTTAATTCAGTGGATGAGCTTGTTGATAAATGGATGGAGACGCGAAGTGAGGCTAGTCTATATAAAGTGTATTTGAGTGCTATTTGTGAAGTCCTTCAAAAGGAGGATGATTGGGTCGAAGATGTTCTCTATGGACCCAAATCTGAGGACAATACGGGTGCTTCGCATTAAAGTTCAGCGTGTGTTAAGCCTTGGTAAAAAGACGTTTGAGGGCGGCTTTGAACTTTCCTTTTGGAGTAAACATATTTACCCTTTACTTTACTTCGGGCGGATTTTAATAAAAGATTATTGTTAAGACTGGGCTGTGCTTGAGAAAGTATAGTTTCTGGCTGTTAATTTTTCTATGTTTTTATCTATGAGGGGATTATGTTGCTTTTTTTGTGTCTTTTGTGCTTTGCTTGATGTGCGAGCTTTTAATGCATGGCGTATCGATACTTCAGTTCTTTTGACTCGAGAATTGAGGATAGAAGAAGTACTTCCTTCTCCGGGTAGTTTATTGAATGGTTCAGTAGATGTGCTTCCTTTTGTACCCATAGGGCCCATTTTGTTGCTCGATGAAAATGGCAATGTAGAAGAAGTAATCCTTGATGGGGCTTCTCCTTTTGAAGGCGTTTTGGCTGCTGTGCAGCATCAAGTTGAACAAATCGACGATCTTGGTGATATTGTTGCGCCCATATTCTGGGAAGGCAGACGACACGATGTTTACGGGATGGTTATTCTGCTCGAGGCTATTCAGCGTAGGGATTTGAGCGATGTTAGCCGAGAGCGTCTCGAGGTCTTGTTGCACTACGTTACCGAAGTTTTGCTGTGGAAAATAAAATATAATGCTGAAATTGATGCTGAAGGTCTCGAATATTTTAATTGCATTCGGCTTTTTCAACTTTTGCTGACTTGTCCTTACATAGGAGTATCAGACCAAGTGGCTTTAGGGGATGCTATGCTCGAGCTGTTCAGTGAAGAGGAAGTGCCTAATAATTGGGGGCACTGGTTAGATGGTTTCAATGAGGCGATTGAATCTATTGCACTCTCTGATGATCAAGTGAGGCGATTGCTTATTTTTATTTTCAATCAGTTAGAGTATGAAGGGGTGCGAAGCCAATATATGGAGCGCTTTATGCGCATTTTGGGTAATGCATTACGGTATTATTCGTTTTCTTACGGTGTCCAGGAGGCTGTTATCGGGCAGCTTAAGAGCCTGCTTGTTTCCCAACAGTTCTCTGTGGTGCATGAGATTATTCGAGCACTCAGTGCTGCAGTGCAAGGTAGTCGCCTTAGTCTCGATTTGCGTAACCAAGCTCTTCAGGCTATTCTTTCTTTTCATAAGGGTGCTTTACTAGATTTTTCATGGATCCACATTCCTGTGTTGACGCGGACGCTTCTTGTGGAGCTCGCGGAGCTTGTTTATTCGGGCTCTTTGGAGGAACTTGAATGGCATGATGCAGTGAATATTATCTATGGCTATAGCCAGTCAGGTTATAAGCATTATAAAGAGATCAGTTATGGTGTGATTTCCGCGTGGATTAAAATTTTGCAGACAAAAGGGATAAACCCTTACCTTAGGCAAGGGTTTTTGCGTAAGTTGATTGAATTTTTGAAGGTTGAAGGTCGTCCTACTTATGTTCTTGAAGAGGGTGTTGCGGGGCTAGGGCATATCGCGATTTCTCCTGATGCTAGTGATGCAGAGCTTGATAGTATTGTGGATACATTAACCTTGATGCTAGGTGCTTTGCCTGAGCTTTATGAAATCATGCTTAAGCGTATGGTTGTTACGTTGATCACGGTGTTAGATAAAGGCGCGGGTAGTGATGTTTTACGGCTCCGAGCGATCGCTCTTTTAACTAAAATCGTTCAGGATTATTCAGAAAGTAGATTTGTTCAGAATGCGTTAGATGCTGTGCGAGCTGAGCTCATTGAGTGTCCTAAAAATAGAGCAGAGGCGTTAGCATTGGAGTTTGTTTTTCAAGCTTTACCCAAAGAAAATATGTAAGTATAGTGAGGAACTCTTAAACCTTATTTAAATCTATGGCTTACTTTACCCCTGTCCTAAGATCTTTTTTTCTATTTATTTTTGTGATGCCACTTCATCTTGTGGCATTTTCCGTTTATTTTGATTTTCAGTCCTTAGAGATAGAGTTGATACGCTATATGCAGCCACTCACTGTGGAGCCTATTGTAGCGTTGCCTGACTATGGTGTTGAAGCCAGCAAGGAAGCGTCTGTTGTTAATAACCCCGAAGATATCCTTCAGTATATTGCGGATCAAGCGGAAGGGGCTTATGATGCTGGAGATCACGCGGCGGTTGTTCAGTTGTTAGTTCAAGCCTTAGGAGCTGCTTTGGAGAGACCCATTGAGATGCCTGAGGCGCCTGGCCTTGGTGTATTGTATGAGCTCGTCAATGAGATGCAGGAGCGAGATGTTGGGGCACTACCATTTGAGGTGCAACAGCCCGTATATGAAATGTGGGCGATGACCTTATTACATGCTTTGGATCAGGGTGCAGCTGCTGGAGTGGAGCGTTTTCAGGCCGCTGCAATCATGGCAGGGCAAGTTGTTATGCGCGATGTGCTTGTAAGTAGTGATTGGGAGAGACGCATTTTGGAAGCCATTAATGGCGTACTCGTCGATGTAGATATGCCAGTTATGTTTCGCTATGCACTGATGCATGTGCTTGAGCATTGCCTCTTGACGGATTTGCCAACAACAGCAGAGCGAGCCCTTGCTTTTATAGGACTTAGGAATATGCTCCTAACAGGGCCAGATGTGGCCATTGCACAAAGTATCCAAAGGGCTTACGTCAATGCACTCTACTTGGGGCGGCTTTCGGATGAGCAAAGAGATTGGTATAACGAGTGGTACAGTCAGTGAGGTATGCTTAGTCTTGCGCTGATGTGAGTTCTCTTTAGCGTGCTTTCATTGTGCAGACCTATCCCATAGACCATCCCCTAAGGCGTATACAACTTGCTTATTTAGAGCGTTTCGATGATTCTGCAGGTCTTCGCTATGCATTTACATGCTTTGTGGATGCTATGGCAGAGTTTGAGCTCGAGCCTCAGGAGTTTGAGGATGCTATAGAGCTTTTTGTCGATGATATCTTGTACGATGAAGATGAGACAGCTTTAAGTTGCGTGCTTCATGCTATCAAGGTTTTGGTTATTAAGACGGGTTTCCCTTTGAGCCGATTGCCGCACGTTATGGATCGCTTGGAAGAAGTTGAGGTCCTTGCAGGAAGTCGGGGCCTCGTCTGCTTCTTTCTCATGGAGCTCTATGTTGCTATTTGGGCTGGACCTGTCGACGATGAGACTGCTCGTGCCCGCGCCTATGAAGCTATTAAGCGTTTGGCTTCGGATAATGAGGATGTCGTTAGGCTAAAGTCTGTTATTAAAAGTTTGGGGCTTCTTATGGCTTTTAGGGATGCTGGGAGGGATAAGCGTGACCAGGCATTTTGTCTCATGCGCGAGGCCGTAGAAAAGAATGGTGATTGGCGTATTTATGCTTACACAGCGCAGTCCATGCAGGTTGCTTTTTCCCAGGGACATATTGAGCCCAGTGCTGCTGGTGAGCTCATTGATTGGCTTCGAGGATTTTTAACTCATGAGTACGAGGTTTCACTCTATGCGCCCGTTGGTGAGTGCTTGTTGCAAGCTTTGCAATCTTGTGAACTTAATGATGCGCAAGTACAGTGTTGCTTAGAGTCGATTTTTTATATCGTTCAGCATGCTCAAGGGGTGTCTGCTCTGCGAACGTTGCTTCGGATTATGGGCCTTTCTCTTCACTGGCATTATCTCAATGAAGAAAATGATGCACTTTGTTTAAAAATTCATCAGCACATTTTTAATAGTAAATGGTCTCAAGATATTGCAATTGAGCTTGCTGGGTCTATTGCAGAAGTGCTTGTAAACCCACCTAAGGTTCGAGAGAGTCCTCATCAAACGGCATGGGTTGATTTGCTGGTTGAAGCAATCGTTAAGGCTCAATGTGAGAATACTTTTGGTTTGATGGGTAAAATCTTAGATACGTCTTTAGTGAAAGATGTTTTTGATGAGAAACACTATAAAGCTTTGGCTGAAGCTGTCTTTGATTATTGCGATGTGTGTCAGAATAGGGAAAAGCTTCCTTTACGTGCTTTAGGCCTTTTAGACGTGTTATTAGGCTTGGGGTATATGCCTAAGGAGTGTTTGGATCAGGCCTGGAATGTGATGACGCAAATGCTCAGTAAGAAGTTAACTCGATCAATGTCTCTTGGCTTGTGGTCTGTTGTTTTAGAGGGGTTAGTTTCCTTTGTTGCGTTTCCTCGACTTTCTGTGGCAGAGCGAGAGGATTATTATGATCGCCTAGATACGTTGATTCAGTCGCGCAAATCAGAGCCTTTATGGCTTGGTGTTTTTGGCCGTGTTTACGGTATTTTACTAGGAGTGAAAGATAGGGTACCAACTTCTCGACTAAACCCTATTGCAAAGCGCTTGATTGAGTTGATTGCCTTTAAGGACAATGCAGTTCAAGCGCTTGGGTGGAGTGGTTTAGAGGCAGCCCTGATTGCAGGAGCTCTTGAGGTCCCGTTTGCTGAACAGGCTGCAGGCGCTGTTGTAGATGCTTTTAAGGCTGCTAAGACCGATGAAACACGGGTTAACATTATTCGCGTGTGGTCGTTACTTACTCGCGAAGATTTTTTACCCGAGTCATTAAGAAGCCATTTGCTGGATGCACTTAAGGAGGTGGATGATGCTAAGGGGGAGTGGTATTTGAAAAAGTACATGGAGATGGCTTAATTTTTTAAGAATGAGCTTGAGCCTGAGGCTACAGTCTGATCATTTTTTATATGTTTTATTTTAGGGCGGTCTTCATTCCTTTTTTACTTTTAATGTTGAGTGTTTGGGTAGGCCTTATGGGGTTTGGTCCATGTCCTTGTGGTTGTGGGTGCCCGAGCTTTCCCTTCGAGTCTGTTGAGGTGGAGACCCACGAGAATGGAACGACTACTGTGATTGTCGTTTATGCGCAGGAGTATGTCGAGTGGGCTCAAGCAAGGATACAAAGGACTATTGCTGAAATTCAACAATTGGGTGGTCGTGCAAGAGAAAATTCAGGAGAGCATGCGGCTGTATTGCGTCAGTTTATCGAGCTTGCTATGAATTCTGCAGAGCTTGATGGGCAAATCGATATGGCAATTGTAGAAACCTTTGTAGAGACGCTGGATGCGCTTTTTGAAGACAAAGTTTTTTCAGAGGAGTTATTGGATTCCTGGCTTAATGTGATTGCTCAGCTCCTCATTCCGATGCGTGATACGGACCCTAAGTCAGACCAGGCTGGTGTTTTGCAGGCTTTTGTTCAGGCTTACTTGAGTGAGGAGGGTGCCTGGCTCAGTGAAGGCTTGCGTGAGCGGGCAAGGAGTCTTCTGCAAAGACACCTTTAGTACATGAGGACCGGCTTGAATTGACAGCGCAAGCATTGGGTTTAGCCTAGATCCTGTATTATATGATAATTTGGCGGCAGGTAGTTCTTGGAGTTTTTGTAGTGTTGACGATAGGTTTGGGTGCCGGTTGTTCAACACCGAGCTTGATTATTAGCTATCCCTACCAAATGCGCTCTGTAAAAGAGGCCGTGGCTGAAGGCGATACTGCGCTTGCTCTTCAGGATCTTGCTAAGCATGAGGACTCAGTAGATCGTGTTCTTTATTTTGAGGAAGCTGGGCGCGTCGCCAGCTTGGGTGGTGAGAGGGATGTGAGTAAGCAGAAATATGAAGAAGCTTATCAGTTGATTCGTGATGAGTGGAAAAAGCCCCCCTTAGGGCCTGAGCAATTGCTTGCTTATGCTGGAGCTTTAACGCTCAATGATAATGCTATTCCCTACCAAGTGCCTGGTTATGAAAAGATCTTTGTAAACACATTTCAAATGCTTAATTATTTGGAATCAGGAAATCTTGAAGGGGCAGCCGTAGAAGCTCGCCGTACAGAGAATGAGCAGCAAGCGGCATTTCGTCGCCATCAAGATGAAATTGAAAAAGCGCGTGCTGATGCTGAGAAGTATAATATTAATCTCGAGAATTCAGATGATTTTCAGCAGTTGCTTTCACAAATGAGCTTTTCGGCTCAGCGCGTTGAGAATTCTTTTCAAAATGCCTTTAGCTTTTATTTGACGGGAGTTATCTGGGATCGATTGGAAGAGCTTGATAATGCTTATATCGCTTACAAAAAAGCATTAGAGATGTTTCCCAATAATGCTTACTTGCAAGAGCATGTTTTGCGTTTAGCTCGTGAGCTTAAGCGTATAGATGACTGGGATCATTTTAAGCGTCTATTTAGGCGAGAGCTTCCTGCTTTTCATACCCCTCAGGGCGCAGGCCGTTTACTCGTTATTTTAGAGCAAGGCTTTGTTCAGGCAAAAGAGCAGATTTTTATACCTATCTTTTGGACAGAACGTTCTTATACGGTTGCTCTTCCTTATTATCCACCTCAAGTCCAGCAGTCTTGGAGTGCATCTGTGTTCGCTCAAGATACTTTTATTGGTAAAACAGAACCCGTGTGTTATGTTCGAGAGCTTGCCGTTAGGGCGCTTGTTGAGCGCTATGTGGGTATTGCGATTAGGCAGGTTTTAAGACTCATTATAAAAGATCAATTACAGAATCAAGCCAATCGGCAAAACGATACTTTGGGGCTTATTGTGGGCATTGCATCTGTGGTTACTGAACAGGCGGATAGGCGTAGCTGGCTTACTTTGCCGAATAATATTCAAATTGCTGATTTTTGGATGGGGCCAGGAGTCCATCATGTAACGATTAACGGCCTAGGCTTCCCAGGAGGCTTTCAGGTGCCTGTTGAGGCAGGCAAGCTTACTGTTCTTCGCTTGCAGCAGCCTGGCGGTCGTGTTGCTGTGCATTTGGCAGGCCCACTTTAAGTATTTAAAATCTTACATCAACTTATGAAAGAAATTGCGCTATACTTTGCCTCATCTAATGAAGGAAAGCTTGTTGAGGTGCGTACGATGCTTGAGGCTGCAGCACTTCCCATTTGTGTCCTTTCTGCAAAAACTGCAGGAGGTATGCCTTTTGTTGAAGAAAATGCTCCTGATTACATTGGGAATGCGCGCTTGAAGGCTAGGGCATTGAAGGCTTCTTTGGGCAAAGATGCTTGGGTACTTGCCGAAGATAGTGGTCTTGAGGTCGATGCTCTAGGCGGCGCACCTGGTATTCATACCGCCCGTTACGGTAGCCCGGATGCATCCAGCTTGGTCAAATGTGCAGAATTACTTGCCGAGGTAGATGAACGCTCCGAAACAAACCGCAAAGCTCGGTTTGTTTGTGTGATGATTCTTTTAACTCAAGATGAAGAATATATTTTCCGTGGAGAATGCTCGGGTACCCTTGCAAGGAACATGCTCGGTGAGCAGGGATTTGGCTACGATCCTATCTTTATCCCGGATGGTCATAATACTACTTTTGCTGAGTTAGGCGCTCGCGTTAAAAATAAGATTAGCCATCGTGCTCAAGCCTTGAATGCACTTATGGGTGGACTGCATTCTTTAACGCATCTTCAATAAGGATGCTCATCGCTTGGATGACTTCATCTATTGATTTTGATGATGTGTCTACCTGGATGGCTCCTTCTGGACAGGTGAGGGGAGCTGCTTTGCGTTGAGAATCGAGTTTGTCGCGTTGTGCGATGGCATCTTGTTCGCCGTCTTTTTGACGACGGGAAGCTCGCGTTGCCTCATCCGCATAAAAGAAAAGGCGAAGGGTGGCGCTGGGGAAAATGACTGACCCAATATCCCGCCCTTCCATGATAAGGCCGCTGAAGTTATGTTCTTTGGCAATATGTGCTTGGTTGCGTTGGTAATTTAACAGGTAACTCCGTACAGAGGGCATTGCAGCAAAATAAGAGACCGTTTCGTTTATCTTGGGGCTACGTAGTTCTGAATAGTTTAGCCTTTTGTCGTTGAGGACGATGTGAGCTGTGCGCTTTTCAATATCAACATCCAGGTTTAGCTTACTCAAATAGTTTTGAACTTGAGATTCGCTAGCACTTTCAAGGCCTGCATTGAGGAGTGCTTGGGTGAGTGCCCGATAGTGGCTCCCAGTGTCTACATGGAGAAGCTTATATTTTTCGGAGAGTGCCCGTGCGGTTGTTGATTTTCCCGAGGCGGCTCCTCCATCTATGGCGATAATAATAAAATCTTGCGATGTCATCTAATTATTGAATTAGGAGGATTCACGCAGGTTAGCAAGTACTTCAAAAAAATTGGGAAATGTCTTTGAGCAACAGCCAGGATCTTCAATGAAGAGCCAAGGAGTGCCGTCTTTGTTGAGGTTATGAGAACCGAGAATTCCAAAGCTCATAGCGACTCGATGGTCTTTATAGGTTTGAATCGTGGCGCTACGAAGTGGCTTAGGTGCGATTGTGAGACTGTCCTCTGTGGTCTTGACTTCTTGGCCCAGGCGCTCGAGCTCTGTTGCCATAGCGTTAATGCGGTCTGTTTCTTGAAGGCGTGTATGGGCAAGGCCATTCAGCGTGATGGGTGTTTTGAGTAGGGGGGCTAATGCTGCCAATGTGAGGAATGTGTCTGAGATTGGGTTAAAGTCAAAGTAGAGGTGAGTCTCTGGTAGTGTGCCATTGTGTGAAAATGTCCAGTTATTGTTGGAACGATCAATGGCGAAGCCAAGTTGTTCAAGAATACTTGCAAAGTGAATGTCTCCCTGAAGGGATACGAGGCCTGTTGATTGAATGGTGATAGATCCCTCTGTAATAAGCGGCAGTACCATGAAATAACTAGCAGCCGTAGCATCAGGCTCGATGGAGTAGGATTTAGGTGCTTTATAAGGTATTTGTGCGTTCGTTGTGTAGGTTGTTGAAGAGGGTTGAGATAGCCCTGTATAGCCAAAGGCTTCCATCATGGCTATTGTCATCGCAACGAATGGCTTTGAGACCGTTTCTCGCTCAAGCTCTAGCACAAGGGGGGCTTTCATATAGGGGGCCACCATGAGAAGCGCTGAAAGGAGTTGACTGCTAGAGGAAGGGTCTAGGGATAGGGAGCAGCCTTGGAGACCTTGCGTTGAGAGTGTGAGAGGAAAATGCCCTGGTTTTTCATGGAATAAGATGGATGTTCCCTGCTCTTCCAATGCTTTAAGAAGGCCTTTCATCGGTCTCTCTCGCATTGCTTCGGAGCCATCGAGATGATACTTTCCATTAGGATGCAGTGCACACAGTGCTGTTACAAAACGTGCGGCGGTTCCCGCATTGCCAAAGTAAAGCTCTGCATGGGCATTTGGAATTTTTCCTCCTTGGCCTTGGACAAAAAGTGTTTTTTCTGCGGGATCTTTGCGGACGCCAAAACCTAGTCGATGGAGGCATTCGGCCATAATCTCTGTATCTTCACTGAATAAAGCACCATCAAGGCGAGTGCCACCTGTACTCAGTGCTGCTAGGAGAAGAGCTCGGTTTGTGATGCTTTTTGAACCAGGGAGTGTGGCATTTGCCTGGATGCTTTCCGTAAATGGCTTTATGGGAAAAGATGCTGTCATAAACTTGGGTTTTGGTGCTTGATATAACGGTCTAGCTTGTCGCGGTAGACATTGCCTTGCTTTAAGACTTTAAGTAGCTTGGCAGGATCATTTTCAAAAAGGGCCGTACGAAGGCTGCGGATTGACTTTTCATAGCCTTCAAGGGCTTGAAGGACGTGAGTTCTGTTTTGAAGGAGGATTTCTTTCCAGAGGTCTGGAGGACTGCCTGCAATGCGTGTAGTGTCTCGAAGGCCGCTTCCTGAAAATCGATGCCAAGGGGGTTCGCATGTTTCAAGATAGGCGCAGAGAGTGGATGCTAATATTTGAGGTAGGTGGCTGATATGGGCAACAGCATCATCATGGGCAAGGGGTGAGAGGCAGGTTACTTGCATTCCTAGGGCTTCCCAGAAATGGACGATTTTTTCTGTTGCAGCTTCATCGCTTTGAGGTAAGGGGGTGACTAGGCATGTACGGCCTTCAAGAAGTGTTTCGCTTGAATGCTCAAAGCCCGATTTTTCTGAGCCAGCCATGGGGTGTGAGCCGATAAAGTGTGCAGGGTCTTGGATCGCATGATGGCCCTCATCACAGATTAGTACCTTGGTGCTTCCTGTATCAGTTACGAGTGTTCCTGGTTGGATGTGTTGGCCTATTTTTCGGAGTAGATCAACAATCGTATCGACGGGTGTAGCCATGACAATGAAATCAGCACTTTCGATAGCCTTGCTTATGTCCGTGAAAGCTACATCACACCAGGGCTGTTCACTGCAAAGCTTGGCTCGTTTGGGGTCGCGCTCCCAGGCGACCTTGCGTTTTGCGAGGCCATGTTTATGAACAGCTTGTAAGACAGATGCGCCCAAAAGCCCTGGGCCAAAAACAGTGATTTGTTTAAACATTTGCATTCTTTTTGTCGGCTATGTAAACTATCCACAACCTTCCCCTAGAGTGATGGATTCTGATGAGAAAAACAAACTTTTGCGTCGAATACTGAGCTATTTTTTTGTTTTCGTATTTATTATGGGCCTTATTGTCTGGATTTCTAGACTAGGCCCTAAACGAGTAGATATGGACGAATCATGGAGGAGTGAGTCTTTTGATGAAAGTGTTGAAGACGAAGGACTTGCTCAGCTCCTTATTGAGAGTGAGCGCTTGGAACAAGCTTTTCTTGGCTCTAGAGAGCAAGGCGATACTCTTAATGCAGAGCATGCCCTGATGCTTGAAGAGGCTATTCGTTTGCAACGTGCTTATGTTGAGCGTTTAGGAAGGGTAGACATTGATGCTATTGGCCGCTTAAAGAGGCTTGAGGAATTGTTGCAAAATGAGCAAGCAGATGTCCTTCTCGAGGAAAGCCTTGAACTTGAGCGTGTTGGGCGCAGTGCTCTGTCTGAGGGTGACAAGGATGTAGCTATTAATACTTTGTATCAGGCTGCTTATTTGCAAAAAGAAATTAATGAGCAATACCCTTTGAGTCAAGCAGCAGACTATGGGAGGCCCATTCGTTTGAGTCGCATTATTCAGGACCTTGAAGCGGAGCCTTTGTCGATAGAGAGTTATACGGCAGAGCGAGCAGCTCGTGAGGCGTTAGATATAGGGGATGGGGACCAGGCCAAAAAGCTTTTTCAGACTGCTACTGTTCTTCAGGAGCGCATTAATACAGACTATAAGAACACTCGCTACGTTGATTTTGCTCGCTTGAATGCCCTTATTCGTGATGTTCAAACCATAGAAGCCGCTGGTCTTCATGCGCATTTTTTGAGCGTTGTTAAGCAAGCTGAGGAGTATGAAAAGAGTGGAAACTATCAGAATGCTGCCCAGGCTTATGCCTCTGCTAGAGCTTTACAGGAAGAGCTCAATCAAAAATACCCAAAGTCTCGCTATGCATCTTCGAGTCGTATTTCTAGTTTGCGGCATGCAGAACAGTTGGCTCTCAGCCAAACATCACTACAATCTTTAAAGGATCAGCTGTCCAAGCTAGATATCGCTTTAGCGCATAGAGATGTTGAGGCTGCAACAAAGCATCTTAATGAATTAGACAATCTGTGGATGGTTTTTCAGAAAGAATATGCTTTGGTCGTTCAGGAGCAGTCAGTTTTGGCAGAGAAAATTGAGTATTTGATGTCTCGTAAAGGAAACTTGAAGGCTATTCTTAATGCTGTCTATGGCCAGTTAATGGCTGTCCCTGGAGTCTTAGATAGGAAGCTTTTTAATGCTGAGATGCCTCAAGGGTTGTTTCGCTTGGTTATGGCAAGTAATCCGAGTCGGCACGTTGGAGATGATCTCCCTGTAGACTCTGTTTCATGGGAAGAGGCAACGCGTTTTTGCAAATACCTTGCATGGTGTATTGGGAGGCCTGTAGAACTTCCAGATGAGCGCTTGTTTCGTGATGCACTAGGTCAAGTTAATGACTCTGACATTTCATCACAAACTTGGAATGCTACCAATAGCGGTATTAAGACGCATCCTATTCGTACTAAATCCCCTAATGCTCATGGGGGGTATGATTTGTTGGGTAATGTTGCTGAATGGCTTGACGCAGATCCTTCACTAGAGACTGCAGCTGTCATTGGTGGAAGTATGGAGGATTTGCCCCAAATTCTAGAGCAAGTGCCTCTAGTTGATTTTGGTAAGCAGTCGCGTAGTCGCACTATAGGGTTTCGCTTTTGTGTTTATTTCCTTAATGATTAAGCACTCTTATTTTTCGATATTTTTTACTTGTCAGTGCTAGACCTTTGATCTAGGATTATGCCCAAGAAACCCCTAGAGAAGTTCTACATTTTCTTTTGACGTATTGTTTCTCTGAGTTTCAACTATCTCATGACTCACTTGGCCCCGCGTCAAAATTATCCTCTAAACTACAAATAGACTTAATCCCTATGAAAAATAAAATCAGAAAAGGATTCACACTTGTCGAAATCATGATTGTTGTGGTCATCATCGGTTTGCTTGCCGCGATGGCTGTTCCTGCATTTAACAAGGTTCGTGAAGAATCACGTCGCAAGGCTATCATTAACAACTTGCGTCAAGTTGCCTCGGCCGGTCAGCAGTACATCCTCGAAAATGGTGTATCAAGCTGTAAATACAACAAGCTAAAAGGCGTCTATTTTAATGATATTACGCCTGTTGCTGGTGAGTCCTATAAAACACTGGTTATCAAAGAGTCTGGTGGTACCCTTCAAGTTCGTACTAAAGGTGGTATGAAGGTTGAATACTCCTACTAGCCTAGACTTCCTTCTCTAGTTTTAAGAGAAAAGCCACTTGAGCTCGACGGAGACAAGTGGCTTTTTTATTTGTACGTATTCGTTAAGTATCATTTTCATGAAATTAGCCCTATTTGCTGTCATCGGTATTATTTCTTTTGTAGTGGGGCAGTGGGGCTTTTCCCCTGAGCTTAGCTTGAGCATGGTTCAACATGCTGGCTACTGGGTGTTGCTTATTACTTTTAGTTTATTTATTTATGCATGGTGGTGTGTTATTGACTCTTCGTGGAGAGGTTGGGAGCGTTTACGCACACGCAAGCACTATGCTGTAGCATTGCTCATTCTTGTGATGGGATATTTTTTAAATCTCCATGATGCCAAAGAATATAAAATTATTATGGATGAGCCTACCCTTGTAGCTACATCTTTAAGTATGCACGAGATGCGTGAGGTTTCTGTCCCCGTGCGTGCTCATGAGCTTGATGGAGTTTATATGCTGTTAGGCGGGTATGTTGATAAGCGGCCATCGTTCTTCCCTTTTTTAGTCTCATTGCTGCATGATGGGTCTGGTTATCGCCTGGAGAATGCTTTTTTCCTGAATGCAGGGCTTGCCTTTGTCCTTCTTTTCTTAACGTACCTTTTAGGTGTTCGCCTTTCTAGCGTATGGGGTGGGGTGATTGCTGTTGTGTTGATGGGTAGCATTCCGCTCTTAGCTCAGATGGTTAATAGCGCTGGGTTCGAATTGCTGAATATGGTGATGATTCTTCTCATCC
>DCBD01000158.1:464-9738 GCA_002313355.1 Opitutia bacterium UBA1116 | reverse complement strand
CCAGGGTAAAGGCTCCTGGAGCAATGCGGTGAGCTAGATCAAGTTGACCAAAGATATCGTTTGCAGCTTGGCGCAGAAGTCCAACAAGTGCATCTTGAGTTGCTTCGTCAATTTCAGGTGCATCGTCTAGGTCATTTCTGTAGACAACAAAGTCAAGAATCCTACGGATTGCAGCTTGCATGTAGTAGTCTATATTTTGACCTAGTATAAAATTGTCGTATGAATCCTCTCTAAAATAGTTTCTGAGAAGATTGAGAATTTGTTCTACCCGAAGTTTGCCATACATGGCCCGTACCCAGGTAACTTCTTCAGTAAAAGCTTGAAGATTCGTGTTATTAGGAAGTTCTCTTAGAAAAGGATAGTACTGTACTCCATATTGGTTGCCTGCATTATACTCACGATCGTTGTGCGCATTAAAATAGGCCCGTAACATTTGAAGGGTGCCATTGTACTGATTATTTTCATTGTCTTCAGTTATCAAATCACGGAACTGAGCTATAAGCGCAAGCTCGATAAGATCTTCAGTGATGCTCTTGGTCACGTCATGACCACGTCCATACTGGGCATCGACTTGCTTTTGGCCCTTGCCCTTGCCAATAAAGGGTAATGCAAAAGCGGAACTAGATTCAAATAGAGCTAAGCTAAGCCCTAGTAATACTATGATTTTATTAATTGTTTTCATTTTCCTATATTTAAAATTACCCACTTTGATTATGAGTGTTTTTATGTATTTTTGTTAGTATCATCTGTTTATTTAAAGTTCCGTCAATATTTAATTTTTATAAAATAACCCCCGGTAATGATTCTTAATTGTTTTATTTCAAATGACTTATAAATTACTTTGTTCGCCTTGATGCCTCAATCTTTGTTCCGAGAATAAGTAAGCTAGTTTTAGCCTTCTTTTTTGCAAAAAGATGAAACGAGGGCTCTCAGTAGCCCTTTCAGGCTAAATCCTTAATTTTTTCACTTTTAAGGGAACATTTTGTATGAAGATGCTGTCTGTAGACTATCGAAGTGAGAATGTTTCAAAGATTTTAAACTATATTAAAAAAATCCATGTTCATCGGGTAGCAGCCCTTAAAAGCCTAGAATTCATACATTTTCCCTACGATTAACAAGGGACACACACAGATACACACACCAAGGCCTCCGTCAAAAGACGGAGGCCTTTTCTTTCCTTTTCTTTTATTATTAAGACTTACAGCTTTTTTCCTCTTAAACGAAGACCTTCCGCGCCTCTGTAGCAAAAAGCTCGAGGTGTTCGCGAGCTGTCGGTTGGCCGAGCAGGTTTTCGATCGTCAGAAATAGCGGGCTTGGCCATTGACCCCAGGGGAACCAGTGCCAGGCATCGCACTTGTGGGGTTCGAGGTTGCGGGGTGTTCCGCCCGTGCTTTGCCCCGCCATGAAGAGGGTGATGTAGTGCTTGTTTTCAGCCTCAAAAATATCATTAGTGAAGGTGATTCGCCGCACGTTTTCGATGCTAAGTCCCGTTTCTTCAAGGGTTTCCCTGTGCGCACAAGCCTCTGGCGTCTCCCCATATTCAAGATGCCCTCCAGGGAAAGCCCAGGAGCCCTCACCGTGGGCATTTTTCCGCTTCCCGAAGAGCACTTCGCCATGCTCATTCTGAATAAGCACCCCAACGCCAATTCTTGGATACTGCATAGCAAAAACCTGAACTCCTTCTTAATAAACGTCAACTGGCTTTTTAAATTTCTTAAAAAGAAGGCTTTACAGCGCTTTCATTTCCTGAAATAGTACCTGCGAGTTATTGAAGATTCAAATGTTCTTTGATGAGAACAAATGGTCTGAATATGCTTCGATACACTAGCAAAGGTGCTGTTGTATCGCTACAAATAAATAAAATACAAGAAGACTAAAGGATACAAAATATAATGCAAAACGGTACGGTAAAGTGGTTCAATGCAACCAAAGGATACGGGTTCATTGAGCCAGAAGAAGGTGGAAAAGACGTATTTGTACACATCAGCGCAGTCGAGCGTTCGGGTATTTCCCGTCTCGACGAAGGTCAAAAAGTCACTTACGAGCTCGAAAGCGGTAAAAACGGTAAGACCTGCGCTATAGACTTGCAGCTTCAAGGCTAAGCTCTAGTTTAATTAAGTTACTTAATGGCGAACGGGAAGTGCGCTATCCCAGTGCACTTCCCGTTTCGTTATCTTTAGGGATTTAGGGGATTTATGAACACATTTCAGCAATTTAATTTAACGCCAGCACTCAATACGGCCCTCGTACAGATGGGGTACTCAGAGCCAACGCCTGTGCAGGCCCAAGCAATACCAATCATCATCGACGGGCATGACATCTTAGCCTCCGCTCAAACGGGCACCGGCAAGACGGCAGCTTTCGCCATACCGTTGATTCAACACCTCATGACTTCTGACGAAGGAGCCGCCCTGGTCTTAACGCCAACGCGCGAGCTTGCAGTTCAGGTCATGGGCATCATCAATCAGCTTTTACAAAGCCAAGAGGCCTTGCGTTCAGCACTGCTCATCGGCGGTGAGCCGATGTTCAAACAGATCAAGGCCCTCAAGCGCAAGCCCCGCATTATCGTCGGCACGCCAGGCCGCATCTACGACCATCTAGAGCGCGGTACCCTCAAGCTCAATCACGCCAACTTCCTCGTCCTCGACGAGACGGACCGCATGCTAGACATGGGCTTCAGCATCCAGCTTGAGGCGATTCTCCCGCACATTGCCAAGCATCGCCAGGTACTCATGTTCTCGGCTACCTTGCCCAAGCAGATCCTCCGCTTAGCACAAAAGTATTTAAAAGATCCACAGCACATCGCGATCGAGCCTAAGATCTCCATCCAGGGCAACATCGATCACAAAGCAGTTCGCCTCGCCGATGAGGAGAAGTACGGCCGCCTGCTCGATGAGCTTTCAGAGCGTGAAGGCTCGGTGATTATCTTCGTCAAGACAAAGCGCGGCGCTGATGTTCTCGCCAAGCGCCTCACGAAGAAGCATCACGAGGCCAATGCCATCCACGGAGACTTACGTCAAAACAAGCGGGATCGCGTCTTGCGTGCCTTCCGCAACGAGAAGTACCGCATCTTGGTCGCAACAGATGTTGCAGCCCGCGGTCTAGACATTCCTCATGTCCGCCACGTGATCAATTACGACGTGCCCACATGTCCTGAGGATTACATCCACCGCATCGGCCGTACGGCGCGCGCGGGGGCTACGGGTGCAGCGCTCTGCTTCATCACCCCTCAGGACAACGCCAAGTGGAAAGCGATCGATCGCATGCTCCATCCCGAGAAATATTCCTCCAAAGATGAAGAGGGTGAGCGTCGTTTCTCCCGTCGTGGCGGTGGTAATCGTTTTGGTAATAAGCGTCGTGGCCATTTTTCAGGCAAGGGCGGTGGCAAGTTTAAGAGCCGTGGTGGTTTTCAGTCGCGCAACGGCAGCGGCGGTCCACGTAAAAGCGAAGGCAAAGGCGGCGAAGGCAGCAAGCCCACAAGCTCTGGCAATCGCCCCACCAAGCGCCCAAGCAGGCCACGCAATCGCAAGTTTAAGTTTGTCGCTTAAATTAGGCGGTGAGCCAGGTACGGCTCAGTCCCACGGTTATTGAAATCGTAAACATTTAAAAAACCCTTCTCTTTAAGAGAAGGGTTTCGTCGTTAAGATTATAATGCTTTTGAAGACACTTTTGAGGAGAAGCCTTACCCAGCTTGTTTCCCGTAGCCGTTTACCTGGGCCACAAAGAGTGCGACTGCAGCTGGAGGGAGGTAGTCCCAAGCACGTCGTACTTGCTCAAGGAATGCATTAAGCCCGTAGGGTGCATCTGCTTGGTTGTTGGCTTTCCATCGGTCTGCGAGCCACTGGGCTGTCGAGGCATTGACATCTAGATCACCGTCGTCCATGACGGTATCATCATCATCGCAGAGTTCAACACAAACGCCCATGTCTGCATCATCCATGACTTCCGCGAATCGGTCTCCTCCACGAGTGAGTGCTGCCTGCATGGGGTCCGCATAAGGTGAAGGTGCGTCGCTTCCATCCGTAAGGAGAAGGCGAGCATCTCCAGTTTCTTCTGCGTACTCACGTGCTTCAGCTTGCACTCTAGCTGCTTCAGCAAGCGCAACCTGCCAAAACCCACCTGGGCTAAACCTATTGAGCGCAAATTCACGGTAGATTTCATCGGCTTTGAGCCTAACAAATGCTTCATGAACTTTCTCGCAGAATTGCTCCATCAAGGTGCTGATGAAGTTGGCCGAGTTTCTAGGATCTAGTTGGAAGTTAAACTCGCTACTTTCTGGTAGGCGATTGGCAAGCTTCAATCCAGAGAAGAGGCTTTCTTTATGCGCGAGCAATACGGCAAGACCTAGCGAGGATTTCTGCGATAAGCAATAAGCGTAAACGCGCAAGAAATCCTCAACCTCATTGTAGACGGTGACGAGACGTGCAACAGCATTGCGTTGCTTTTCATTTTTAGGTTGAAAGCTATCAAGGCCTTTGATCATGCATTTAAGGTACTCGTTGAGTGTCTTATAGCAGTCACTTGCAAGGGCGAGCACACGCTCATTGTCACCTTCGACGGCATCATAAGCCATACGTGGGTTGTCCGCAGCGTCTGTATCTTGGACCTCTGTGTGGACGCCCGTTTCTAACGTGGCAACGACAACAGGAGTGACGAGCAGCATCGTACGATCAAAATGCTCCAATACTCTTTTGACGGAGCCAAAGGCTTCGAATGCAGCTGAGCTTAGGAGACACCTACGGAAGTCGCGCATTTCAAAGACGACCGCTCGGAGCAGCTCAAAGCGTCTTCCATGCATACCGCAATCTGCTAAGACGTCCTCATTGAGCTCACGCATTTGTTCAAGGAATGCGTTGATCCTCGCCTTACACGCTGTGTAGGCATTCGACAGCTCAGTCAATGCATCGATCTTAGCCTGCAGCTCTGCAGTATACTTTATGGCTTCATCATTTGTTTTGCCTGCCATGCGCGCTAACTCAGACTTCCAGTGTTCCAATGAACTCTTATCTGAGTACGGCCTTTTTTCTGTTGAGATATTTCTCAGAGCCGCCTCCATGGCATCCATGGCATTCAATGTATGCTTTAAAACAGCATCACAAACTTCAGTGAAGAGGGCCGCCATCCGTTGAGGGTTCTCAAACACTTGGATGAGATCACTCAATTCTCTATAGTCGCGAACTTCAGGAAGGTTGAGTGCCGTACGCACAATAAGGCCACGCTCTTCCAGGTTTCTAACGGTCTCTTCGTCAAGGGCCACGCCATGAGTCGTTCCCGTTACCCGTACATCATCATATTGAACAAGGGCTCCTTGATCACCGTATTGCGTCAAAGCCCATTCATTGTCTTCATCATCGGAGGCCAAGGCACTTAAAGCCAAGCACCCGACGACGCCCATCAGTAGTCTCTTTTTCATTTTTCCAGGTTATTACGTGTTATTCTATGCTAATCGAATCAGTCAAATAATGACTTCAATCACCCTGAATCTTTCCCAAAACAAAACACAATTCAATAAAAAAATATATTTAAATCCCAACCCCCTCATAACCAACGAAATAAAAATTCCTAAGAATACCTAATAAGCATTAATGCATAAACAAAAACGCCTAAAAACACATATCTTATTAATTATTCCATTAAATAATAACACTTAATTTACGACATCCATAACACGACAATAAGCCAAATCCCCAACATAACCTACCCGGCCTCCCGGACCCTTACGATAGCCCTTGGGTTAGGGTATTAAGCCCTCTTTTTCCGATAGTATACGATTAGAAGGTTACCATTCAGATCAGGGCATCTCACCCCAATGGTGCTGCCCCAAAAATATCTGCGCAGACAGAGTGAAAGGCTGGATCTGACTAGAATAAGAAATTATCCTTAAGGGCATTATATTTCACAAAAACTCAAAATTGCTAATGTAGCTGATGAAGACATCGATCCTTAGGATTAGAAAATAGCTAAAGCTAAAAGTAACTCTGATAGAATATAAATAATCTTTCAGGCTATGTAAGGCAAGTCAAAGAGTTCGAGTTTGATATCTTGACTCACTTACTACTGCTTCTTCTTCGATCTTTGAACTGTTTCGCTGGCAAATAGAAATGCTTTCAGATAAGGCAAAATTTGCAGTTGCTTCAAAAATATCATCAAAGGTCCTCTTTTCTGAGATTTTCCCATTCACGATTTTTCCAAAACTCCATTTTTCGTCGCTTTCTTCGCAGATATAATGACCTTCGTTTACCCTCTTGTCTTGGGAATATAAAATCCAAAAATTTACTGCTTCTCCGTTTTCTTTTAAGTTTTCTTCTATTTTTGTCAGTAAGGAGTATCTTAATTGATCATCCTCTAATCCCCCAAGCTCAAGAAAAGAAGGTAATGGCTCGAGCAGTTCTATCATGGAGGAGTCTTTACCTTCATAGAATTTCTCTGCGGCTTCAGTAATAATTTTGGCAAAACCCTCTAGTAGTATTATTTCAATTGTTGGTTCTTTATTCATTTGACGACCTTAAATCCATCCTCAATATGATACCCTAATTCCACTAAATAGTCAAGTTCATCGCGTAATTGTCCATCTACTTCATCTAGGCTACTGATATAGTTTGAAATTATTATAACACATTTACTATTGCGTATTTTTTCGCTGATAAAGTCTTTATTCCGTTTCCACCGATCGTTACGGCTTAACGAATCCCACTCTCTAGATGGAAGATAAAAGTAGTCTAGACTAATTTCCTTTTCTTCTAAACTTTTTGCCAGTTTAATATAATCAGGGTACTTTCCTAGTACAAGCAATCTAGACTTTGATTTCGCCCATTCTTTTAATGGTAAATTAGAAATTTGGATTGGGTCTACTTTCTTCATGGTACAGATCTCTTTGGGAGTAGAGACTGAAATAGTTAATGGCTAATATTCAAAGCATGACAGGTATTTAGTAAGTTTTTATATCTTTTAGATCTGACTGTTAATTTTACTTCTTACCTTTATTTGATACTTTTCGGTTATTGTAGATTATTTATTAATCTTAAAAACTATTTTCAGGTTGTTTATTTAGGAGCTAAGGCCATTTTCTAGTGACTTCCATTAATCACATCTCATTAAAAACCGTTTCTGCGGTCATGAAGGCGTCGACGATGTGGGGGAAGCCGATGTAGGGGATGAGGAAGAGGAGGAGCTCGATGACCTCTTGCTGGGTGTGGCCAACGTTGAGCATGCCGCGTATGTGGGCCTTCAGAGGCAAGCCTGTGTTGCCTTGGCTGATGAGGGTTGAGACGGCCGCAACTTCGCGCGTTTTATCACTTAAGCCATCGCGGGCGTAAAAGTCTCCATAGGCGAGCTCGACGACGTATTTGGCAAAGTCCTCAGAAATATTTGAGAACCTTTCAATGAGTTTGTGTGCTTCAGGTCCAAGAATTTCTTGGATGCGTTTGAGTCCGATTTCTTCTTTGTTCATAGGGTTGCTTTATGTTTTTGAAATTGAAAATTATTTTTTGCCGTAGCGCCAGCAGGTGGTGAGGTGATCGTTGACCATGCCGGTAGCCTGCATGAAGGCATACATGATAGTGGGGCCAACGAATGTCATCCCGCGTTTTTTAAGGTCCTTAGAGAGGGCCTCGCTTTCGGGGGTTGCTGTGGGGACGGCTTCTGCCGTTTTCCAGTGGTTGATGATGGGCTTGCCGTTGACAAAGCTCCAAACATAAGCATCAAACGAGCCAAATTCTTTGCAGATATCAAGGAAGATCTGCGCGTTTTTGCGCGCTGCGTAAATCTTCAATCGATTGCGAATGATGTTGGGATTTTCACGGAGGGCTTCGAGCTCATCGTCACTCATAGCGGCAACCTTCTTGGGGTTGAAATGGTGGAAGGCTTTACGGTAACCGGTGCGCTTTTTTAGGATGGTTTCCCAGTTGAGGCCGGCTTGCGCGCCTTCAAGGATGAGCATTTCAAAGAGGCGCTTGTCGTCGTGAAGGGGGATGCCCCATTCCGTGTCATGGTAGTCTGCATACAGCGTTTGACCTGGCTTTCCGCCAAAGCAGCGGGTTTTGCCGTCAGTGCTTTTTTCTGTTTTTGAGCTCATGGTCTATAAGGTATTGTTTGCGTGTTAAGCCGCCACCGTAGCCGCCTAGCGCGCCGTTGCTGTTGATGATTCTGTGGCAGGGGATAATGATGGCGAGCTGATTTGCACCGTTGGCGTTTGCCACCGCTCGGACTGCTTTTTCTTTACCAAGGGTGTGTGCTTGGGCTAGGTAGCTCTTCGTTGTTCCGTAGGGAATCTTCATTAATGCTTCCCACACGGTTTTTTGAAAGGGGCTTCCTGTGAGGTGAATGGGTGTTTCAAAGGTTTGTAACTTTCCAGCGAAGTATGCCTTCAATTCACGTGTAATGGACGTTATGGGCTTTGTCGAGCCGGGGATGATCATGGCCTTTTGCTTGGCTCGTAGTTTTTCAATTTCTTTTTCGAGACCACGTCTGTCTACAAATTCTAATAAATAGAGCCCATCATCATCGCTAATGGCAAGCATGGGGCCAAGCGGGGTGTCGAGCCAGGCTGTCTTGAGTATCGTTGCTGGGTCCTTTAGCTTGCTCGGTGCAGCTCCCATGATTTTGGAAAACGCATCCCGAAACCCGCTGCTCGATTCATAGCCTGTATTCAGCTGAGTATCGATGACTTTTTTCCCCTCGCGGATTTCTTTAAAGGCAATGCCCATACGCCGTGCTCTGGCATACTCTACAAAGGTCATGCCAAATCTTTTTTTGAAATGCCGGCGTGCCGTTGATTCATCAGCGGATAGGTCTTGAAAGTCTTGGGTGTTCCATCTTTTTTCGGGATTAGCCTCTACAGCATCAATCAATGTTTGTATCAGCTTTGATGGACTGCCTGGGTCTGATAGGGGGTGGCAACGTTTGCATGGCCTAAACGATGCTAGTAAGGCTTCTTGTGCTGTTAAAAAGAACTCACAATTTTCGAATTTAGGTTTTTTGGCTGGGCACGTGGGCCTGCAAAAAACGCCTGTTGTTTTGACTCCGACAAAAAAGGTACCCTCATATTCTGGATTCTTTTCGAGGAGTGCCTTGTAAAAAGTTTTGGCTTTGCTTTGGCTTATTATGGTCATAATGCAGTTCCTTTATTGAGTAAGTGTGCTCATTATAACTAATTTGCTAAAGCTTTGCCGCCGAAAATCAGGCATCGAATTTTTCTACATTAAAGAAGATAAGCACGGCTCAATGCGCGTGTTACTTCTTTAAAGTGGCGGAGGGAGAGGGATTCGAACCCTCG
>DCBD01000158.1:0-150 GCA_002313355.1 Opitutia bacterium UBA1116 | reverse complement strand
GGGATTCGAACCCTCGGTACCGTTTCCAGCACACGGCATTTCCAATGCCGCCCATTCGGCCGCTCTGGCATCCCTCCGAAGGGTGTGAGCCTTAACAACATCGGCTTTCGGCTTGAGGTCAATATCAAAAGCAGAAGATCATGCGATATC
>DCBD01000129.1:46818-47240 GCA_002313355.1 Opitutia bacterium UBA1116 | reverse complement strand
CCGAAGCCTCTTACTTCCCTTCACTAGTGGGGCACATGTCCAAAGCCGGTGAGCAGTCCGGCAATATTGACGATATGATGAACAAGATCGCAGACTTCTACGACATTGAAGTCAACTCAACCATCGATTCGCTTTCTTCACTTATTGAACCGTTTCTCATCACGACCTTGGGGATCATTATTGGAGGCATTGTTATGGCGATGTTTTTACCGATATTCAAACTCTCCTCACTCGTTGCACAATAGACCATAAGCTATTGATTGATAAAATTTAATGATTTTTAATCGCAAGATCTCTAGCTTGCGGATAATAACGCTTGCGCTCGTGCGCTGAGGATGGCACAACTCTTATTTAATGCCCAAACGAACAGATATTGAGAGTATCTTAATCATCGGATCCGGCCCTATCGTTATTGGCCAAGC
>DCBD01000129.1:45897-46498 GCA_002313355.1 Opitutia bacterium UBA1116 | reverse complement strand
TATTGGCCAAGCATGTGAATTCGACTACAGTGGCACTCAAGCCTGTAAAGCTTTACGCGAGGAGGGATACCGGGTCGTTCTGGTAAACTCCAATCCGGCCACGATCATGACGGATCCTGAATTGTCCGATGCCACTTATATTGAGCCTTTGAGCGTTGATATTGTCGAAAAAATCATCGCCAAAGAGCGCCCCGATGCGCTGCTGCCAACACTGGGCGGCCAGACTGCCCTCAACCTTGCCCTGGACCTCGACAGTCAAGGCATTCTCGAACGCTATGGCGTACGCCTCATCGGCGCTAATCAGGATGCCATCAAAAAGGGCGAAGATCGCTCTCTGTTCAGAGAAGCTATGGAGAAAATCGGGCTCGACGTGCCACGTTCTCACTTAGTGAAATCTATGGAAGAGGCCCGCGAAGCTGCTCAGGACATTGGCGAATATCCCATTATCATGCGCCCAAGTTTCACTCTTGGCGGCGCAGGCGGTGGCATTGCCTACAACAAGGAAGAGTTTGAAAGTATTGCAGCTAAGGGCCTTGAGCTCTCACCCGTGCATGAGGTACTCGTTGAAGAATGCCTGCTTGGCTGGAAAGAATTTGAAATG